>DATMXW010000084.1:0-82429 GCA_035561295.1 Methanospirillum sp. | reverse complement strand
GCCTTACAATATACCATTAAAGATCAGGGTGTATTTTGTGGATGTTAGAAAATTAGCCGGTGTTCCAGCAGTTTCACATAACCACGTTTCCCAAACACCCATACCACAAATATCTGTTCTATACGGAGATGATCAGAAGTCTCTTTGGGGTATTGGAACGTTGTTTCTTGAGAAAAGTGGGGAGATATCTGTTGATATCTGTTCTTCACCTGATGATGTCTTCAAGACCTTCCCCACTCATTCGTATGATGCCATCATATCAGACTATGAGATGCCAGGTATGGATGGTCTGACACATATACATCAGTACATCATCAGAACATTCGGGTATCCAGAAGACGAACTGTACGGAAAGCCATTCTATTCTTTTTGTATTGATCCTGATGAGGCAATCATTCGAAAGGCACCATCCGTTCACTATCAGATGCACACCAGAGCAAAAAATTATTGTACTGTGACGGCAGAAATTACAAATTCAATGACGTATTACGTAGGGAAACCAGCCTTTATTGGCATTTTCAGGAATTTGGGGGAGTGACACTATGATACAAAATTCTAATCAGGCTGTACCAATATCAGATGTAGGTTTATTAGTCCGAAAAATTCCATCTCCGATCCTCCTTATTGAGCAGGGGATTATTCGGGAGATATCAGGACAAGCCCTGCGAATGCTTGGAGAAAAGGTCAGGGAGGATCTCATCGGACAAAAGATCACCCGGATTTTTCCGCCGGTCCAACCTGATGGGAGAACAACAGAGGAGATCTGTTCCCGAGCTATTCGCCTGGCAGAAGGAGGCACGGAGAACTCTGAGGATCTTCAGATTATCCACTATGATGGGAAGAATGGGGATGTCCGGGTTATGTTCTCTCCAATAGCTGAAGAAAAATCAGATACTATTCTCCTGGGATTTGAGGATATCTCAGATCAACATAAAGAGCATGAACAAAATGACGTTCTTACATTGCGAGACAGATCAATCTTTCAGGAAAACCCTGCGTTGATGTTCATGCTAAATCGTGCCTATCAGATTGTGGAGGTGAACAACGCATGGGTTCGTCTGAGTGGCTACTCCAGGGTTCAACTCCTCTCAATGAAACTGAGCGATTTCAGGGTTATTTCTCGATCAGGAGAGACGATTGATACTGCCATCCGGGAGAAGAGATCCATATCAGGAGAGATGACTCTTGAAACTCCTAAGGGTCCATTGTCCCTTGTGTACCATTACACGCCAATTATCTCTCCAAGTGATGAAATTGAAGAGATTCTAGCTGTATACTTTGATGTAACTGAAAATCGGAGATTGCAGCTGAAAAACCAGATGATGATTGAGAAGAACCCGACACTCCTATTTATTCTTGATAAAAATCTTCAGGTGAAAGAAGCAAATCCGGTGTGGGAATCGGTGGCCGGGTACACCCGGAAAGAACTCCTTTCGATGAAACTCACTGATTTTAACGTGTATGAGCGGCAGGGGGGTAGCATCATGGATGCCTTCTCTAAAGGCGTAGAAGTAACCGGAGAACTCGGGGTTGAGGTTCCCAAAGGGAAACTCCATCTCAATTACCATTATGTACCGTTCATATCTGAGGACGGCCAGGTACACGAGGTCCTTGCAGCATACTTTGATGTTACTTCATTGAATTCACTTATGCGGAGGAACCGGGCGCTTATCGATAAAAATCCGACATTGTTTTTTATTCTTGATAAAAATCTTCAGGTAACAGAAGCAAACCCGGCCTGGGAAACAGTGAGTGGGTACACACGAGCGCAGTTACTCTCGATGAAACTCACCGATTTCAAAGTATACGAACGAAATGGTGGCAATATCATGGACACCTTTTCCAAAGGTGTTGAAGTTACCGGAGAACTCGGCGTTGATGTTCCAAAGGGAAAACTTCTCCTGAATTTCCATTATGTCCCCCTTCCTTCTGAAGACGGGAAGATCAACGAGATTCTTGCCGCATACTTTGATGTTACCACAATAAAATCACTTGAGAAGAAGAATCAGCTGATCATTGAGAATAATCCGGGTTTGATCTTTATTATTAACAAAGATCTTCGTGTGGTTAGGGCAAATAAAACCTGGGTTGATCTCAGTGGATATTCTATTGATCAATTGCTCTCCATGAAAATAACCGATTTTAAAATATTTGAGAAAACCGGTGGAGATTTCAAAGATACATTTACAAAAGGAGTGTCTGTATCCGGGGAGATCGGGGTTGAGACTCCAAAGAAGAAATTGTATCTTACCGCTCATTATCTCCCCCTCCCTGAAGTGGATGGCTCGATACACGAAGTTCTGGCTGTCTATTTTGATATTACTGCAATAAAGGAATTAGAACAGAAATTAACCATCAGTATCAAAGAACTGGCTGCTACTCTGTCATCTGTGGCAGAGAAAGATCTTTCAACTCCTGCACAGACATACCCGGGAGATCCACTTTCTGATGTTAAGAATGATTTGAATAGATCAATTTCATCGATAAACGAGGTGTTGTCTACCATCCTGGTGCAGAGTAAATCTCTTGAACTCTCCATTTCTGATATCAGCAAATCGACAATAGACCTCGCTGAAGGGTCACAACAGGTAGCACAGACAAGTCAGGAGACCTCAAATAATATTACCGATCAGATGAACCAGTTAGATCAGGTATCGCATGAGATAACTGATGTTTCTGCATCCATTGAAGAGATAGCAGCGAGCGCTCAGGATGTTTTGAAACTGATCGCTCAGATATCCACCTCCGGGAATCAAGCAGTTCAGCAAGGTGAGGATGCTACTGCGAAGATGAAGATCGTTGAAGATATCTCACGTGAAGCAACCAATCATATCGTAACACTGAATGAACGGATGAAGGAGGTGGGAAAGATTGTTCAGATGATTGCGAATATTGCAAGTCAGACAAACCTTCTCGCACTCAATGCTGCTATAGAAGCCGCCCGTGCCGGTGAACAGGGAAGAGGATTTGCCGTCGTCGCCGGAGAGGTGAAAAACCTTGCCGGGGAGTCAAAACGGGCAACAGGCAATATCGAAGAACTGATCTCTTCGCTTATGAAAGAAAGTGAAATGACTGCAGATTCTATGAAAAAAGCGTTTGAGGCAGTTTCTTCCGGAACAATGTCAGTTTCCAATGCTCTGTCTTCATTAAACCAGATTGCACGGGATATTGATGTTGCAGAGACAAATGTATCAGAAATAACCCGGGCTACAGAAAATCAGGCTGAATCTACGAACCGTGTTTCCCGGAATGTAGACGTTATTCATCAGATGGTGTCAGGAGAAGAGAAGAAAATGACCGGACTTGCAGCCGTAGCCGAAGAATCGAGTGCAGCGACAGAGGAAATAGCGAGTTTGTCCAGCGAAATAAAAGAAATGGCGAAAAACCTCAAGGATAAGGTTGAGAGTTTTAAATTATAAACACTCATCATGCCCACAGGAGTTTTGTCAGGCCCGATACTGTATCCAAACCGTACTCATGCGAGGGAAAATTGACTAAAACCAGAAATGACTGCTGCGTACCCTAAAAAAGAACGTGAGACGGCGTCCATTTCCCTAAGAAATCTCAGCCTTGTCGACAGTGACGCGATTGTCCGGATGATGTGATAATGACCAAAAAAATTCATGTTATGTATGTGGATGATGAACCAGATCTTCTCTTTGTTGGAAAGATATTTCTTGAGAAATCCGGATTATTTTCAGTCACAACCATAAATTCTGCTTCCACTGCATTACATCGCCTTGAAACAGAGCGGTTTGATGCCATCATCTCTGATTACCAGATGCCGGGAATTGACGGGCTGGAATTTTTAAAACAAGTCCGTCTTTACTATGGTGAAATCCCATTTATTCTATTTACCGGAAGAGGGCGTGAAGAAGTAGTAATCCTTGCTCTCAATGGCGGTGCCGATTTCTATCTTCAAAAGGGTGGGGATCCAAAGCCACAATTTGCAGAACTCTCTCATAAAATCAGACAGGCAGTTCAGAAAAGACACGCTGAACATGCATTGATTGAAAGCGAGGAAAAATTTCGTGTTTTGGCTGATACTTCTCCAGTCGCAATCGTGGTATTTCAGGACGACAAAGATGTATATGTCAATGACTATACTACTTTTTTAACCGGATTTAGTAAAGAAGAACACTATTCAATGAATTTTTGGGATTTTTTTCATCCTGATTTTCGCGATCTGGTCAAAAAGAACGGCCTTGCCAGACTGAGTGGGGAAAAAGTGCCGGCCAGATATGAGGTAAAATATCTCACTAAATCCGGTGAAACAAAATGGGTGCATCTCTCTTCTGGTAGTATTCTCTATGAAGACAGACCTGCTGGCATTGTTATGCTGGTTGATATTACCGAACGCAAACGGGCTGAAGAAGAACTCCAGGCAGCATATGAACAATTGGCCGCATCTGAAGAAGAATTACGTGATCAATACGAAGCAGTCGTCGCAAATCAAAGGCGTATCGAACAAAGTGAAGCTGATTACCGCAGTATATTAGAGAATATCCAGGATGTCTATTACCGTACGAATAAGGAAGGCAACCTTATCCTTGCAAGCCCTTCCCTGGCAACGGTGCTTGATTATCCTTGCGTATCAGAATTGTACGGACAGGATATTGCACAGACTCTCTATTATCATCCTCAAGATAGAGAAGCAGTACTTTCACGCATTCTAAGAGAAGGATCTGTTACGAATCTTGAAATTCTCTTTAAAAAAGCGGATGGGACGCCAATTACCGTACTTGCGAGTAGCCACACATATTTTGACAATGCCGGGACTATTCTCGGGGTCGAAGGAATATTCAGAGATATATCTGAACGCAAAAAGGCTGAAATAGCGCTTCAGGAATCAGATAATCTCTACCGGACGCTCTTTGATCTGACCGGGTCCGGGACGATTATCATAGACAATAGTACTACTATCATTCTGGCGAACGCGGGATTTGCACAATTATCCGGATTCTCCATTGAGGAACTGGAAGGCAAGAAGAGCTGGACTGAATTTGTGGTACCTGAAGATCTCTATCAGATGAAGGAATACCATCATCATCGCCGGGATGAGCCAACACTTGCACCCAGGGTCTATGAGTTCAGGTTTATCAACAGACTTGGAGAGATTCGACATTGCATCAATAACGTCGGTGTGATTCCCGGAACTACATATAGCGTTGCATCTCTCGTTGATATAACGAACCAGAGAAAAACGGAAGAGGCACTGCAGAAAAGCAAATCGTTATTCAGGCAACTTCAAGAACAGATTCCCGATGCTGTCATCATTCATGATGGAGATACCATCTCTTTTGTAAATACAGAAGCAGCCAGGTTGATGAATAAGCCCCCGGAACAGATAATTGGAACATCCTTGCTCTCCTATGTGGCCCCGGAATATCAGGATCTGATCACAAATAATTCCAGGCTTCAGCAACAGGGTGTCCTGGTTGAACCATATGAGATTGTGGTGAATGGTTCCTCTGGAGAGCCGCGATGGATGGTCGTTCGGGCAGCACCGATCCCACATACGGATAAGCCCGCAATGCTAACCGTTCTCACCGATATCACGAGTAAAAAACTCACCGAAATTGCATTGCAAGAGAGTGAGGCACAGCACCGATCTATCATTGAAAACATGCAGGATTTGTTCTATCGGACTGATCTCCAGGGGAACATTACGATGATAAGTTCAATCGGGCTCAAACTGGCAGGCTATGATTCTCCTGAAGCAATGATAGGGCACAATGTTATCAATGACTTGTACGCGGATCCAAAAGAACGAGAACAATTTCTTGCTGTTCTTGCTGAAAAAGGAGAGGTTAAATGCTTTCCTCTTTCTTTAAAAGGCGGAGACGGTACCATTCGATATGTCACGGCAAGTAGTCATTTCTTTTATGACACACAGGGAAATAAGCGTGGTATTGAAGGGATCCTCCATGATTTTACCGAGCGTATACAGGTGGAAGAGGCTCTTCTCCAGGCAAACCAGAAACTCACTCTTCTTTCAAGTATCACCCGTCACGACATTAATAATCAATTAACAGCATTGAAGGGATATCTTGAGATTTTGGAAGATGAGCTGACTGGACTGCCTATGAGGGACTATTCTCAGAAGGCAATGAATGCAGCAGAAAACATTGCTTCTATGATCCAATTTACTCAGGATTATGAGAGTCTTGGGGTTTCACATCCCTTTTGGCAGGATACCCGAACCCTCATCCAAACAGCTGCCCAGGAAATATCACCGGGACATCTGCTGTTAAAAAATGATATTCCTGAAGGTGTGGAGATATTTGCTGACCCCCTGATTCTCAAGGTTATTTATAATCAAATGGACAATTCAATCCGGTATAGTGGGAAGATCCCCACAATCCTGTTTTCTAAATGGGATTCTGGTGACGATATTATCATTGTGTGTGAAGATGATGGTATTGGAATTTCTCCAGATGAGAAAGACCTTATTTTTGAACGGGGATATGGAAAGAATACTGGTCTTGGGTTAGCATTGTCACGTGAAATTCTCAATATCACCGGCATTAGCCTAAAAGAGACCGGAGAATTTGGAAAAGGAGCACGATTCGAGATAACCGTTCCAAAAGGTATGTGGCGGTTTGCAGAGAATACTACCTGATGACTTGCGTGATGGTGTCGTACCCATCAATGCAGATATCGGTTATTAGAGAGATCCCCTTCAGTTATCCAACATTATCTCCGTTCCCATGAGGAAGGGAGACACGGTAGAGAGATACTCATGCATAAGATGACTTGCCTGGAAAGAGAAAGGGCCTTTTCCCTATCGTGTATACCAGACCGTTCATTCCGTATCGTGTTCTGTATCCTGCTCTCAATTTTCTTGTTTTCTCCCATATCAGCCGCACAAGGGAAGGATCTCCCTGTTTATCACTATTGGGCTGATGAAAATTATCCCCCCTTTGAGTTCAAAGACTCTTCAGGAAATGCTGCTGGGTTTTCGGTTGATATCATCCGGGCTATCGGTGAAGAAGAAGGATTTACGGTAAATGTAACGCCGCACCCTTGGGCTGATGTAAAAGGGGCACTCACCAATAACTCCATAGATTTCTCCGGGACGATGGCGTATGACATAAACCGGACAGATAGGTTTGTCTTCTCAGTTCCCATCATCACGTTAAACTGGTACCTGTATGTCCTGGAGAACTCAACATTCTCCTCACTCGATCAATTACGAGGGAAACGAATCATTCTCGCTAAAGGGGACATCTGGGAAGAAAAATTAAAGGGAGAAAAATTTCCTGCAAATATTACCATCGCTTCGGATTATCGGCAACAACTGATCCTGATGTCAGCTGGCGGGTATGATGCGGCCATCATCAACAAACCGGTTGCACTCTATCTGATGAAGCAGGAAGGGATCACCAATCTTAAACCGGTCGGGGAGCCGGTTGATAGACTCAAACTCTGTATCGCTGCTCATGTGTCGAATCCCGCCTTCATTGAGATGATGAATGAGGGAATTATCATACTCAACCGAAACGGGAAATATGAATCAATCTCAAGTACATGGTTTGCACCACAGGAACGCCAGGTTGAAACAGAGCTAATTCAGAAGATATTTTTGTACGTACTGATTCCCATCATCATCTTCATTCTTATCATCCTCTTCTGGATCTGGACGCTTCGCAAGATGGTAGCCAGCAGGACTAATGATTTGCAGAATGAGTTGTCCGCAAGGATAGCAGCGCAGGAAGCGCAACTGGAAAGTGAGAAGAGATATGCTCTGACCCTTGAGGCTATTAACGACGGATTATGGGACTGGAATATAAAATCAGGGCAAACGTTCTATTCACCTCAGTATTATCGGATGGCCGGATATATTCCTGGAGAGTTTCCCCCTGATTACCAGAACTGGCTCATGAGAATTCATCCTGAAGATAAGAACCGGATACAAGAGGCGCTTGATTCTTGTTTTTCTGATGGATCTGATAATTATTATGTAGAATTCAGGTTTAAAAGAAATGATGGGTCCTACCAATGGATGCTGGGACGAGGGAAGGTGGTGGAGTATGATGCTGATACCCGTCCGGCCCGGATGGTTGGGACCCATACCGACATCACCCAGCGAAAGGTGATGGAAGAGGCATTACAGGAGAGTATACGAAGCCATAAGACGCTGATAGATAATCTTGAGGGGATGGTGTACCGATGCCTGAGTGATTCTGACTGGACGATGGAATTTCTCAGTGATGGGGTTATGCTTTTGACCGGGTATACTCCTGAAGAATTGCTATATAATCGTGATATATCATATGGTATGATCATCCATCCTGAAGATCGGGAGATGGTACGGAGATCTGTTCAGGAAGGGATTGAACATAATAACCCCTATCGATTTGTGTATCGGATCATCTGTAAAGATGGTGCAATAAAATGGGTCTGGGAACAAGGACAAGGGATATTTCGCGATACTGAACTTGTGGCACTGGAAGGGTACATCTTTGATATCACCACAGAGACTCAGGATCAGGAATCGTTAAAAAAGATGGGGTACTCAATTGAGCATCTGAATGAGGGAATTATCTGGTTTGACGAATTGGGAGCAATATTTGATGCTAATATTGCTTTTCTCCGGTTGGTGTCTGCTGCTGCCAATCAGATTCGGGGTTCTTTTGTGAGTTCTCTCCCTTTCAGGATTCAATCCATCACCTGGGAAGACCTGATGCAGCAGTCAAAGATGAACGGTTCAGATGTGTGTGAGGCCATACTCATAGAGGGCGAAACTGAACGATACCTTCGCGTTCGTGTCAGTTATTGTGAATTTGGCCAGGAAAAGGTGTACTGTGCGATCATTAATGACCGGACTGTTGAAGAGAATTCAATTCGCAAGGTTCTTTCTCAAAAGGAGGAACTATTTGAAGCAAATGAGGAGCTCCTTTCGAATGAAGAAGAACTCAGACAGAATTATGAACAGCTTCAGCAGGCACAGGATGCTCTCCAGTTGAGCGAGAAGAAGTACAGGGCTCTGTTTGAAGATTCTATACAGGGAATCTTCCAGGCAGATCTGGATGGAACCTTACTGAAGATCAATCCTGCATTTGCCAAAATATTTGGATTTGATACCCTGGAGGAGATGAGGACCACTTTTAACAATACCTATGGTCAGATCTATGCCAGCACCGATGAACGAGATCTGATTTCTCACATCCTTAAGCAGAAAGATGAGATCAGAGGGTTTGAATCTGAACGTCAGTGCAGAGATGGATCACCTGTCTGGATATCAATGAATATTCGCATAGTCCTTGATGATTACGGACATGCCTTGTATTACGAAGGAACAATTGAGGACAATACCGGAAGAAAGAAGGCCAATTATGAGAAAGACATTGCTCTTAGACAGGTACAAAAGAATTTTGCCGAACTCGCTATTCTGAATGATGGCATTAGAAATCCTCTTACGGTAATTTCAATTATTGCAGAATCACTGAATCCGGAAGAAAACCGACACGTAATAAATCAGGTCACGCGGATAGATGATCTGGTCACCCAACTGGACAAACGCTGGATTGAATCTGACAAAATAATCCAGTACCTGAAGAAACATCATGATATTCTCTATTCCCGGGATGAGTGTGATTCAGAAGAGGCTGCCCAATGAACGGATAGTGATAATCTTCCGTTTCATGGTTCAGGCCTTCGGACAGGTACCTCCTACCCGTGTTGGCAGGTAATCGGTGGAATACTGTTTAAACCATGATGCCTGCTCTTTCGAGTGCATGGATAATTGACTCAAGTTTCTGCTTAATTTCAGAAAATTCAGATTCACGGTATGTTTCAAAATCAGATCGTAATCCTTTCGTTTCCTTGAGCGTATCAGCCTGATATGTAACCATTTGATCCTGCTTCTCAAGCATTTGATCTTGTTTACTGAGTGTCTGATCCTGCTTATTAACCATCAGATCCTGCATATTGATCATTTGATCCTGTTTCTCAAGACTCATGGAAGTTTTATCCATAATCTTGTACAGCATCGTCCCGGCTACATCAATCCGTTCAAACAGCTCCTGATCTCTGTCTCCCCTGATGATATCAAACCGGGTAAATTCACCGGTTGGATGATGCCACGACACATGGAGATCCCTGACATCAATAGGGTATTCGCTGATCTGGATCGCATTCGTAAATTTTTTTAGATCGTCTTCACTTCCCTCTGCAATAATCTCAACATCCCCGGAGTCAAGATTTCTGACAAACCCACCGATATTCTTTTTGAATGTTTGTTTTCTGACGAACTCCCGATATCCTACTGCCTGAACATCCCCGGAAGCGATGACCGACACACGTCTCATTGTACTGGTCATATCAGTAATTATCTGATATATATCTTCTTTATTTTGCCGATCCCTGGATCAGCACTGGTACCGGTCAAAAATTAGCATATTCAATGAGGGTTTTTTTACGTTAAGGCAAAGTACTGAAACAAGGATACATCAGGAAAACCTGCAGTGGCATTCTGCTCCGTATTGTAGTGCCAGGGGCCATGATATTGCTGAAAACCTAAGGTAGGTTGATATCTGCCAAATATAATGTAATATCGTGAGCACGATTCAGGATAAGGTTTTGACAATAGTTTGTACTCTTTTACTCCTGCTGATTATCTCCGAAACTACTTTGGGTTCCCCGGAAAATTCGTCTTCTGTTCCAGTTCCACAAGGATCGTTGATGATATGGGGTGAGAAAAGTATATCGATCGTTCCGGGAGGGCACGATTTTACAGCGGTAGCTGGAAGTTATCAGAAATTCGTTGCTCTCCGTTCTGATGGTTCATTAGTATCTTGGGGAAATGGAAGTGAAGTATTATCACCATCTGATGGAAAAGAGTTTTTTATCGTATTTTCACATCCATTCTGGGATAATAATGATCCACTGTCAAAACCCCCGGAGGATACAAATTTTATTGCCGTCGATGGAGGACTGTATCATTTTGTCGCTCTCCACTCTGATGGTTCCCTGATTTCTTGGGGAAATGATGACTATGGCCAGGTATCAAAAACGCCTCAGGGGAGGAATTTTACTGCCGTATCTGCCGGAGGATACCATTCAATCGCATTGCGTTCAGACGGCTCCTTAGTATCGTGGGGAAATGATGCGTATGGTCAGGTATCAAAAACGCCTCAGGGGAGGAATTTTACTGCCATATCTGCCGGAGGATACCATTCAATCGCGTTACGTTCAGACGGCTCCTTAGTATCTTGGGGAAATGATGACTATGGCAAGGTATCAAAAACTCCAAACGGAAATGATTTTACCCAAATTGCAGGAGGAATTACTTTCTCTGTAGCGTTGCGATCAGATAAGTCTCTGATTGCATGGGGAGATAATACGACCGGAATTGAATCAAGTATACCCCCTGGAAATGATTTTACCAATGTTTATGCAGGCACTTTACATGCTGTTGCTCTCCGTTCTGATGGTTCTCTGGTTTCATGGGGGTGGGATTCATATAACGTAGGTCAGATAGCTAGTACACCTACTGAAAATGACTTTGTCGCAGTCTCACCCGGACCATTCCTCTCCTTTGCTCTCCGTTCTGACGGTTCCCTGGTTTCCTGGGGGAGTTTCATAGAAAACCGGGTCCCCGATGTACCAACCGGAGTGGATTTCATCGGAGTGGCATCCAGAGAAAAGCACTCTGTTGCTCTTCGGTCTGATGGTTCCCTGGCTGCGTGGGGTGAGGAGTATGCTAAAAATTCTACCCCCCCTCCTGGATCTGGGTATATTGCCATCACCACCGGTATTTGCCATTCCACCGCCCAATATTCGAACGGTTCTCTGCTATCCTGGGGAGCAGATCAATATGGGCAGGTATCCAATACCCCCCGGGGAAATAGTTTTAAAAATGTTTCAGCTGGAGGGTACCACTCTGTTGCTCTTCATTCAGATGGTTCTCTGATCTCCTGGGGAGATGATCGATATGGTCAGGTATCAAAAACGCCACGAGGAAGTGACTTTAAGGATATATCAGCTGGATATTATCATTCTGCTGCAATATTCTCTAATGGCTCCCTGATCTCCTGGGGGGATGATCGATATGGTCAGGTATCAGAAACCCCATCCGGAGATGGCTTTATATCTGTCGCCTCTGGCGAAAAATCATCAATTGCTCTCAACCGTGATGGTTCTTTAGTTATATGGGGCAATAATTTGGGCAGTGATTCCACAATTTCACAAGAATATGGATTTACTGCTGTTGCTGCAGGTAAGTCTCATTTTGTTGCTCTTCGATATGATGGGACCGTGCGGTCTTTAGGTTCCATGGGGTATGATCCAGTCTTATTGACTCCCCAGGATAAAGGATTTGTAGCGATCTCTGCCGGGGACGGATTTTCCATTGGCATTCAGGGGAAAAACTCTACAGAAAGAGTCTAACCGAAAAAAATAAAATTCAGTGAAGAATGAGGCAGAATTTGGAGATGATCATCTCAATGTCCGGTGATAATAAGACGGGAACAACTCTTCTTTTCCCGGAATCCGCAGAGCAGCCCAGTACTCATCGATAAAATCAGAATCTATCAGCAGATCAATATATGCCATCCGCTCGGCTATCTGCAATGCCCGCTCTCTGACTTGTGTAGACATCAGGGCCATATACGCACCAGTAAGGGATCCGTTTCCGATCCGGTGAAATTCAGCACTCGGAAATTCAGGAAGAATCCCAAACTCGGTTAGTTTATCAATAGATCCATATGTACCAAATGCACCGGCCAGGTATACATGCTTAATATCCCTGATGTTCACCCGGTACTTCATCATCAGGACACTGATTGCCCCGCAGACCGCAGCCTTGGTGTCCATCAGGTACGCCATATCCTGCTTGGTGATCATGATATCAAGGCCGGTCTCAGTCTGTGCAGCCGGGACCAGCACATATGCCGGACCGTAATCAGTTTTTACAACCTGGTGAGCACCCTCTACCAGTTTTCCGGTAAAATCAAGAATACCCGCAGCGGCCATCCCCGGTGCTGCATCAATGATCCCTGAACCACAGATCCCTTTTGGAAGGGTGCCCCCGATCACCTGGACCGAGGCAACCCCGGTCTGTGGATCAATTGTGACGTGTTCAATTGCACCAAGCATCGCCCGCATCCCACAACAAAGGCCTGCTCCCTCAAAAGCCGGACCTGAAGCACAGGATGTCGAGACCAGCCACTCCTGGTTTCCCAGCACGATCTCCCCATTTGTCCCAAGATCGATCATCAGCGAGAGTTCAGGGCTCTGGTCGATTCCAGCCGTGATCAGATCCCCGATGGCATCCCCGCCGACAAATCTGCTGACCGCCGGGAGGCACCAGACCCATGCCTGAGGGTTTATCCGAAGGCCTGCCGCTTCTGCCCTGAGCAGAATTGAACTGGTTGGGATCTTTGCATCTACATAATCGAGGGGGGTCGGATCGATCCCGGCAAAAAGCCAGCACATCACCGTGTTTCCCCCAATAGACACATCAATAACATCACCCGGCTCTACCCCCCCGTCGGTGAGCAGTCTGCTTATCGCTTCGTTAATGCTACCAATAGCAGCGGATCGCAGCGTAGAGAGGCCGGAGGGAGACCTGCCAAGAGCGATCCTGGTCACCAGCTCTTCACCATGAGTAATCTGCCGGTTCAGTGCAGATGCTTTTGTGATGACCTGCCCGGTCTTCAGATTAACCAGAAAGGCAGCAACCGTGGTGGTACCAAGATCCACCGCTATCCCATAGGCTTGTCGATTCAGACTCCCAATACCGTGGCCTATCTCGATAACCTCGGCCTTCCCGCTCGCAGTAGTTATCAGTAATGATACCGGATCTGCTGATTCGGTGATTTCTGCTCCCATCTCCCTGGTCATCACCGGACGAGATCCCGAAAAACCGGGGATTCGGATCGAAGGCCCCAGAAGAGCCAATGGGCCGTCTCTGATGATTTGTACCGGGTACCGGCCAGCTGACGGATTCAGATGAGCATTATCCATGCTGGCAGAGAGGAGAATCTGGGGTTGATCTATTCGTGACTCAACCGGAATGGTAAACTCAGCATCAGACCAGACCTTGGTCAGGCATGCCAGACCATAATTGAGTCTTCGCTCTCCCAGGCTGAGGCACTGGATACAGGCATCATTATCCTCAGTACAATCCCCCCGCTCCCAGATAATCCGGCATTTTCCACAGAGGCCTTTCCCTCCACAAATAGCCTCAAACTGAATCCCAGCTTCACGAATGGCATCAAGGACCGTTCCCCCTGCTGGTATCGTTACCATTCTGCTCATCGGATTGAAGAGTACGGTAACCAATCCTTCGGATACACGGGCATTAATATGAGGTTTCACGATGGCTCAAAAAGAAAGGGTTATGAATCGTCTTTTGGTGGCCAGTGATCCCGAATCAGTTTCCCGATTCCGGATGAATCACGGGGGCCGACGAGGACACGCCAACCGGTTGCATCTTCGGTCTCTCCCGAAAGACGGGCAGCAAGACCAGGAAGGATGACATGCCGGTGACTGACTGAGGACTCGATTGCGGATTCTTTCAGAGCATCGGCTATCTTCTCTGCGGTCAGATACCGGCCGGCAACGGCTGCCTCAACAGAGAGCCCGCCGGTATCGATAACAATCAGGTAACAATCGATCTTTGCAGCTTTAATATCAGACTCAACGGTAAAGAAGGTCAGGGCATAGTTGGAGGTGACCAGCACCGGTGACTGTGGTCCGGGGGTGCCAAAGGTCCGAAGGCCGGCATCGACTGATACTGGTTTTCTCGGATCCGTATAGATACCAAACCGCCAGATCAGCTGCGGAAGGAGTACCCAGCCTTCAAGGCTGTGCATAATAAGGAGATCAGCATACCGGGTCATGAGCATTGAGGCCGTATACGCCTCCTGCCACCGGTTGATCTCATCACTCAATTCAGGACCGGTCCAGAGTGAAATTGGCGTCCCCAGGATGGGAAGGCCGAAGAGCGGATCTGCATCCTTGCAAGCAGCCTTTCGGATTGCAGTAAAAGAATGGATCGTTCCGGCTAGCCCGTCATCACCAAAGGTGCCGGGATCAAGGACGATATCAGTGATACCACATGCCTGCAGGGTTTTTACGATCGACCTGAGGGATGAGAGATCTCCTGGTGCTGATGCAACCACCGGGCAGGAGTAGGTTACGGCAAGGTCTGCCATCTCCCACCAGTTTGTAGCTGTTGCGGCATATATGAGAGGTCTCTTTGCTGAAGCGATCTCAAGCCCGGCCTTTATTATCGCAGGATTGCATGAACAGAGGATCATGGGCAGATCGCAGAGATTCATTACCTGTTCAACGATGGCCCTGAACTGGGAAGGCTCCCCGGTCGTGGATCTGACGGCGATAGCATCAAGAGTCAGGGTCCTGCCGATATAACTATATGAGAAATTGGCGATCTCCTTTACCCGTGCCTCTACCGCAGCGGGCTCCATATCATCAGCGACATCGATTGCAACCGGTGTCGGGAACTGGTAGGTAAACTCATGCCGCTGCATGACATGCTTACCCCCGATGGTAGCGGCCCGATCTCCTGTCCCAAATACGATTGCCCTGACCAGGGGGGCCAGGAGTTCGCTCAGCTGGTGGTATGCCCCCGTATACGGTGGGGTGAGGATTGGGGGACAGCCGTCCGTGACTGCTTCACCATTTACCACCTGGGTGGCAAAGGCCATACAGTTTGGAACCCCGCACTCCCCGCAATTTGTCCGGGGGAGCAGTTTATACACATCAATTGGGCTGATCTCACGGATCCCTTTCTTTTTCTTCTCTGAAGATTGTGCCATCAGTACCCCATCCTGGCAGATATCCAGTCTGCCTCCACGGTTGCTTTCCCGGCAGTCCCGGCAATCAGCCGTGATGAGACATCCCGCATGGTTGAGACCGCCAGCGGATGCATCATCAGGAAGAGATCAACACCAGCCAGAAGGAGGGTAAGGCTTCCGATCGTCTCCCAGATCGGTCCCCTTAGATCGCCACTCCCAAACCGGGGGCCAAGATCCATCCAGGCTTCTCTGGCAGACCAGGCATTGGTTGCTGCCGAGATGGTCGGATGACGCAGTTCGTCATCACCCATAAGACCGGCGATCCTGGCCCGCTCATGGATGGTGAACGAGTACTCAAGACCATACCCCAAGGCAACGGTGGTCAGGTCATTCAGCATCCGTTCAGCCGGGAAGAACTGGTAGAGACGACGGTTCAGTTCCTTGGCACTGTTCAGGTCAAGCCCGGTAAATGCCAGGAGGCAGTGGCCGTGCTTATCGGCGGCTTTTGCAACCGGTTCAAGCGTTTTTGCCTCTGCCATATCTGAAGTGACCGAATTGAGCAGGAGTCGTTCACCATCAGCCATCTCTGCAATCTCGGCAAAGGTGAGAGCATCCTTCTTGGGATCTCCACACCCCCCGATAATAAGGGGGACGTCTACCGCCTGGAGTACGTCTTCAACCGTCTTTGATGCCTGTTTCGGGGTGGCATTGCTGATCAGCGGGTCGGTGCTGAGCAGATGCACGGTCACCATATCAGCCCCGTACTTCTCCACGTTCATTGTTGCCCACGCTGCCGGGTCATCGATGACTTCTGACAGATGGCCTTTTAGAGCCCTGGGCATGGGAACGCGGGTATCAAAGACATCCATGGCGATGACCGGGGGGTGAAGCGGAGGAGTGGAGGGGTGGGTGAATGGGGGGGCTCGTGAGCCGCCAATCGTAACCGTGCTCCCTCTCGTTCCTCCTTCTCCTTTTGTTGCACCCAGGGTAACTTCCCGGATCTGTGCCGGATATACCTCCGGAACTGAGGTGAACGGATCAGGGAGGAGTGCAGATGGCCAGAGGGAACGGTCGATTCCCTTTGGTGCCGGTGGTGTAGCTCCCATACCTGTCATTCCTGAAAACCCGGGTGGCATGACCATCTGGGATCCCCCGAGGGGGAGGAAGAGTTCAAGTTCTGCCAGATCCAGTTCTACATTCTCAAGGACAATCTCTCTGCCAGAGAGGAGTTCGGCAAGTCCGGGTCCAAGTATCCGAAAGAGACCGGACAGATCGGGTTCACCTGCCATGACCACTCCCTCCTTTGGCATCTTTTTCAGCAGGTCTGATGATCACTTTCTCTGCATAGATCTTTGCATTCTTCAGGATAATCTTCACCCCTCCTGCATACAGAGGTAATTCTCCGGCGACAAATACCGGTCCCTGTCCTGGCATTCCATATGAACCTCCGCTTTCAAAGCCTGGAGCGAAGCCTGATGGCTCTGCTGATACCGGTTCTGGCCATCTCTGCACAACCGGATGGTCGTTTGCTTTGAGAAACGCTTCCAGTGCAGGAATATCGGTGGCATCAGCCTCGGTAGCAATCTTTCCGATAACATCCTCAGGAATGTATCCGGTCAGCGAGTCCTTGATCTCTTTTGGCATCCAGACGATGGTGTCCCAGCCGCCATCAGCAATCAGGAACTTTTTGGATCTCATATACTCAAGAGAGATCCCATGAAATCCCTCAACCTGGCGACCACCGGCTGTGGAGTCGGCAAGGGTTGAGAAGGGCAGGCCGTTGACCGTCGGGCCGGAAAACCTGCGGTGCACGATACCGAACCCTTCCACCTCGGGAATATAGAAGGCAATTGCTTCAAAACATCCGCATGAAGTGTGCGGGTATCCAAATGCCGAGTACAGGTACACCCGGTCAACTTCGCCCATCGACCGCTTCTTGGCATGCTCGTTGATCCCTGAGTATTCCCCCTTCTCAGCGTCGACACAGGTGTCCTTTGCTATCGGGAAGATGGGGCCTTCAGGGTCCATCCTGGCAGCTGCTCGACCATCAAACCAGCTGATGGCCCCACAGTTGGCGTACCGTTCCGGAGTAATGACACAGATATGGGACGGGGCAAATGACTGGCAGAGAGCACAGCCATAAAAGGTATCAACCTGCTCGTCAGATAGGCCACGGGCACGGGCATCACGGGTCTCGTACCGATCCCGGGCCATCTTATAATTGGCATCAAAATCGTCCCCGCCGGTCAGAAAGGTGAACTGAATCTTCTCAATGAGGGCCAGTTCACTCCTGAACAGCTCCTCCATCGCTCTGCCGATGAAGACAAAACTGTTCAGACCCTTGGCGTATGATTTTTTGCTGACACGAATCCAGATGTCATACCGCTGGTTCAGGTGCATGACTCCCTGGATATAGTTCATGTACTCGTGGATCCGGCGCTCTAGCACCCCTTCCAGGTCCTCCTCCAGTTTTGACCCGGCAACCTCGATCAAAAGGCCGAATCTGACATGGGAGCCCTCAGGAATATCTTTCAGATCAGGGCCGATGACCGTGATCTTTCCGTCCTCTATCTCCTCTGGCTTTCTGACCAGCACGATCTCGAACTTCTCAGTGACCTTTGGCCCCCCGAGTTCGACGTGCATATCTTCTTTTCGTATCCGCTCGCCTTCATAGACGAGACCGACCTCTACTGGAATATCCTCAAACATTGCTATTTACCCCTTCTCCAGAAGTGCCAGAACTGCCTGGAGTGACACCCGCCATGGCCCGACAGGCTGATTACTAAATGACCAGGATGCATTCGGCTGATACATTCGATCCAGTGCTATCGTTTTCAGACCTGGTGCCCCATGCCGAAGGCCTGAAAGGAGCACCCAACCGAGAGAATACGACATCCCTGCTATCAATACCAGATCATACTGCCCGTGCCCGTCAAGTCCTTTCCAGTCAGGATCCCGCAGCCGGTCTACGATCTCCATACCTCCCATGATCGCTGAAGCTTTTATTCCCCTCGCAATCAGATCCCGTATCATATGAGAGGTTCCCAGCACCGGAACACGCTTTGCCCGGGCAACTCCTTCGATAAATTCTGTCAGCGCCTCACTCTCCGGGCCTGCAGCCGTAACTTCATGCCCGATGATAAAAAGCGGTCGTTTTGCCTTTTTTAAGAGAGCAACGAGGACTTCTGGTTTTGAGATCACCGTCGCCCGGGTTGTTCCCCCCATCTCAGCACGGAGCCATGCATCATCTCCTGCCATTCTGTTCACCCCTTTGGTGTCCTGATCTGCGAACGCAGCAGGGTCGGATTTGGTATTGGCTGCTCACTGTAGCCCTTCTCCTCAAGGATTGGCATAATCTGGTCCTTCATGGTGACCGGAATATCAGTTGGTGATCTGATGAAGAGGTTGATATCGTCAGGCATACTGCCGTACAATCGCTTGTACAGATCAATATAATGGGTCAGTTTCATCGATCTGCCCCGTGATGTATCATTTGGCCTCATGCAGAGTTTTGCTGCAAGGGTCATTGCCTCTTCAGGAGTCTCGGCAGAGATAAAGAGGTGCTCGGGAACCGGCCCGACCTGCACCTTCTCTCCGGTGCGTGAATCATAGACAAACCAGTCTTCAGGCTTGTCTTTTCGCCCAAGCAGCATCCTGCGGTATTTTGATCCGTGCGGTCCGACGATGACCGGAATACCCAGCCGCCAGAATCCGGCTGCAATCGCTGCTGCCTTCTGCGACATAGCTCCCCAGGCGATTCCGACTGCACCAACCCGGTTGTACACATAATCTGCGATCTCTTCGTAATTTCCGCGAAGATTCCGTTTCGCAAAGATACTGGCTATCTTGATGGTAGCACCGGCAATATGAGCGTTTGAGACACAGGACCCAACGTTAACAATTCCGCCGGCGTCAAACCTGCCGTGGAACTCTTCGTACGGGGTCTGTCCGTCTTCATTCCGGTACATCCCGATCGCCATCGCAGAACAGCCTGATGTGACCACAATAAATCGCCGTTTGGCAAACTCGCGTGCCATCTCTGCAACATCCTTCACTCCGTTGGTGAAGTTTGCACAGCCGACAAAGGCGATGACCCCGGGGATCTCACCGAGGACTATCGGACCGCCTACTTCACGGATCTCAATATCCTGGATAGCACCACGTCCAGATCTGACTGTGAACCGTTCTGATCTCATCTGGTCATCTGCAGCCGAGAGTATGGCACTATGAACCGGTATCTCCTTATTGCAGACATCCTCACACTTTCCGCAGCCGATACAGGTGTCATAGATTGCTGCTAATGCCGAGGGATCTCCCCGACCGGCCTGCTGCATCGAGACTGCCAAGGGTGTTCCTGCAGGGCATACCCGCATACACTCCTGGCATCCGCCGCACTTCTTTGCCAGTTCTATCAGTTCTTCAGGACCTGGAATGGTTCTGAACTTCTTGCGAATATCCATGACCGCTACTGCGGTTCGGACAGCAACCTCACCAACCTTTTCAGGGTCAAGAATGAGGACACCCGGTGTTGCACCGCTTACCAGATCGGCAACAATAGCATCAGGGTTGTCTTCTGTCCGGTCAGGGAGGCCTGAACAGTTCTTACCGCTGGTGGCGATCATCGGGGCATGAACTTTCTGTGCTTCAGCAAGGAGGTCAGACCGTACACACTGCTCATCAACCACGATCACGTCGGGAAGTCCGCTTCTGATATACCTGAGTTGCCAGGAGATCGGGCCGATGATCTTTGCATCCGGACTGTACCTGGTCAGATCAATCGCAGTGCAGCAGATGCCGGTTATCTCAATCTCGCTGCTGAGCTTGTGAACCCGGGCATAGTCGATGATATCAATGGCTGGGGGAACATTATGCCCAACGACGAGAATGACTGGTTTTGTTGGATCAACCGTTCCAAGACCAAGTTCCACCAGAGGTGCATCAGCGTCTGCCTTGGGAAATGCAAAAGCAGAGACCTGTGCAATATCAGCAATCTCAAGCCCGACATGATCGATCATCCCGGCATGGAGGACTTTGGACTCAAAATCTATTGCATCGCTCTCCTGGCCGGTATGGGTTGCAGCCAGCAGCTCGGTGATCTGCTTCT
Source organism: Methanospirillum sp. (assembly GCA_035561295.1). Lineage (GTDB taxonomy): Archaea > Halobacteriota > Methanomicrobia > Methanomicrobiales > Methanospirillaceae > Methanospirillum. The sequence goes on along the minus strand of DATMXW010000084.1, from coordinate 61,558 downwards.
CACAGTAATCAAGGGCAATCTCAAGATCGCCAAGTGTTTGCGGTTTTATTCCACAGACCAGCCTGATGATCGGGGCTTCGGTCTCGATCGATGACCCTCCGATATCAAGAGGATGTCGCCGCCCGAAATGTTCAATCAGGTGATCCAGAAGGTGCCTCCCATGGCTTACATGGGTAGCAGCACCGATACATGCCGCAAGGAGTACAATTCGTGATTGCTGGGCCTCCATTCCAATACCACATGCCCCTTTCTTTCCCCCTGAAAGGTCGCACTTGCCATAGGTACAGAGGCAGCAAAGGTCGCAGAACGGGAGATATAATGGTTTATACCGGGAGAGGAGGGTGCGATCCCAACTTCTCAGATCGCTGTGGGAGGGGAATGGTGTCGGCCCCTCCTGTTCATCCCATTGCTCCCCACGCACGCGGCCCACCGAGACCTGCAGGTCGCGGAGAGAGCCGGAAGCGGTCTTCGCCTCACTCAGTTTAAGAGTTACGTTCTTCCTGTTCACGGTAACCGGCCGGTTGTTCTGATGTACATTAGGGGGATCAAGAATATTTAGAGTTCGGCTCTGTCGATCAGATCAGGAGGGCACAAATCCGGGTCATTTTAGAGATTCCTCCGGGAAAGGTATACAAAAGAGGGGAAAAAAGCATTTGGAGGGTTCTCCTCCTCCCTCCGGTCTCTGTTAATATCCCGCGGTCTGCAGGATCTCTCTGATGGAAGCTGGTCCTGGCAGATCAGGGGAGACCTCAAGGAGCGAGAGTCCTTCAATGACCCTCTTAGAAATCACCTCATCATACTCTATCTTCCCTAGGTACCTGATCCCTTCTACTGCAGCTGCCCGAGCTCCCAGTTCTGCCGGAAAGAGGAATCCTCCGATACTTGAGAAGTTCTTCCAATGAATCCCTGACTCCTCGGCAACCCGTTTTGCCCTGAGGAGATGAGCAAATGACTTACTGGAAGGTCCCAGGACATCAAATATCTCATCTACCTGGGCAGTAACCCGCCGGTTCAGATGCTCCAGACCTCCGGGGGCGTCGATAAGGACGTACTTATATTGCTTGGCAAGCCTGGCCAGAGCGTCTCTGAGTGCAGCATCAGGCATACAGTAGCATCCCTCTATCCATTTGGTTCCAAGAGCGAGGAAATCAAAATTTTTTCCCTCGTACAGCCCATTGCGCCAGATCCGGTCTTCTATCCTCTCTGACGGGGCAATGCCGACAGTAGTTCCCCCTTTGCCGATAAAGGTCTCTTCAAGCAGTTCAGCAACCGTTTTAATCCCCTCAGCCTCGAGATCAATCCCAAGCATCTCTCCCAGGTTCTGATCAGGATCCAGGTCTACCAGGAGGAGTGGGGCATCACCCTTTCTGATAAAATAATCAGCCATCATGCTGACAAAACTTGTCTTGCCGGTACCTCCCCGGCCCATCGTCACGATTATCTTCATACATCTTCTCCAGTGAGTGAGGTGAGCAGATCTGCGAGATTGCGTACTTCTTTGACGGCCATATATCCCTTCTCACGTGCAGGGGTTCTTCCCTGCACTCCTGCCATCAGGACCTCCTGATCATATGGAATCACTGCGATGACCTCGGCCCCGTGGTCTGTTGCGGCTGCCCTGATGAGTGCCTCGGACGCCGGGTCTGTAACCCGATTTGCGACATAATATATCTTTGACAATCCGGCAGGTCTCGCAAGATCTGCTATCCGTCCGGCAGTCAGCAGAGCAGCCTGGTGAGCGTCGGTGACGATCAGCATGATATCGACGTTCTTTGCCGTACCTCTGCCCAGATGTTCAACGCCTGCTTCCATATCAAGAATGACCACCTCATCCCGTTCTACGATGAGGTGGGACATGAGAGTTCTGATGAGACTGTGGGCAGGGCAGGCACATCCGGCTCCCATCGCCCTGACCATTCCCATCACCAGGAGCTGGACTCCGCACGGGGTCCTGACCGCCTGCCCGGTGACGATATCGTCAACCGAGTAGCTCAGTTTGAAGACACCTGGATATTCTGTCTTTGTCTTCTCCTCAATCAGTGCCTCATTCTCGGCGACCGGAAGAATCCGTGCTGCATCATCAGGAGTCATGCCAAGAGTCAGAGCCAGGTTCGGAGACGTGTCTGCATCGATTGCTATCGTCTTCAAACCAGAGGCCGCAAAGGTACAGGCAAGGGTTCCGGCGATGAACGTCTTGCCAACCCCTCCCTTCCCGGTAACTGCTATCTTCATCTTATCCCTCTCATAATTCGTGTCGGTCTTCTGTGTGTGGTCTGTTCAGGGTCAGGTCCCTGCCATCTTCTACAGTTCTCAAAGATCGTCCCATGGCCGGGAATGATATAATCAGCCTCTTCCTGGATCAGTCTGATACTCTCATATCCTGCATCATACGAGAAGAAATCAGGATTATGATCCCATATCTTTCCCATCATATAATAAACCGGGTTTATGATCGCATCACCGGCAACAATCACCGTCCGCTGACTCTTGTTCATACTTGCCATCTGCACTTTCACTGAGATATGCCCCTCGGTATGGCCTGGTGTATCAATGATAGAGACCCCTTCTGCGATAATGTCCCCTCCTGAGCATTGTGCTGACTTTAAATGCCTGGTTTTAACGGTTATACCGGAGGTGATCACCTGGGCCCGGGGAAAAAGGGATATATTGCCGGTATGATCAAAATGCCAGTGTGTGATAATGATGATATCGATATCATCAGGGGTGAGTTCTGCTGCAGATAAGGCGAGGATGAGTGCTGCACGGTTCCTTGCATCTGTTTCCCGGCTGTCCCATCCACCATCATACCCGGTATCTACCAGGATGTTTTTATCTGATCGGATAAAGGTAACCGTAGAGCCTCCCCCCACTCCTATCTTGTCCTTGAACAAAAAAAGGGAGGCTGAACAGTTCTCAAACCCCTCGCACTGGACTGTACCGGTTTTAATAATCCTGATGGACGCGACCCCAGACACCTTTTCCCCCCTGCTGCATGCTCATGGTGTACACATAAGTCCATACGCATTATGTCGTAAAAAATACCCTGGTATGTATATATGAGAATATCTATTCAGAATTGTTATTACTGCTTCGGTGCCAATAAGTACCCATAGATATTTGGCTGATGTTCTGGTCTGAAGCAGAGAAGCATTGAACGATATATTACTGATTTTCTTCTAGAAAACACGTGTTTATGTTCTCATTTAATCCGGTGGCCGTGGCTCCATTGTTTGCAGCTCTTCTCTCAGTCCTGCTTGCAGTTGTTACGTTCCGTCATCGTCCTCAGGCAGGAAGCACCCTTGCAGCACTCCTTTTTTCTGCCATCACCTGTTATACGCTTGGTAATGCCCTTGAACTCTGTAGCAGTGATGTGGAAACGGCTCTGCTCTTTGTCAAACTGGAATATATTGGGATCGCTCTTGCTCCACCGATCTGGCTGGCATTGGTAATGCGGTACACCGGCTATACCCATATATCTGATATACGAAATATTCTGTTTCTGGGACTTATTCCAACAACAACCCTCCTCATAAGCTCATCAGGATGGATGCTGCCAGTCCTGTACCAGTCTGTGACGATGAGTTCTACCGGGCCGTTTCCTATGCTCCGTATCGTTCAAGGCCCCTGGTACAACGTAAACACTGTATACAATGTCCTGATGATCTTCATCAGTATCGGCCTGCTCATTTTGATGTTCAGACGAGCAGAACCGTTTTTTCGTCCGCAGATAGGTCTTCTCCTGATCGGATCAATAATGCCCTTTGTTGCTCTGTTTCTCAATATATCAGGCATCACTCCCCTTCCTGATCTGGATCTCACCCCTTTTGCACTGGTTATTACCGGGCTTACTATCATTCCGGCGGTGACCAGATTCAGGTTCCTTGATATCCTCCCGGTTGCTCATACCACCGTCCTCAAAACAATATCTGTCGGGGTTATCGTTCTGGATGAGATAGGCCGGGTCCGTGAGATCAATCCTGCTGCTGCAGCCATATTTAACATCTCGTTACACGATCTCGGCATGGACGTAACCAGCCTCATGCCTGAATGGTCGGTAGTATCTGGGAATTTTGACAGGACTCCAAACCGGTGTGAGATAAGGCTGGGATCCGGGACGGCACAGGAGGCATATCTGGTTGATCGCATCGCACTAGAAGAAGGAGCTGGTTCCCCTTCAGGCTCAGTACTGATGTTCACCAATATTACTGAGAGAATTCGTGCTGAAGAGAAAGAGAGAGATCAGAGGTTCCAACTGACCACCCTTCTGGATGCACTCCCCGGGTATGCCGTGTATAAGGATCGGGATCGGAGATATATTACGGCGAACCAGGGTTTCTGTGCTATGGTCGGCCTCCCGTGTAGCGAAATCATTGGCCGGACTGATGCCGAAGTGCTCCCGCCTTTGCTGACTGAGCAGATGGAACCGCTGGACAAGGCCATTCTCTCTGGGGAGAAAGAGAGTGCCGAATTTGAGACCAGTGTGGTGATTCATGACAGGACTGTGGTCATCTGGGTCCGGGTTGTCCCTTTCAGGGATGCTGAAGGAAAAATATCCGGAATTATTGCTCTTGGATCTGATATTACTGCAAGAAAGGTAGAGGAAGAAAGGCTTGTTGAGTATGCCGGGATCATTGAGGCCCGTAACCGGGATCTCTCTGATCTTCAGGAACGCCTGGAGAAGGTCAACCATGATCTTGATCGACAGGTCAGGGAGCGAACCCATGAGGTTGAGATGCTGCTCATCCAGAAGGATCAGTTCATCGAGCAACTGGCCCATGATCTGAGATCTCCGCTGATTCCCCTGGTCGGGCTGATTCCTTTTCTGATAGAACAGGAGAAAGACAAGGATATCATCAGACTGCTCACTCAGATGAAGACGAGCATTGATGCGATGCAGAAGATGGTTGAACAACTGATTCACCTGGCAAACCTGAATAGTATGTTTACGATAACCGACAGGCAGGTGTATGAGATCTATGCCCTTGCCATTCTCGCTGTAGAAACGCTAAAACCACTGGCTGAAGAAGCAGGGATTGAGGTATCAGTTGAGGTTCCTCCTCATGTGTATATCTCCCTCTCCCCGGTCCATGCGCCGGTTATTCTGCGTCATATTCTCTCAAACGCGATTCGATATAACAAACCCGGGGGAAAGGTGACCATCAGAGCTGAGCAGAAACCTGAAGGGCTGCTCATAACTGTTGTCGATACCGGTATCGGAATGGAACCTGAAGATCTGGGGCGAATATTTGATGAGTTTTACCGTTCTGATCAGTCCAGGCAGAGTCTTGAGGCAAAAGGGCTGGGTCTTACGATTGTCCGGAGGATCGTGACATTAAACCATGGAAAAATCTGGGCTGAAAGTGAGGGTTGCGGGAAGGGTTCTTCGTTTTTTGTTCTGCTTCCCATATCTGAGATACAGAAAGAACCATAGCACGGGAGTCTTTCGTTTTTGTTCTACTGGGATCTGTCAGGTATGAGGATATCTCGTGCCCTGTGGGGGACACCTGAAAAAGAGGGGTTTAGTCCCTGAGATACTGTTCCAGTTCAAGGAAGAGAAACATATCCACATCAGCAGAAGCACCCACATCAAGTTCGAATGGATCATCCATATCTTTGATGAGGAAGAAGAGCCCGGTGATCATCATTGTGATCGCTGTAAGGATGAAGATGCTCTCGATGAGCGAATCCCCTTTGAGAAAGAGGAGGATGATGATGACAAACCCAACTGACATCTCGGATATGGCATATGCTGCCGGAATAAAATCAGTATCTTTGATCTGCTTGATTCGGTTCGAGATTCTGTCAATCGTGGTCAGTTCATTACGCAGTTTCACGAGGACCGGGGGTGCAACATTCTGGATTCCCAGTTCAGCAAACCGCTTATTGATCTCCAGCTCTGCCTGATGGACGGCATTGATATCCCATTGGTTGGATCTGAAATTGGCCACCATCACCTGGTACAGATCCCTGATACTCTGCTTGTATCGTTCAATCAGATCTGCATCGGCTGAGGTAAAGATGAACGAATCAGAATACAGAGACTTTATTGCGGCTGCAAGTTCGCCAGGAATCTTTTCACTCTCTTTATAATCGGTGAGTGTGCCGGTAAATATCACGGCTATCGTAAAGATAACCCCGGTAATAAGGGCTGATATCGCCGGATTCATCGCAATAATATCGAGATTATAATGGTCTATGACAATCCTTATCACAATCAGGGTAACGACGAGAATAAGACTGTAGATGAGGAGTGACCACTTCTTCTTGAGTAATAACATCTGCTCACTCTTTATTCAATGGTAATATATGATTTTTCTGGTATCATCATGCCAGGAATCGTTTGTGCTCTTGAAAGGGCGAGAAAAAAAGGGATAAATGGGTAGGGACCTTGGGTTACAGGTTGATATGAACAACTTTTGCAGGAGGGAACCCGTTAAAGTAGGTTGACGAGGCGATAGAATAGGCACCGATATTTTCTGAATATACAAGGTCACTGATCTCAAGGTCCGGAAGCTCTGCACTTAAGGTGATGGTATCAAAGGCATCACAGGTCGGGCCGAAGACTGCGGAAATCGTTGTCTCTCCCTCTTTGAATGCCAGTACCGGGTAGTTATTATGATCAAAAATCTGCCCTGAATAGGTATGGTATACCCCGTCATTGATGTAATAACATGGTTTCCCATCGCGGAACGCTTTACCGATGACTTTGGATACCAGGCAGCAGGCATTTGCCACCAGGAATCTTCCCGGCTCAGCAATTATCTCCATATCTGTTGAAAATAATCGTTTAATCTCAGCATTGAGCATTTTGGCGAGTTCAGGCAGGGATTTTACATCTGGGTGATATTTTACCGGGAATCCTCCACCTATATCAAGAAGCCGGATCTTCTGTCCGGTTCGCACCTCAGCCTCGTTGATGATATCAGCAGAGATCTGTAAGGCCTGCACATAATTATCAAAATTTGTGCACTGGCTGCCTACATGGAAACTCAGACCTTCCACAACAAGCCCCAGCGTGAAGGCTTCTGCTATCAGATCCACTGCTTCGCCGGGATCAGCACCGAATTTTGATGACAGTTCAACCATCGATCCCGTATTGGGCACCCGTATTCGCAGGACCATTCCTGCATTGGGAGCATGTTTTCTGACTTTCTTGAGTTCTTCGCTGTTATCAAACGTGACAAGAGGGTGATATTGATCAAGGGCCTGGATAGTCTCTATTGGCTTGATGGTATTGGCATAGATGATCTTATCCCATATCCAGTCAAGGCGTTCCTGTTCAGGCATATTTTTGATATTTTCGTAGACTATCATGAACTCAGGCATGGATGCAACATCAAAGCTGGCACCCATATGAAAGAGTGTTCTGATAATCTCCGGATTTGTATTTGCCTTGACCGCGTAGTATTCCTGGACGTTAGGGAGATGCTCTTTAAATTCCCGGTAGTTTTGCCTTATTTTCTCATGGTCGATGATAAAAATCGGTGTTCCATGCTCCTCTGCCAGCTTCTGCAGAAGTTCTTTCCTTTCCTGGTTGATACAGGGGACATCATCTCGATATCCACTCTTCTCAAGTCCGGTATCATCTTTAGGTATCACTGTTGTCATAAAGGAATAATTCATTTCACGAATAAGAAGTTTTTGAGTGTGAGGAAAAAATCCGTGCAAAAATGACGTTTCACGGTAATGCCCCATAATTCATCTTCAGATTAGGGTCCAGCTTCTCTGAATACTGCTCATGTACACCCGATATAATTCATTGCTGACAGAATCTGGAAATTTCATGTTGGTATAAATCTGGTGCTACAGATCACCGGCCTTTTTTCAGACTCTACTCATGATAGATTCGGTAGAATTCGATTTAGCCGTAGGGGGGATTTTTTTAGGAAACAAGACATCATGAGGGAAAAATTGGTTTTCCTGCTTCTCGTAGTATTCATCCGGGCTAAGGGTGCTTTGAGGAATCAGACTCTTATTCGCATCATCACCTGCAGGCATATGCGCATAATGGGAGTGTTATATTGCTCTGCAGATATCCTTGTCATCAGGTTAGATTCATCTGAACCCCGGTATCCACAACAATCCCGACAAGGCTGGTAAATCGGGTCTGGTGAACCCAGACTTTAGAAACCCGGTGCCAGCGCAATGCCCAGAGAGTCTATCATTTCTGAAGACAGATAGTGATCCAATGATGGCACCGCAGAGGCATCCGGTTATTCTGGTCCATGGGTGGAATAGTCATCCGGGTGTCTGGAATAGGCTTCTACCCCGGCTGACTGAAGCACATATCCCATTCTGGAGATTTGATCATTCAACAATGAAGAGATCAGATATTGTGGAGATCGCTACTCTGTTGCAGGGTTATATCAGTGATATCAGGCAGGATACCGGGTTTGGTGGTTCGTTTGATATCATCTGTCATTCAATGGGCACTGCCATAGTGAGATATTTCCTGGAGGTACGTGACGGACCCTCCCATAATGAACAGGTCAGGCAACTGATTGGTCTTGGACCACCCAATAATGGATCAGCCCTCGCTGAACTCTTTCACCATCCTGAGTATGGAAGTCAGATTATCGATCAGCTCACCGGGATATTTGTCCCGCCCGGATTTGATCCGTCATCTGATAGAATTGTGCAGGATTGCAGGCCTCACAGTTCTGCCATGCAGGACCTCAGAAGATCCGGACTTCGGAGCGACATCACCTACCGGGTTATTGTCTCTGCAAACCCTGAAGGATTTACTGAGTTTTTCCCTATATTTGGAGGAGAAACATGGGATCTTTCTCCTGATGGCACTCCCTGCAAAACCCGGAGTGGTGACGGGGTGGTCTCACACCTGGACTCTCTGCTTCCCGGCGTCTCGCTGGACATCATCCCTGCCGGACTGGATGATGATGAGAATCTCTCCTCACCCCATCTGTACTGTCACATAAACCTGCCAAAAAATCCGATTGTGATTGATCGCATCATGCACTATCTGGAGATGGATCAACAATAACGATGCTGGGAAAAGTACCCCTTCTGAATCATCGTTACCTTCCTGATCCTGGATTGCCTGAGCACCCGGTTATTTAGCAGGCAAATCGGTACAGGGTTCTGGTATTCTGGTCTATCTGATCTGCCAGGTCAGCAGGGAGCTGATCCCTGACTGACCAGGTCTGATCCCATGACTCAGGTATTCTGAGCGGAACGGTTGCGATAAAGGTGTCTGTTCCAAAGAAAAACCGATTCGGGTATTTCTGGATGAGATCTCTCCATTCAGGGAGAAGAGTCCCGGATTCATCAACCAACCGGTTCTTCATGGGGGTCCCATCCATCGCTTCGAGCCGCTCCTCTATCTGGATGGCAAGATAGAGATTGGTATGCCGGGAGAGCAGGGTCTCCAGCAGATCCCTGGTCATGTCCCCGGTATTGTCCCATCCGATATGTTCCCAGATTATCCGGGCGTCTGGATTATGGTCCAGCAGGCGTTCTAATCCTGCAATATTGGGTGCAAGGGTAGCCGGGTTGTTTGCAGAGAATCCTGCAGGCATCGGCATCTGGTTCTGGACCGCTTCCATATGGAGATCGATAGGGATCTGATATTCTGCCGCGACATCTGCCAGTTCCAGAAAGAGCGGATGGTCCGGAGGTACCTCTTCAAATGGATGTCTTTGTGATAATGAGAGATGTAGTGCAGCCATCTCTCCAAATGCCACAATACCGGACCGGGCAAGCGCTACTGCCCTGGCACGAAATTCCCGTCGTGTTTCGTTGGTTACAGATTCTCGAGGGGTTGCATGGATAATAGGATTGAGTGACTCTCCTCCACCTGCAAGAAAGAGCCGCTTTGGATATAATGAGACTGAATTATTCAGCCCCTCAAGTTCTCCTGCCAACAGGTTTTCATTGGTATGCGGGGGGGGCATGATGATTGCTGCTGAAATATTGCTCTTATCCATTCTGCTGATCAGGACTGCAGCACTCCCAGTATATACTGGAACTCCAATTGGTTTTTGTCCAGGTCCTTTCTGCTGCATCGGCCGGTTCGGTCGCTCTTCAGAAAAACCTGATGGTCCAGGACCTGACAATCCATCTGGAGATTGACCATCAGGAATGAGATGAATATGAATGTCAGTCTGACCACAACTCTGGTTGCTTCCTGCAGATCCCTGGACCACCCCGATGGTCAGGATAATCATAAAAAGCAGGATCTCTTGATAGATCGTCATCCGCTGGATTATCAGATCACTTCAAAGAACACCGTCTCATTGCTGACAAAGCCTTCCTGCTTCACCCCGACACGCCATTTGCCTGGCTGAGTCCCTTTTGGTATCAGAATTTTACCGGTTATCTGGGATGGAGGAAAAACCTTCACTTCGCGAAACCGGATCTTCCGGGTCTCAGTATCAACCAGGGTTGAGAGAAACACTTCAGATCCTTTACTAAAATTTGTACCTGCTATGGTTACGCTGACCGTGGTTCCGGCATGACCTGAATTCGGAGCGATTGAGATGATGCCTGGTGTTAATGGTTTAAAAAGTGCTGCCTGATTGATAATTGTCTGAGGAGCTGGCGCTGCACAAACGATTCCCTGAGCAATCAGACAGAGAATGAGGCCGATAAAAATAGCAGAGGCAATCATGGTTCTATTCATCATTAGTGATTCCATTACTGGTGTAAGAATATAATCCTTATCTGGTTTTCATACGGATTATCTGACGGTATCAGATCAGGGGCCTGGTCATTGCTTACCAATCTCTCTCTGCAGCATACCTGCATAAGGTAATCAGGGTGTCCCGCACCGGTCCTGCTGGTTGTTCAGCTGCGATCTCGATCGCTTGTCGTGAATACAGTTCATTCTCTTCACCACTGGCGACCAGCGCGCCTGAATGGTGAACTTCTGCGATGAGGGTTTCAATCGTTTCTGAACTGCGATCCCCCTCAATCCAGGATGTGAATGCCGGGGTCATTCCTGCTCTCTCCTGGTGCAGGATAAGGGGAAGGGTCACCTGACCAGCAGCAAGATCGGCCCCAACCTGCCGCAAAAAGCGGGGACCCCCTGAATAATCAAGGATATCATCACGAATCTGAAATGTTATTCCTATCAGTTCACCACACCGGGCAAGCCGGGTGCATTGATCATCATCTCCCCCTCCCAGCGATGCTCCACATGCTGCACTGGTCGCAAATAAGGATGCAGTCTTGTCAGAGATACGATCCATGTACTCTTTTCGTGAGAATGATCTCCCTGCTTCTCCCAGATGTACCCGAAGCTCAGTCTCTGATATCCGGACCAGTGTAGCAGCTGTTGATTCAATGATTCTACCGTTCTGACTCTCGATAAGGATGCTCAGTGACCTGGCTAAAATCACATCAGCGATAAGAACGGTGGTAGCAGGAGAGACAAGGGTGTGTACAGCAGGATGACCCCGGCGTACCTGGTGATCATCAATGAGATCATCATGGATCAATGTAGCCAGATGAAGGAGCTCGCAGGCTGCGGCGACCGTGACCAGGGTAGGATCCGCTTTCCCGGAAATAAGCCCACAGATCAGAGTAAGCAGGGCACGGACCCGTTTTCCTGCAGTAGAAGGGCCGGTAAGGATTATCGAAACGGGTTTTGGCAGCCGCGAAATATGTCCAGTGATGCAGATGTCAACCTCCTCCATCAGGGATGCGATGGGTTGGGGGAGATCCAGATCACGACTCATCGATCTCATTCCTCAAAAAACAGGCCGGATCTTCACCACAGATATCCTGACCTCCTGCATATGCCCGACCCCGGCATCCTCCGCAGAGATTTCTGTACTGACATTCACCGCAGGATCCCAGAAGGAGGTCCCGGTTTTGTAGTCGTTGAAAGATTGGTGAAGTGTGATAGATCTGATCAACCGGGATATCCCTGACATTTCCGCATGATACCGGAACAAATGGGCATGGCAACACTTCCCCATCAGGTTTAATATAGATAAATCCCCGTCCGGCACAGCAGCCATGAAAGATCTGTTCAAACACTTTCAGGAGCAGTCCTGATCTGATTCCTGCATTGTAGAGGAGATCTGCCCAGTACTGAGGGCCTGCTACCGGTTCGATCACCACCGCCACGGATCTCTGCCCTGCTGCTATCGATCTGATCAGCCTCTTATTTGCATCAGTACCCAGGCTCTGATCAGCGATGGCGCCCCCTCTCCCTACCGGTACCAGCTGGTACATGATCAGGATGGCAGCTCCAAGCTTTTCAGTTTCCCTGATAAGATCCATAACCTGATCTTCATTATAGGAAGCAATGGTGACATTGATATGAAGGGTTATTCCTGCCTCTTTAACTGCTTTAATCCCTTTCAGGGCCAGATCCCGGGCACCAGGCAATCCCCTGATACGATCATGTGTCTCTGTATCTGTTGCATCAAGACTGATTGCAACGATGGCTACCCCGGCATCTGCCAGCCTGCGGGCGATATCTGGAGTGATAAGGGTCCCGTTGGTTGCAATAGTAGTAGAAAATCCAAGGTCTCTGGCATACTCCAGAATCTCGAAGATATCCTGGCGGAGGAGGGGTTCTCCCCCGGTGAAAGCGACCATCCTGAACTCAGGGACAGTAGCCAGCTGGTCGAGTACGGTGAAGATTTCGATGGTTGATAATTCAGGCCCATCTCCGCTGCCTGCTCCTGCATGACAATGGATGCAGGATAAATTGCATTTTCCGGTCAGTTCGATAACGGGATGGGCGGGAAATCCGATACATCCCATCCCCCATGAACCGGCAGCACCAGGAATACAGGAGAGAGCATGTCTGACCATCCAGACCGGCATCTTCCTCCAACCACAGAGCAGACCGGTTGCGATGAGGGAACCTGCCTGCCTGGCAAGGAGAGAGGGGGGAGACCACCAGGGTTTAACCAGTTTTGAGCGTGATACTCTGGTCATTGATCACCACCAGAGTGCAGCAATATATGCCCCCGTTATTCCAAGGTTGAGGAGAAGTGTACCTCCGCAGAGCCATTCTCTCATCGAGGCACGTTTCCACCCTCCCTTGAGCATAAGGGCAGACAGGATAGTACCAAGAAGGATAGGTGGAACCATAACATACCCTGATGGAAATTGAATCGCGAGAATACCTGCAGTGCTGGCCGCTCCCAGGCATGCCCCGGCATATACATAGGCACCATTCTGCGTTCCAAATCTGACGAGTAGATTTCGCTTTCCTGTCTCCTTATCAACATCATAATCAGCAAACTCGTTCATCAGGATGACAGCAAATATTGAGAGTGCTATCGGTATTGAGAGCAGTGTGACGGACACCGGAATCTCTCCGCTTTGGAGATAGTAAGCGGCTGCAACGGGCAGCCAGCCATAACAGAATGCGATCCAGATCTCACCAAGACCCCGGCTTACCCATCTGATCGGTTTGGCAGAGTACAAAAATCCCCCGGCCATCCCCAGAGCACCAAGAGGGATAGTGAGTGGACCGGTTCCTAGGCCCAGCCAGATGATTACGCCGATACAGCCAGCGATCCCCAATGCCAGGAATGCAGCCCAGATTACATGATTCGGGTGAACCAGGCCGAGCTGAATAGCCTGTGACCCCCCGGAAAACCGGCTCTTTTCGGCTTGCCCTGAGCGGGTATCCTCTTCCTGGTCAAAGAATTCACCCGAGTAGTACGTGGCAAGCATGATAAAAACCGTCCCGAGAATACCAAGACCAAGGACTGCCGGTTGTATCTGATATCCGTCATGGGTGGCGAGAAGAGTCCCGAGAATAAAGGGAAGAACTCCCACGGCGTGGAATGGGAGGCGGGAGAGTAGGAGAAATCCGTGAAAAAATGATATGCCCGATCTGTTCATAGGATCAATTCCGTGGTACCTGAGTTCTGAATATATGGGAACTCATACCTGATATCTTCTGATTATCGGATGATCAGCATCATCACGTATTTTAGGGGTATATATGGATCTAATGTCCATACATATGCAGAACAATATGACCATCTATACCGTTTGTCAAACCAACGTAGTCAGTGTCTCTCCACACACAACCGTTGAATTCGTTGCCCGGTTGATGAAAGAGAAGAATATCGGCTGTGTCATCATCACAGAGGACCACAAGCCGGTAGGTATTGTAACGGATCGGGATCTTGCTTTAAAGGATACGTGCACCGCTGAAGAAGGGGATAGTGCCTTGATCTCTGCGATTATGACCAAGGATGTAAAAACAATCCGAAAAGATACCGGACTGTTTCAGGCTATCGGGGAGATGAAAACCTTCCGTGTCCGTCGTCTACCAGTCGTGGATATGGGTGGCCGCCTCGTCGGACTGATCACGGTTGATGATATCATCAGACTTCTGGCCCGGGAGATGGGGGAGATCGCCAGGGTCATCGGGAGCGAAAGCCCAAAGATCTGATCAACGAACCCTTTTGTACACATTTAGCGTTACCCAATCCTTCTTCTCTTCAATCTTTTTTCAGAATACTTCCTCTCAATCCTTCTCTCTCGTGTAAGACTGCATTAGAATTATGGTCGAATAAAATTATATAGGTGGATTGCATACACAACCTCAACCATTTTCTTATATAATTCTGGAAATTCCGGCCATTACATGAAAACAGATAAGATCCTAAACCAATTGCCAACTTGTCAACAATGTGGTATATGTTGTCGATATGGTTCTTCTATCCATGCATCCCATGCGGATCTTACCCGCTGGATTCGTGATCAACGTTCAGACATTCTGGGTTTTTTTGAAGCGTACTGCTTAGAAGGCGGATATATAAACTGCCAGGAGCTCTCTCTTTCTCAAATAATTCCCCAAGTTCTCTGGACTGATATGATTAACCGGGATACAGATGATTACTATGTAGATTGCCCCTTTCTCAGGCCATTAGAGGAAAACACCTGGTCATGTATGATTCATGAGACACGCCCGGCAATCTGTGTCCGGTTCAGACCCTGGGAATGGGGAGTCAAAGGCCATTTTTTTTCGTGTCCGCTTGTTGAAAGGCCACTAAAATTTGAATTATTGATCCGGCATGTGGATATATAAAAGGTATCTGTATGAGAGATCTATACGCCGCTTTCCAGTCGGGAGATAGGTTGTACCGGTTCATACTTCTGTCGCATACCGAGCAACTAAAGACCTTTAATTGAATCTGGCTGGGTAATTTCATAATCTGGACT
This sequence comes from Methanospirillum sp., assembly GCA_035561295.1. Classification (GTDB taxonomy): domain Archaea; phylum Halobacteriota; class Methanomicrobia; order Methanomicrobiales; family Methanospirillaceae; genus Methanospirillum. The sequence goes on along the minus strand of DATMXW010000084.1, from coordinate 46,396 downwards.
TATTTTTTTATCATTAAAGTGTACCTTGTGAAGATCATCCATAGGAATAGTGAAAAGGAAACAAAGATGAACGTTATTAGACATAGGGGGAACAATCACTATGAAAAATATTGAAATGACTGTTGAAGGTACAAAACTGACGATTATCGTTGATCTCTCAAAGGATTATGGGGAGTCGAAATCCGGAAAATCTATTACCATTGCATCAACCGAAGGTAATATCTCTGTGCCTGATAATGAAGACATCAAGATCGGGTTGAATATCTACAGAAAAAAAGCCTGATCTGATCACCCTTCAAAAAAAGGCCTGCAATCCGGCCTCACCGGATCTCAGGTCGTATTCAGACTCTTTTATACCGCTCTGGCGGGATCTGAATCTCAAACCGGGCACCACCACCGGCGACTCCGGTCTCTGTTATCACACACTCATTCACTGCCAGGATCTCTTTGCTGAGAAAAAGACCAAAACCAGTATTCTTGCCATACCCCTGCCTGAAGATCTTCTCTTTCTCATCAGCCGGGATACCCTGGCCATCGTCCTCACAGATCAGGGTATACCTGCCTGTATCTCTATCCTTTTCTATTTTGAACCAGACCGATGTCAGAGTCACTCCATACCTGATTGCGTTGTCGAGCAGGGTATAGAGAACCTTTTCTAGGAGTGGATCAGCAAAGATGGCCACCCCTTCAGGGACCTCGTTAATAATCTGCACAGAAGATTGACGGAATTGCCCTGAGATCTTCCGGATCAGATCCCCGAGATTCAGCCAGAGAGGGGTCTGCGTTCCTATCTCCTGGCACTCCTTGGTGAATGATATCAGATCATTGATATTCCCCGCTGCATCATAGGCACGATGGATCGCCTTACTGAGGAGATTCGGGTCTGAACTCCCCATAGCAAGGTCCAGGTATCCCCTTTGAACTGTTATCTGGTTGAGGATGTCATGCCTGGTAATGCTCGTCATCAACTGAAGTCTAATATTTGCAGTACATAGTGCTTTACTGGTCATCTCAAGTGTTGCAGCGTTTTTCATGAGTTCTGTCTGCATCTGATGTTCACTGGTTACGTCCCTGAATATCAGAGTTGTTCCAAGGATAGTTCCATTGTGATCTTTGATATCAGAACAGGATATCGCCAGATTACGAATCTCTCCATCTGATCCGGTGATTGATACGATCTGGTGACAGACCGGCCACCCGGGGATAATCTCTGAAATGTATCTTCCGATAAGGGTATCAGTCACTGAAAGCATACCCTGCAGAGAGGGGTTCATATCAACAATCCTGCCTGGTTGATCAATTACCGCCATACCTTCAGCCATGCTCTCGATAACCTGCTCTCTGCCGATTGGAACCAGATCAAAAAGATCAAACCGGTACATGGCCAACCCGATTATTATCCCCGCCAGACTCAGGAGGGCAGGAGTTGGATCGATTCCATCAAGTTCCCTGATAAAGATTGCATAAATCCCCTGGCCGATCAGGGGGATGCAGACCGCGGCTGAAAGAAGGAGGTTCTGTTTGAGATAAGGCCCTTTATTCCGGAATGTGGTATGGAGAAGGATCCCGATACCAAGGAGAAACAAGAGATAGGTGTACAGGACCTCTACCCAGTACCAAATCCCGTGGGCATACACCCCGCTGATCCCGGCAAAGATGGTATCGGTAAGAAATACCTTTTCCCACACCAGATGATGCCACCCGTTGGTAGCAACAAGAATAATTGATACCAAGGGCAGAATACAGAGCCCCATCTTATGGTTAAGGGACATTCCTCTGTCTTTCTCGGTATATGCAAGGGAGAAGAGGAGAAAAAAGACTGGTATCAACTGACTACCCGGGTATGAAAGAACAGAGCAGAAGACTTTTTCGGCTAGCACCTGGGTAGTATCCTCAAGCGCAGCCATTGCTGACCACCATCCGACTGCCAGCATCATAAGAACAAACTCTCTGCTCCCCCGGCAGGTCCGGTGACGCAGGGATACCAGCGCAATATAGAATGAGACTATTGCTGAGATTCCCAGAAGAGTTCCGTACACCGTGATCTGCATCGCTCAACCCCTGAAAGATCGTATTCTGGTCATCATCTGAGCACCTGGACGTTGATGTGTATCTGAATGACCTGTCTGTCCTGCATTTCTGATTTTGTCCTGATTGAACGGTATAGCATCCTGGCCATCAAGATTGTAGAGTTCACTGGGAATTCTAGGATAGAGCTGAGCTAGGTGTATACAGTTCTTGTCAGTATACCCGATAATTACTCTCTCAGGCTTTATCTATCAGTATGGCGGGTCTAAGCGCATACTGATGGTGATCAATACAAACACTCATATGAGTCTACGGTATAATACATCATCATCACAGGATGGGTATGAGGTTTTGCTGGATTGGTATCATCATTCCACTGCTCGCTCTTTCTGGGCCAGCACCCGCTGCAGCAGATTCTGTAATGGAGTATGGCGTACCCTGGTGGTTTCTCCTGTTTTCAGCCTTCCTAATAATTCTTCTCTTCTGTTTCTGGTTTCTGAATAAAAAACGGCAGGAGACAGAGGAGAGATTGTCCAGAAAAACCAGAAAACTGAACCTGTACACGCAGTTGATCCAGTATGAGATCGGGGCAAACCTGATCCATCTCAAGGGGTATATTCAGACAGCCAGGGACTTTTCCCGGGAGCCTGATACCATCTCGCTGCTTCATAAGGCAGATACTATCGCTACAGCGATTGGGGATGCCGTAGAGCATACAAAACTATTACGGGCCATCGGTGAACAGAATCCGGTATGGAATGATCTCACCGAAGCGTTTCGCGTTGCCAAGTCACACTATCCTGTCCTCTCAACCAGATTTGATATCAGGGTGACTGGCCTGTTTGTGCTTGCAGATCCGGTATTCGAGTTCATCTTCTCGCTTCTCATTGATGATTCACTAAAATATAACAAGCATATCAGTCTGATCTCACTCTCCTGGCACCGGGATGATGATCATGTGGTGCTTGTGTACCAGGATGACGGGATAGGCATAGCACATGATCGAAAAGAAGAGATATTTCTGGGTATTGACCAGGAGGGGGGTGGTCATAAGCTGATCATTATCAGGGAGATCCTGGCTCTTTTAGAGATGGATATTCATGAGACTGGAAGTGGGGGCAAAGGAGCGCGTTTTGAAATTAGAATGCCGAATTCCAGGTGCAGGGTTCAGTAGGCCGATCTTTTGTCGAATGCAGCTGTATCAGGCCATCAGATGATACTTCCGCACCTATCTGTTACCATATACTCCAGAAACCGGCTGATCACCCACTCAGTTCGAACCTCTGGATGAAAGAGCACTCCATACCAGGGCTCGGACTGATGGCGAACAGCCTGTACTCCTCCGGCTGATCTGGCAACTACAATCCATGAATCAGAGATTTTGACTCCAGACTGATGAAGGGCATATGCCTGAAAGGAATCATCTCTGATGATCGAATCAGGCAGAGCACGGATGACAGTGATCATCCCGATCTCGCAAAAAGGGATGATTGTTCCCCCTCCTGCCTGTACCAGCAGTTGCATTCCGGCACAAATGCCCAGAACCGGTACAGCCTGGTCAATAAACCACCCGGGAAGACCTGACGACCGATACCAGGTATCGGCAAGAGCGGTTCCGCTCAGAATGACCGCATCAGGCATTACTTCCGGCTCTTGGTTCAGATCAGAGAGACCGATTACTGTCGGCTCATATCCTGCTCTGGATACGATGGATACCAATGGTGCGACATATTCATCAGCTAATAGGGGATACTCCGGGTTGGTGCAATCAACGATACTGATCATTTCTTCACCAGATCTGCCTCAGATATCAGGTATCTGCCGTTGTAGTTGCTATATGTCGTTTCTGCACAATTGATCCTGATGCGGTGAGAGAAAAATGGGGCATCAATTACCATACTTTCATATTCCCCCCCTTCACCGGTAAGAGAGATTCCCCATCTGGCAGATAACCCCCTGACTTCATCGATACATTGGGAGTTTATCTCTCTTCCCAGCCATGATTCATCAAACGGAGCTGAGAAGACACCAGCAATGATCACAGAGAACCCGGAATCTATCAAGTGCTTCATATAAATCTCCTGATCACATTGCCAAAGGGGATTGAAGCACCAGATATTCAGATCATAACAGATCTGCTGGATCCGTGATGCCTGGTACACTGACTGGATGGCTCCCGTCACTACTCCTGAAATCCCGTACGTTATAACAGCAGCTTGGATGGCATCCCTGAGGTCAGATAATTCGATCTCTTCAACGCCGGCAGTCTGCCATTCAACCATGGGTATGCCGGTTGCGGCGGCCTGAAGCCGGGTAAGATCGATATTGGGTGTGTGAAACATGTAACTCTCGGGATTCGCCGATCTGATGGTGATAAAGCAGGCGACCTCCAGAGATTCCATCGCACGCCAGGTTGCGTACAGCGAGTCTTTTCCTCCTGATAAGAGAGCTGCAACTTTCATCAGGCAGTCTCCACCGGATATGAGGGCCGGGTTTGTCTGTCGCTCCATTCATCACGCAGTATTCCGCAGATGATGACGTCCTCAAAGACTCCTTCCTTTTTGAGATGACGCCGAAGGAGTCCTTCCCGATGGATGCCTACCTTCTCAAGGACATGGCCAGACGCTGGATTGCGTACAAAGTATGATGCTGTTATCCGGTTCAGGGAGAGGGTCTCAAAAGCATAGAGAAGAACTGCCCTGGCTGCCTCTGTTGCATACCCGCACCCCTGAAAAGGGACCCCTATCCAGTATCCAAGTTCTCCTCTCGCATGATCCTCATCGAGAACCAGCCCTACAGCACCCAGTAGCCACCCGTCCTCAGCCCTGGTGATAGCAAAGATGATCTGACTTCCCTCCCGGTACCATTCATCATGACAGGATATCCAGGTCTCTGCCATCCCTGCACCATATGGGTGAGGGATATTGAGGCATCCATGAGCGATCTCATAGGCACCGGCAAGTTTCCTGACCACCATCGCTTCCTCAATAACAAACTGCCTGAGGACCAGCCGGGGAGTTACCAGGATCGGATATCCTGCCATCAGATCGGTCTCTGCATCAGGAAAAAGACATATCCATATGAATCTGGATATCGTTTGTATAATCGAATCTCTTCTTCAATCATATCAAGAAGACTTGTTTCTTCATTTGTTAGTTCATTGGCCTTCAGTACATCGATTTGTTCTTTTTCTGAAGCGTAAAAAGCATCAAACGCTGACCCGGGGAGTGGATGTATACTCAAGAGAGTATATCCGGCTTCCTTTATGAGGTGACAGTTCCCGGCAATATCCTGGATCCCCGGGTACTCTGTGTTCCAGTATGCCTCAATCTCTGGGGGTGGGGAGGGATCCAGACGGGTCATCTCTGACACCACCACATATCCGCCTGGCCGTACCAGATCACGCCATAGAATAAGGCCCCGTGCAAATCCGATGATATACACAGCCCCTTCACTCCAAATTAGGTCTGCGACTCCTGTTCTTATACCCGAATTATCCATCAAAGTCAGAATTGGGGTGATCCTACTTGAGAGGCCTTTCACCCTTGCCTGTACCATCAGGCGGTTTAGGAACGGTTGATAGATATCTATTGCGGTTACCTGACCTACTTGTGCAAGGACCAGGGTCTGAGCTCCGGATCCAGAACCCATATCTATGATTTGTGGATTATCCGGAAGGTCAGGCAGTGAATGAAGAAGGTTTCGTGTTACTGCATCATCACCCGGACCCTGCCTGGATAAGGCTTCATAAAAAGAAAAAAGAAATCGGGGAAAATCTGAATATGTCATTCCTCAGTATTCAGGTAAACAGGTTTGTGATGGCATGCCACATATTGGAAAACCCGTCTGCCATCAGAACATTAGGATCAATTCCCAGAATCGGGAAGATAACGATAAAATATGCAAACGTTCCTATGCTGCTTCCCACATTGGCGAGGGCTGCAACCAGAACAACTTTGAAGAGTGGAATCTTTCGCATCTCTGCGAAAGATTCGGCTGAGAAGATCTTCTTGACATCAGAGGGTTTTGGTTTTCGAATTTTAGCCTCTACAATAGCAGAGAACCATCCAGCTGCGATGAGTGGATGGAGCGCTGAAATAGGTGAGACGAGGAATCCGGTCACTGCAGAGAGGGGATGACCTCCGGCAAGCAGGGTACAGACCATCGTTGGAATCCCGTGAATGACTACCCAGTACAGCAGAGCAAGGAGCAGGACATCTGTGCCAACCCCTGAGAAGATGATTGCCAGGATGATGAGTGCGAAGATACCCATAACCAATGCGGCGATGATTTTCCCCCAGGGTCGAGTCTTGATCGTTGCAATGAGATCTGCAACCGGGGGGAGGGTCGACGGATCTGCAAGGAACTTCTCCATTCCGTTTCGGTGACCGGCGCCAACTACCGCGAGAACCCGTTCGTGTTCATCCCTGAGCTTGATCAGATTGTGACACATATAAGCATCACGCTCGGTGATCAGAGCGTAGGCACCCCGTGGGGAGAACTTATGAAACTCTTCCATTGCCACAGTAACAAAGTCCTCCTTGGTCAGATCATCAATATTGATGAGGTCACTCCTCTCTTCTGCAACAATGAGTGATCCTGCCAGGGCATAGAACATCTTGATCTTCTCAAAGACCGACATTGAGGACCAGAACCGGTGAAGAGTCATTCTGATATCCCGATCGATGAGAGCCAGCTGTATCCCTCTTCCCTCAGCCTCGGCGATAGCAGCCTTCATCTCTGCCCCTGGTTCAACACCCACGTCCATACCGATCTTACGCTGGATGTACGCAAGCACCCATTGAATCAGATGCTGATTAAAGTTCTTCCCATGGAGGATATCTTCAATATCAGGATTCTCCTGCTGCTGTTTCAGGCCCAGATACCGCCCCTGGTCAAGTTCGATAGCAACAAGATCAGGATTCCACTCCTCGATCGCTGCCCTGACTTCATCAACACTCTTCTGCGAGACATGTGCTGTCCCGATAATACGGATCTCACCCATTAATAACCCTTATTCCCTCTCCGTCGATCACAATCAACCGTCCCTGAGGGATCGATTGTGTATTGAATACAGCCGCAATCCGCTGTTCTTCTGCTTCTTCTGCTGCCTGCCGCTGACGGAGTACAAGGGCAAGTGCTTCTGCTTCTTCATTGAGAGAGCAGGTGTCTACTCTCTCAGAAGGGGTGGTCAGGAGACCTTCGGCGTCAGATCTGATCCCTTCACAGGGAAAGCTCCTGAGTTTCCCCCGGTCCAGCATAAACGGATACGTCCTGCAGATCCAGGGTCTGTTCTCATATACCTGGCAGCCGGATGCGGTTAAAAACCGGCACTGTTCACCGGTTCGTCTGATTGCCCATCCGAGAGTGTACTCGCGATCGTTCTCTCGGATGGTGTCTGGATATGGTTCAGCAACCTCATCAAATAGAAGACCGGTCGCCTTCATGATCGCTCTGACCTCACCAGGGCTGACCATCACGATATTTGACCCTGGTGAAACTTCCCGGCAACAGGCGCCACATCGCCGGCACACATAACCGCTGGTCAGTATCTCTTCAGTCAGACTCTTGAAGTCTGACTCTGCATCTTCAGGCAGTCTCTTCATTCGGTGCAGATCCGGTCAAAGTTCTCAAACACCCGGTATCCTTCATAGGTATGGCTGACTTCCGGATGCCATTGAAGACCATAGATATTCAGATCCGGGTGACGGATGGCTTCATTTCCACAGATCTGGGATGTTGCCATCCTGACAAACCCGGCCGGAGCAGTTACTACTTCATCAGCATGAGATGCCCATACCTGCATCGAGGATGGATACCCGGAAAGAACAGTGTCAGATTCTATCACTGAAACATCAACAGCACCATATCCTCCCATACTACCCGGTTTTACCTCACCACCAAATGCGGTGGCAATTATGTGAAGCCCGAGACAGATCCCGAGGACCGGAATGCCGAGACTGACATACTCCGCACATCTGCCGGCCCGGCTGATATCTGGTCCGCCACCAAGGATGATTCCCCGGCAGCCGGCAGCAACTTCTTCGGGCGGTGTAGTATTTGGGATGAGTTTAGACTCGATATCGAGATCCCGGAGCGCCCGCGAGATGAGATGATTGAACTGGCCATAGTTGTTGACCACATAGATGGGGAACATCTTCCCTATACATAAAACGTAAAGCTACAAAGGTTTTGAGGGGCAGTAGCTGGTGACAAAGTTCAGTATCGATTGCCTGATCTCATCAGGTGAGTGTCCCATCAGATGTGCAAGGAACATGGCGCCACCGGCTCCCATCCCTTCTTTCACCTCTCCGATACAGTATCTGACCAGTCCTGAGTGGGCAAGAGCACCAAAATCAGGATCTACTACCGTAAGGGTGGCACCGATCTGGGATGCTATCTCCACACAGTTCGCATCTGGATCATCTGATACATAAATAGTGGTGACAATTTCTGGAACCCGGTGTCCAAGTCCTGCGAGTACTGCTGCAACAGCCAGCATCTGGGTCCCCCCGGCCAGATATACCTGCCCGGTATAGGTACTGCAGATTCCTGCCACCACCGCCATCATCGGATCACCAACCTCACGGACTGCATGAAGTGGATCTGCCAGTGATACATCAGATATTCTCAACAGTGCTGTGGAGACGATCTCTTCTTTCAGCCCCATCGGGTTGATAACTGCTGCACTACTCACTCTGGCGTTAAATCCAAGAGATCTGAGCAGGCATAACGCCGTGGTTGTCCCGCCTGGGACGCATTCACCGATGACCAGCGTATCATACGCATGAGAGAAGAGCCGGCCGGTATACTGGCCATGAGTAAAGAGGGTACCTACATCAGGAACTGCAGGTTCATTTCGGGGATCCTTTCCCGGAGATCCAGCCATGTTCAGGGAGGGAACGATGAGGTCATGCACAAGTCCTGCATTCAGAAAAATTACGGGAAATCCGGCTAACTCTACCATTGACCTGGTTATGGAAGCAGGAGTCGGGCATCCTGACGGGGTATTCGGGGTCGCATCACAACTCTCAATCCGTCCGTTTAGAATTAGTTCAGCATCAAGATTAGGGACCAACAGCGATCCTTGGGGATTCGGACCTGCCCCGGACAGTCCGGGGACGGTTGAGAGGAGGGTATTGGCAAGAATTCCACAAAATAGCGGAGTTTTAGGGGTGTGGGTATGTGCCCGGGAGAGGAAGACCATAAGACCGGTTGGACTGGATGATATTCAGGTATATCTATGCAGATTGACGGTGAAGGGTACCTATCGATGCGTCTGACTGAATCAGTACGAGCCCTTCTCCAGTTCACGACCATCATCCCTCTGGGGAGGACGGCTCCGTTTGAAGCCTTTGCAGAGCGAATCTGGCTCTATCCCCTTGCCGGGTATGTGACCGGATGTATAGCCGGGGCAGTATTCTGGGCACTCCCGGTACCTCCTCTCGCCAGGGCAGCTATTGCTATTGGGATCCTCTTTCTGATAACCGGGTGTAATCACCTTGACGGGTTGATGGATCTCGGAGATGGGTTGATGGCTCATGGGAGCAGGGAGCGGCGGATTCGTGCACTGACCGATCGGACGATCGGAACCGGCGGAATTGCACTTGGTATGACCATTACTCTGATCTCAGTGGGATCCCTCACTTCCCTTACCTCTCCTGCTATTGGATTTGGAGCACTGATACTCTCGGAGGTGGCAGGAAAGTATGCAATGGCAGTTATGACCATCTTTGGCAGGCCGTTTCATGACGGACTCCATGCAGCACTCCATCTGAAAACCAGACCCTGGTTCATCATACCGGCAACATTCCTGTTCATCCCTGCGGTATGGTTATGTGCAGGCCCTCTTCAGTTTCTTGCAGTAATTATTGGTGCGATCACTGTTCCGCTGAGTCTAATATATGTGGCCGGTCGTCTCTTTGGTGGAGTGAATGGGGATGTAACCGGAGCATCCGGTGAGATAACCAGGGCGGTTGTGCTCGTGATCATGGTCTCTATGGTATGAAATTCAGAGAGACCACGAAATTATCACCTAAAATGAGAAAATATTCATCAGATCTTGGATCTGAAGCGGGGGGTATATCCCTTTTGTTCATCATCTGAACAGGATATTTCATTTCCATCTCTGACCAGCGTGTTGAACTGCAAAGCCGCTTCCATCAATGCTTCAGGTGGCAATGTGCCGGCCCGGACCTGTTCGGCAGAGGTTTCATACGGGGATGGCATTACACGCGCGCCAACTTTGATTCCCTTACAATGGATGCAGATTGCACAACGGGTATGTACCGGGAGCTTTCCCGAGGCACATTCAACATGGGCTTTGTCAGTCCCTGCCTCACGAAGTATCAAAAGATCTCTCATCTGAAGGAGATATTACCCCCGATTAGTATATATCTGTTCGTCATCCGGGCTCAGATTCAAAAATGCGGGAATAATTAAATAAAATACCGATATGAAAACTATTAAAAAGGACTTCTATCAAATATAGTATACTCGCATAAATGGACTGTTTAAGGCAGATCTGATATATTGCGGAGGTATTGGAGGATTATTATCTATGGCAGCTGAGAAGCCCCACATTAACCTCGCGGTCATTGGCCACATTGACCACGGAAAGTCTACGACAGTCGGCCGTCTGATGTACGAAGCCGGCGCTGTCCCGGCTCACATCATTGAACAGTACAAGAAGGAAGCAGAGTCAAAGGGTAAGGGTTCCTTTGCATTTGCATGGGTCATGGACAACCTCAAGGAAGAGCGTGAACGTGGTATCACCATCGATATCGCTCACAAGAGGTTCGACACCGCAAAGTACTACTTTACGGTTGTAGATTGTCCTGGACACAGAGACTTTGTCAAGAACATGATCACCGGTGCATCACAGGCAGACGCAGCAATCATCATTGTCGCAGCACCTGACGGAATCATGGAGCAGACCAAGGAGCACGTGTTCCTTGCAAAGACCCTTGGTATCAAGCAGCTGATCATCGGTGTCAACAAGATGGATACGTCCAACTATGAAGAGGCACGGTTCAACCAGGTCAAGACTGACATGGGAGCCCTCCTTCGCATGGTTGGAACCAACCCTGACTCAGTAAAATTCATCCCAATCAGTGCATTCGAAGGTGACAACATCACCAAGGTCAGCGAAAAGATGCCCTGGTACAAGGGTAAGGCTCTGTTTGCACTTCTTGACGAACTTGAAGTTCCTGAGAAGCCAACCGAGAAGCCTCTTCGGATTCCGATCCAGGACGCATACTCAATCTCTGGTATCGGAACCGTTCCTGTCGGCCGTGTTGAGACCGGTGTAATCAAGAAAGGAATGAACGTTGTCTTCATGCCAGCCAACAAGGGTGGGGAAGTCAAGTCTATTGAGATGCACCATGAAGAACAGCCACAGGCACTTCCCGGAGACAACATCGGGTTCAACGTCCGTGGTATCGGTAAGGACGATGTCCGCCGTGGTGATGTGTGTGGTGCAGCTGATTATCCTCCGGCAGTCGCTGAAGAGTTCTCTGCACAGATCGTTGTGCTCCAGCACCCAAGCGCTATCACCGCAGGGTACACTCCGGTCTTCCACTGTCACACTGCACAGGTTGCCTGTACTTTTATCGAACTCGTTAAGAAGCTTGACCCACGAACTGGTCAGACCTCTGAGGAGAACCCGACCTTCCTGAAGGCAGGGGATGCAGCAATTGTCAAATGCAAGCCAACAAAACCATTCTGTGTGGAGAGTGCAAAAGAGTTCCCACAGCTTGGCAGGTTTGCAATCCGTGATATGGGTCAGACCATTGCAGCCGGTATGTGCGTCGACGTAGTTAAGAAACAATTCCGCTAACCCAATTTTTTGGGTGTGTTTTATCATGCAGAAAGCCCGTATCCGGCTCACCGGTACTGATTATCATAAAGTTGAAGAGGTCTGTAATAAGATCCGAGAGATCGCCGAACGCACAGGTGTCAACCTCGCAGGACCTATACCACTCCCCACCCGCAAACTTGTGGTCCCCATCCGCAAGAGCCCTGATGGTGAAGGTACAGCAACCTGGGACCGCTGGCAGATGCGTGTTCACAAACGCCTCATCGACATCGATGCTGATGAGCGTGCACTCCGCCAGTTGATGCGGACGCAGGTTCCAAAGGACATCGGTATCGAGATCGTACTCGAAAGCTGAGCCTGGTGGCGGCGTAACGTGTTTGCCGCACGTATTTCCAATATCTATACCCGCACCTCCGCAGGGCGGATCCTTCTTTTTGTTTTTCTGGCGGGTCTCATACTCAGAGTCATATTTCCTGAATTGAAACTGCTTCATCACGACGAGGCTATTCATGCCTGGTTTGCCTATGAACTGATCACGAAGGGAACATACCTGTATGATCCGATGTATCACGGCCCGCTCCTGTACTATCTTACCGGAGCCGCGTTTCTTCTCTTTAAAGACTCTGACATGATTGTCAGGTTCCTTCCGGCAGTATTCGGAGCAGCAATAATTCCGCTTTTTTGGATACTGAACCGGGAAGGCTGGTTATCAAAGAATTATGCCGTCATCGGAGGGACATTCTTTGCTCTCTCCCCCTGCATGGTGTACTTCTCGCGGTTCCTGCGTCATGATATCCTTCAGCTCTTCTTTACCGTAGCCCTCCTCGTATGCATCCTTATCTATCTGGATAAGGGCAGGTGGCAATATGGCATTGGTGCCGCTATCTGTGCAGCCTGTGGTCTGTGTCTGAAAGAGGATATGCCGTTTACGCTCCTGATATTTGGTTCATTCTTCCTGATGATGCTCCTCGCCGGAAGAATAATGCTTCCAGTAGCCTGGAAGCGGGACTTCCTTACCGGTATTCTGGTTATGGCAGGGATCGGGGCGGTCTGCTATACTACCTTCTTCATGCATCCTGAAATGTTTGTGCAGGCTGCTTTCAAAGCAATAGAACACTGGACCGGAGTCCATGGCCAATGCCGTCTTTGTGGTCCGCCTTACTGGTATGGATTTATCCTGGGATTATATGAAGTTCCAATTGTGCTGCTCTCCCTGCTTGCAGTATGGCAGTTTGGTATCAGAGAAAGCGGATTTTCATCAATTAAATCCACCATATCCGCATACCTGCAAAATTTTAGAGATCGAAAAGGAGTAATAAGGCCCTATCAGGGGATAGGAGATAGATCTCAATTTATCTTTGTGCTTGGATTATACTGGTTTATACTCTCAATCGGGCTGTATGCGTACATTGGAGAAAAGGTTCCCTGGTTGATTATTCACCAGCTCTTTCCAATGATTCTTCTCGCATCGTATGGTATTTCCGGGAAAAAATGGGTGTTGATTGGACTTGCGTGCGTCTGGATGATCATCATGACGGTGCATGTCTGCTACACTCCGATAGATATCAACGAGCCCATAGTCCAGGTACAGAATAGTGAAGAGATGCGGGATGTCATGAACCTGATGGACAACTCACGATCTGTTGTCATTGCATCAGAGTCATACTGGCCGACCCCCTGGTACTATCGGGGTGACCGGTGGAATAAGATCTCATTCTATGGGAATAAGGTAAATGCTTCCACCTTTCTTTCTCAGGATCCGGATCTGATCATCGCTCATGACACCGAAAGTTATGGGATCCTCCCCGGATACGAAAAGAGAACATATCGTCTCAGTTATTGGTTCTCCTGGTATGATAACCAGGATCGGTTACCACAGTACTATCTGCTCAGGGATGGAAAGAGCGGAAGTATGAATCTTGATGTGTATGCGAAACCTGAGATCGCAGCCCGGGTTCCCAATCTTTCAGCCTGAAAGAAACCTGCCTTTTTTTTCTGCCTTTCGTATGCGTACAATTGAGTTAATAATGGCGAAATAATTATTTGAGATCTGCCATTCCCCGGTAATTCCTGGGTATAGGAACGGCTGGTGATTCCCGTTTCTCCTATGTCAGAACTGACCCGAATTATCCAGCTTACGGATACGAGAAGGTAGTTGCCTGTAGTATATTCTGTATTCCTCTGGATTCTCCAATCGGCAGGATCTGGATCCCCCTCACATAAAAAAAGAGTTAGAAGAGTTCATCATACTGATGAGATTTCTTTGCTTTAGGCGCTGAACGCTGTTTCCAGCCAAATGAACCGCCACCGCCACTTTTGTTGCCTCCCTTTCCTCCACCGCCACCGCGTTTCTTCATAAATAAGAATAACCCAATACCTACAACGATCAGAATGATCGCAATGACGACATAGATAAGCAGACCGGTGATTGCGCTGAAGTCAAATCCCTTGTTGACCGGGGTCTTACTCAGTTCATTATTAAGATTCTGAGTCTCGTTGAAGACCTCAATAGCCTTTTCACTTGCATCTTCAGCCTTTTTCCGGGCTTCGGTATACTTGCCCTGATCGTAGAGTTCCTGGGCACTTGAAGCATACTCAGCAGCAAATTCACGCTTGGTAATGATAGGGGCCAGACGGGGATCCGTTCCCATATTCTTTTCGGTCTTAAAATATGAGATCCACTCATCAGTCCGATCGATCGCCTCTTTTGCATCGGCTATCGTCTTCGCACAGACACCCATATCCAAGAAGGAATATGCATCTTTGATAAAGGTCTCACCATTCTGGATATAGACCTGTGCATTGGCATAGTTCTCTTTTCCTGCCCGGTCGAGCGAGTCTGATGCCTCTTTTATCTTCTGATCTGCCTTTGAGGTATCAATCCCATCTGCCTTGAAGGTGGCGCTTTCCTCTTTTATCTTTTTGAGTTTTGCCTGCACGGAGGTGATATCGCCTTTCAGCTCATTCGGGTTTGCGATAAAGGCTGAGGCATTCTTGACAACCTCTTTTACCCTGCCATTCGGTGAAGCAACACTGATACTAACGATGTCAATCTGTTTTGATTTATCTGTCTTTGGAGCCGTCCCTTTCAGGCTTACTTTGACATGCTCCTCAACATCCTTGTATGAGAGTTCCCATCCGGTCAGACTTACAACACTTTTGCTTGACGGAGATCTTGGATTTTCAATACCATCAAGAACTATTGCATAGGTCCAGAGTGGATTATCGAGCTGGGTTGAGAGGAGTATGTTCTCATCGCTTGGAAATGTCTCACCACCAACCGAGATGAAATCAATCTGAAAATCAGCAGTTACATTTGATTTGCCTGATTCAAGATCACCAGTGGGTTTGACATTGACATATCCCACCTCGACACCGGCAAGAACCGGCATAATAAGCAGTCCGACAAGGACAAGCAGTACCAGTATTCTGGATCCCTTCATAATCTCCTCATTCAAACAGTGGTTCGATACTCTCATCGAGCCTGAGCACATTCTCTTCATCAATCCGTTCTGAAGTAGCTTTCGTCTCTTTGGCTATCTCAAGAAGATTTGTAACCCGGGGAGCATCAGCGATGGATGCAAGAAGGACAACAGCAGCCACATGCCGGCTTTGTGCAGGATAATCCCCACCACGAACCTCGACTCCGGCGATATTCTCCTCAACCCAGCTCTTTGCCTTCTCGATACCCTTCCGGTCAAGTTGATCCGGCGGGCCAGCGATCAGAACGAGAGCCCGGCTCGTTGTAGTATACTCACAGGGAAGGGTCAGCCGGCCCAACATAGCCCTGCGCACCAGGGAGAGCACCCGGGATCCTCGATCCTCTCCCATCAGTTTATCCTCAGGCCGTTTCTCTTCAACCTGGTTTCGACGAAGCATACGGTTAATCAGCCCTTTCTCTGGTTCAGGGTTCTGACCTCCAACTTCACTGATGGCATACCCGACTGAACTGATTCCCCCGCCACGGAGGGTGTTGATGATCTCACTGGAATCGACGACCATTTCACCGACTCCCAGTGCTCCGACCTCTCCTGCGCGGAATAGGAGCCCGAACCTGCGGACGATCTCCTCATTAAGGCGGTCAAACGCTCCCTTAATCGTCTCTCCCTCATTCTTCCATGCGCTATTGTCAAACAGTATCACATTATCTGCTTCTTTTACCAGAGTTGCAAGACTGCGAGCAGCATTATATGAATAGAGTCTGCCCTCTTCGGGAGCCGGAAGAATCGCGATAACATAAACGGGTTCTTTGTAGATCTTTTTTAGATGTCGGGCCAGAACCGGGGCACCACCGGATCCGGTTCCCCCTCCAAGGCCGGCGACGATGATAAACGCCTCGGTCTCTCCGATACCTTTCCGATCGATAGCATTCATGACGATATCGATCTCATCAAAGGTGATCTGGGCGCCGGTATCGTTATCTGTACCGACACCGTGCCCTTTAACTGTCGTCTGACCGATCAACACCCGATCTTCAAAATCAAGGTGCTGCAGTCCCATGAGATCAGTGCGGGCAGTATTGACAGCGATGGCCCGGAAACTCCCTCCTCCGACCCGTTGATCATATTCGATGAACTTATCAACGATTTTGCCTCCCGCCTGACCGAATCCGATAAAAAATACTTTCATTGTGGTTACACCAGTTGCTCTGAAGATATGGGATCCCTTGGATATTGCCTATCTTTTTGGTGTGTACACTCAAAAAGTTTCTTCAATTACCACGATGGCATAATGTAAGGGAAAATGAGCGGAGAGGCTGGATGCGTATAGCTATCATCGGAGCGGGGCTTGCCGGGCTTGTTGCCGGGTATCGCCTGTCAGGGCAGCATGAAGTGGTACTATTTGAACAGGAGCAAGAGCCCGGAGGGCTCCTCTCCTCATATCGGACTGAATCCTATACCATTGAGCGATATTATCACCATTTCTTTGGAAGTGATACCGCTCTGCCGGCTCTCTTGTCAGACCTCGGCCTCTCTGATGCTGTAGTATGGCTGGCCGGGTCCACTGGGTCATTTATTCAGTCAAAGATTCACCCGCTTACCAGTCCGGTTGAGATCCTGCTCTACCCGTATCTTGGTTTTCTGGATAAGGTAAAACTTGGCCTATTTACCAAAAAAGCAGCAAAGATGGATATGACCGGGCTTGATGAGATCACTGCCCGGGAATTCATTCACCGTGAACTCGGTGAAGCGATATACCGTTCCTTCTTTGAACCACTCCTCGTTTCTAAATTCGGGAAGAACGCAGATAAGGTCTCAGCGGCATGGCTGCTCAGTCGGGTTGCCATCAGATCTGATAGAAGCATTGCCGGGGAACGGCTTGGTTACCTGAAGGGTGGATTCTCAGTTCTCATTGACCGGTTGGTTCAGGTATCAGCCCAGCAGGGATGCACCATACTTACCAGGAATCCGGTTGCCAGACTCGAGCACCTTGAGAAAGGGTGGAAGGTGAATGGTGAATTTTTTGATGCTGTCATCTCAACAGTAGCACCGGCAAAACTCGCATCTCTTGGAGTTTCTGGTATTCCCGAAGTTCCCTATCAGGGTGCTGCCTGTATGATCCTTGCGCTTCCCCGTGATGTGGCAAATGGAATATATTGGATAAATATGAACGACCCGGCACCATTCGGTGCAGTCATCTCACACACCAATTTTGCTCCTTTTTCATGGTATGGGGAACATCTGGTCTATGTAGCATCATACTTCACTGGGGAGCCTGATCCGGCTATTAACGATCGCCTGATTGATTCCTTCTGTCAGTCCTTTGCTGTACACAAAGAGGAGATCATCTGGAGCAGAATTTCAGTGGATAAATATGCCGGACCATTGTACCTGACCGGATACAGACAATATCTGAAAGAGCCTGATATTCCTGATTTGTACTGTGCCGGAATGTTCTCACCTGAAAACTATCCTGAACGAAGTATTGAGGGGTCAATCAGGGCGGCTGAACGGGTAATTTCCCGGATTCTTACATAACACTCTCTTTTTGATCAGACTGGCCGGCTTTGAACGATAATATTCTGGACACCAGATTCTAGAACTCAGAAGTTCCCGATTTTATACCACACTCATACTCCCTTAATATGCAGGAGAAAGATATGAATAAGGAAATCCGAAGAGGCCATCAGAATGCTGTTTCAGAGTAATCTTGCAGGTTTTTCAGGTTAATTTACTATCACATCATCATTATGACAAGTAGGATCATTACCCTCGTTATACCGGTATATAACGATCTCCCTGCGCTTAAAAAGGCAATTCCTGCCACTATTCAGCTGATGGAATCTAAATATCCGGAATTTGAGCTCATCATCGCAGAAGATGCAAGTACTGATGGATCAACAGAATATGCTGCTCTCGCGGCCCGGGAGGATCCGCGAATCATTCACCTGCATCGGGATAAGCGTGGAGGTCGTGGATCAGCCCTGACCGAATCGGTGAGAAAGGCCAATGGTGAGATCTTCTGTTACTTTGATGTCGATCTTGCGACCGATATGAATCATCTGATTGAACTCATCGAGGCAATAGATCAGGAATATGAGATCGCAATCGGGTCTCGCCTGATGAAGGATAGTGAGATCACCAGAAGTCTCAATCGGGAGATCAAGAGCCGTGGCTATAATCTATTGGTTCAGACTCTGCTTGGAAGCCGCGTCAATGATCACCAGTGTGGATTTAAGGCATTTAATCGGCGAAAACTTATTGATATCCTTGATGAGGTGACGGATACGCACTGGTTCTGGGATACCGAGGTACTGGTACGTGCCCAGCGAAGAGGGTATCGTATTGCAGAGATTCCGGTTCTCTGGCGCGAAGGTGCTGGCACAACGGTTCGAAGGGAAGACATCTGGAAGATGGGTCGCTCTATTCTCGGGCTCTGGTGGAAGATTCATGTATCGTAAAATTATTGCTCTGATTCTTTCAGTATTTCTGGCCATAGGGATCATAGCTGTGATGCTGATGCGGGTCTGGGGGGATCTGAGTGCATCACTTCAGTACATCAGACCTCTCTTTCTCATTCCGGCAATTCTGATCTGCGTTCTAGCCTGGTTTCTCCGAGGCTGGCGATATGAGAGCATTTTAAGGAGTCTGACAGTCAGAGTCCCGGTACTATTTGCGACGGCATGTATCTATCTGTCTCAGACTGTTAACCTGATTGTACCGGCGCGCCTTGGGGATCTGATACGTATCATCCTGGTCAGGCATGAGTATGATGCCACAGTCTCACAAGGTCTTTCATCACTGGTTGTTGAGCGTGTTTTTGACATCATAACTGTGGCCCTGCTTGGTCTGATTGCAGCGGTTTTCGTGCTCGCAGTCCCTGAATGGATGCTCACCCTAATTGCAGTTCCGCTCATTCTGGGGGCCATATTCTTTATAGCCCTCATCTTTATGGGGAGATTCTCTACTGAGAATAAATACCTCGGGTACATTCTGACCATGCTCAATCAGGTCAGAGGAGCTTCACTCACCCCATCGTCAGCGGTCATTCTTTTCGTCTCTTCTATCGTCATCTGGCTGCTGGATACGGTCATCTGTCTCGCCGTTGCGCTAATGTTTGGACAGGAGATTCCATTCCCGGTAATCCTGCTTGCAATCGTGGCCGGGAATCTGGTCAAGGCAGTTCCCCTGACACCCGGAGGGGTAGGTACCTACGAAGTATCACTCGCGGTCATATTTGAGTTATCGGGGGTTACCCCGGCGCTTGCCACGCTTATTGCGGTGATTGACCACCTGATAAAAAATGCCATTACTCTCATTGGTGGCGCAGCCTCTATCTACTACTTTGGAAACTGGGTCATTCCTGAGATGATGGCCACTATCAGAAAGCGTCTCTTTGATGAGGACGGGAAAGAGGAATGATCACTCCGGTGGAGATGATCCCGGTCATCTCCTGGCTCATTATTATCATTCTCCTCCATCTCTCCCTCTGGCCTCTCTTCCAAAGAAATCTCCCGTTGATTGCCGTTCCTCTCGCTTGTAGTGGTTCAATCCTGCTCTTTACACTATTCAGTTTCTGGGCGGTACTTCTGGGTCTGGATCCAGTATTCGGACTTTTGCCATTTCCCATTATATTTCTGTATTCCCTGATTACGGGAAATACATCCGGTCTACATACGTTATCCGGATGGATTCGTTCTATTTCGTCAGAATGGCGCTACTATGCCCTTTTCGGATTTGTCTTCTTCACGATGCTTATTCTCAGGGTATACAGTCCTGACATCAGCAATGCTGAGAAATTTATGGATCATGGCTTTATTGCATCGATGATTCGCAGCCCGCAGATTCCCCCTCTTGATCCCTGGTTCGCAGGCGGTACCCTCTCGGTATACTATTATCTCGGGCATTGGATGCTGGCATCACTAGGTATGGTTAGCGGTGTTCCCTCTCCGGTTATCTTTACCATCGCTTTGCCGACCATAGCAGCCGTTGCAGCCATGAATGTGTACGGGATGGGCCATCTTCTTCTCCCCCGGCTCCGTCTTCTGCCGGTTGCATTCTTCTTTCTCGTGAACCCTGCGTTCATCAGTCTGGCAGTAAACGGAACTGAGTGGGGTAAACTTCTCTGGGACAGTACAAGAGTGATAGATGGGACTATCAATGAATACCCGCTCTTCTCGTTCATATTTGGGGATGTGCATGCTCATGTCATGGGCATCCTGCCCCAGACGACCCTCCTTCTCCTGATCTGTGCTACTATCACCTGCTGGAGAACAGCTTCACCTCAATTGCGGACTCTCCTAATCTTCTTCTCAGCGCTTGCGTTGGGCTCCCTTCCACCAACAAACTCCTGGGATGTCCTGGTTCTGGCACCCCTTGTTCTGGTTACCGGGGCTGCTTTGATCTGGGGTTCTGTCCGGGAGAAGATTGAACCCGGAATGCTGGAAATATCTGGCCGGATTTCAACACTGATACAGGGGATCAGGTATGTTCCAGATACCGGTATCATCGATCAGTTTTCTGCAATTCGTGGAGGATTTCTCTGGATCATTCTTGTTCCGGTAATCGGAATCCTCTGTTATCTCCCCTTCTATTTCCAGATGCAGACGCAAGGGATCGAAGGAGTAAGCATTGTCCTGACCCCAAGTTCATTCTCCTCGTTTATGATGGTTCATGGCTGGTTTCTGGCCATTATCGCCCTTTCACTGTTCTCTGTCTTCAGGAAGCACCCTTGGATCCTCCTTGGTGGCATTCCCTTTCTGATCATGGGCAATCCTGCGGCAGCTCTTGTCACCCTTCTCCTCTGTGCAGTAATTATCCGAAGGTCCGGTGCTGTTGATCTATTTGCCGGCGCCGGACTTGCAATTCTTCTCTTCTGTGAACTGTTGTACCTGAAGGATAATATGGGGGAGGCCTACTACCGCATGAACACCATCTTCAAGTTCTATATCGGCGCCTGGCTTCTGCTCAGTATCTCCTCGTCTGCTATGGCCGGGCGACTTCTTCAAACCTGTGGAGATCAATCTCCTAATCGAATATGGGTTATTGAGGCCGCAACCGTTCTTCTGATTTTTGCCCTTCTCATCGGTCCCGTCATCGTAGTTGCCTCCCATGCCGGCCCTCATACCCCTACCTTGGATGGGCTCGCATGGCTCTCTGTCTGGCACCCGGAGGATAAACCCGCTATAGCATTTCTTCGCAATATCAGTGGCCCTCATATTCTTGTCGAGGCAGAGAAGGGTGATTATGAATACTACTCTCGTGTTTCATCATTTACTGGAATTCCGACGGTCATTGGCTGGCCGTTTCATGAATTTATGTGGCGTGGGGATACTCCTCCGGGTTGGTATGGAACACGGCTTTCAGATGTCAGATCCCTATATGAGGAACCGGCGCGGACTCTCTCTCTGATGAAGAAGTACCAAGCCGACCTCCTGTATGTCGGCCCATCTGAGCGTGAACGATATCAGGTAAAACTGCCCGATTCTGGTCTTAAGCCGGTCTGGAGCGGAGAAGGGGTTATTATATATGGTCTGGTCTGAAATCAGGGCTTGCTGGTCTGAATTGGATCCTACTGCCTCTTTCTCCAAACATTTATGCGTTCAGGTATCCTAATTATTTGGCACATTCGTCACGTACTGATGAGTGATGATGGAGAATACCCAGCTCTCCTGAATGAGGTGAAATATGGCAAACTACGTTACCTTTGATGTTTCTGATGAAATTCAGAACAAGGCCCTAGAAGCAGTCGAGACCGCACGCGAGACCGGCAAGATCAAGAAGGGATCCAACGAGGCCACCAAGGCCATCGAACGAGGAATCGCCCAGCTTGTAATTATCGGTGCAGATGTTGAGCCGGCAGAGATTGTGATGCATCTTGGACCTCTCTGTGAGGAAAAGAAGATTCCGTACCTCTTCATCACCAAACAGAACGACATTGGCGCTGCCTGTGGACTTGAAGTAGGCTCAGCTGCTGCAGCCATTGTCAAACCAGGAAAGGGCAAGGAGATCGTTGACGAGATTGCTGCCCAGATTGCAGCTCTTAAGGCCGAGTGAGTTCCATGTCTGACGGAACGCCCGCCGAAGTGATCGAGGTTATCGGTTCTACGGGAATGCATGGCGAAGCTATGCAGGTCAAAGCCCGAATTCTCGATGGTCCGAACAAGGGACGTATCATCACCCGGAATACGGTCGGCCCTATCCGTGAAGGGGATGTCCTGATGCTCCTTGAAACCGAGCGTGAGGCAAAGAAACTCTCACGGAGGTGAAAGCAGTGATCGAGTCGCACAACTGCTCGTTCTGTGGTGAGACCATGGAACCGGGAACCGGGAAGATGTTTGTCAAGAAAGACGGACAGATCTTCTACTTCTGCAGCACCAAGTGCCAGAAGAACTACAAACTCGGCCGTGTACCCCGCCGTGTTGCTTGGACTGCAGCAGGTCGCAAGGCACTGGGAAAGAGTAACTGATGGAGCAGACCTTCCTGATGGTCAAGCCTGACGGGGTCCAGCGTGGCCTCATTGGTGAGATCATCTCCAGGTTTGAACGCCGTGGATTCAAACTGGTCGCTGCCAGATTTGAAAAACTCCCTGACTCCCGTGTCATGGAGCACTATGCAGAACACACCAGCAAGCCCTTCTTTCCAGGACTGAAGGCCTATATCACCAGTGGTCCGTGCTTTCTGATGGTCTTTGAAGGGAAAAATATCGTCAAGATCAGCAGAGATATGATCGGAGCAACCAACCCTGCAGGGTCTGCATCAGGGACTATCCGCGGAGACTATGCTCTTGAGATCGGGATGAACGTTATTCACGGTTCAGACTCGGTCGAGACAGCACAGCGCGAGATCTCTATCCACTTTAAACAAGAGGAACTCTCAGCGTACACCCGTATCGATGAGCAGTACCTCTACGAATAATACTCTTTTTTTGATATTCAGAGATGACTTCGGCAGTCTCATATGTACTGCTGTCTTACATATAGCCAATAGGTTCTGCATCTCTATGCTAACGATATCTGCCCGGGTGTGTCAATCCCGCTCATCGCTGCTTCCCTGCCTTCTCTTACTTCTGGGTCTTCTTTCTGCGGGGTGTATGAGCACCGGAGAGTGGAAAGAAAAGGGAAAGGCAGATTTTGGCAAGGGAAACTATGCTGAATCCATTGTTGCCTTTGATCATGCAATAGAACTTGCACCCAATGACAGCGAATTGTATTACCTCAAGGGGCTCTCTCTCTTTGAACTGGTCCGCTATAAGGATGCGATTGATGCATTTACCGGTGCTATCAGGCAGAATAGCGAGTACTCATCTGCGTGGTTCTGGAAAGGGAGAACCAGTTACATGATGGGGGATTATGATGAAGCAGTGCGATCGTTCTTCAAAGCAATTGAGATAGAGCCTGGGAATATTGAATACTGGTATTACCGGGGTATGGCCCTCTCGGGGCGTGGGCAATATGACATGGCGATACAGCATTTTGATAAAGCACTCCTGATGAGATCTGATGATGAGAAGATCTGGAGTGCACGGGGCTATGCCTATATCATGGTCAAGAATTATACCGAGGCACTTCACTCTTTTGACCAGGCTATTAAGGTGAATCAGAATAATGGGGAGAACTGGATCAATAAGGCATCGGTGCTGAAGGTTCTTGGGCGTCAGGAAGAGGCCAATGTGGCAATGGAGAAGGCCAACCTTCTCTATAAGCAGATGGAACAGGAGGTCACAAAGAACCTTCCCCGGACCCCTCTTCCGTATTTAACCTGATCGGATTGATGGATATCTGGGGGTAAGAGGAAGGCATTTCACTTCTGCATACGTACGTGTACCCAGAAACTCACTCGTGTAAGGTGATCATTTGTCTTCCCCGATTCTATCAGGCACACTACCTCCGGTTCTCTTCCTTATTCTTATTGCGATAGCGTTTATTGCCGGATGCACCAGTACCGATTCATGGACTGCAACAGACTGGATGGAACAGGGAAACCGACTGGCAAAGGAGAGCCTCTATGCAGATGCAATTATTGCCTATAACCAGTCAATCACTCATAATCCCTCTGATGCAAAGGTCTGGACCTATCGAGGGGTAGCCCTGCAGCATCTGGGTGATCATCAGAGTGCTATGCAGGACTTTGATCATGCTCTGAGTATTGATCCCGCTGAATCAGGAGCCTGGCAGGGAAAATCGGCATCATTTATTGAGACCGGTCAATATCGAACTGCGATTAAAGCTGCTGACCGGGCGATAGAACTTACCCGGAGTGGTGATAAAATTGAGAACTCATACCTGCTTAAGGGATTTGCCCTCAACCGGCTGGAGAGTTACGATGATGCCCTGCTGGCCTTTGATAAGGCGATTGAGATCGATCCAAAACGCCTGGACCTCTGGCAGAACAAAGCCTATACGCTCACCAAACTGGGCAGATATGTGGAAGTTCTCAAGTGTTATGAGGTGATGACTGAAATTGAGCCGGATAATCCTGAAATCTGGAATAAGAAGGGAGAGATTCACCTCGCTCTTGGGCAGATAAACGAGGCTAATATGGCTTTTTCTATCGCTAAAAATCTGATTAAGGGATCATAATCAGACAGGTTTCCCTGTACCTCCTTTTAGAATTTGGATCCTGTAGTGAATGCATCCATCAGGTGCGTCCCGATCCGATGGTATACCCGGTTCAGCGGATCATACAGGAAAGGAGCAGCTGTTGTTAGGTCAATCTTTCCCTCACTGGTTATGAGAGATTCATCGACCAGGACATCAATAACCTCGGCAATAAACTGAACGTGAATCCCGATCTCATGAATCTGACTTATGATGCATTCGATGACAATCGGGCATTCTTCTATCCAGGGAGCGTTTACAGAAGTACCTTTTTTCGGAGTCAGTCCGGTTGCAGTAAACTTATTGATGTCTTTTCCTGATTTTAGGCCAAAAAAGTCGGCCTCCTGTACGTTCTTTTCAGTGGGGATATTGATCGTACATTCCCGGTTTTTCATAAGTGCTTCATAGGTATATCGGGATTTCTGAACCGAGAAAGAGATACTGACCGGACTGGATGAACAGACCCCACCCCAAGCAGCAGTCATGGCATTTGGGGATCCGTCAGCATCGTATGTTCCGACGAGCAGGACTGGTGCGGGTATAACGGCAGGTTTGATTCCGATGGATCGCTTCATACGTATTATTCAGCATACTTGGGTATCAGGAATGTGGGTGTTACCTGAATACGCCCTTATCCAGACGAGTGAAAAAAAAATTATCCAAAATGATGGATACCATATGCAATAATTACCAGGCCGATAAGAACAAGGGCACCTGCATCACACCAGGTGAAGACCAGCTGATGAAAGGGAAGGGTTTTTTTGCTTCGATATCCTCGCATATCCAGGGTCAGTCCAAGAACCTGGGTTTTGGCAAGGGAGTTTGCAACCAGGGGTATCATAATAGGTCGCAGACTGCGTACGCGTCCCAGAACCCCACTGCCTGGGTTGTATCCTCGTGAGAGCTGAGCCTCGTGGATACGTTTTGCTTCAAGCTGGAGGCTTGGGATAAACCTCAGCGCAATCAGAAACATCAGGATATAATCGACTGGCATGCGAAACACCAGCAGGCTGGTTACTAATTCACTCGGTTTTGTGGTTACGATGAAGAGATGAAAGGAGAGGATCATGACCACGAATCTGAAGGTAAAGAGCAGGCCGAGGCCCAGTCCCCCCTCAGTGATCGGGAGCATTCCGCCGACAATCGGGACTGAGGCAGGGATCACGGTGAAGAGGGTCTCTCCTGCCTGCACGGTCAGGGTAGTTATCAGGAGCAGGAAGACTCCGAGCAGGATGAGAAAGGGGATCTGTTTTGCGATCTCCTGATGCATCCCTGATATCGATGCCCCAAGGGCGATGACCAGGATGAGCCCGGCGAGGAAGATATAACTCGGGGTGAGGACACTCATCGCCACGATAAGTACGACGATCACCAGTTTAGTGACCGGATTGAGCCGGTGTAAAACCCCATTGCCGGGAATATACTGAAGGATCTCGGTCAAGAGACAGCCCTCCGCAGGGTGGCATAATCACCGGTGACTCTCCCATCCTCCATTGCGATGATTCGTTCAGCATACTCTTCAGCTATTCGCATATTGTGGGTCACCATGATGATGGTATGTCCGGTCTGCTGGAGAGAGAGCATCAGGTGCATCATCCGGTCAGACTCTTCCTCATCAAGTCCGGTAGTTGGTTCATCAAGTACGATGATGCCGGGTTGCATGGCAAGGATGCAGGATACAGCAAGCCGCTGTCGTTCACCCCGGGAGAGATGGCGTGGATAGGTCTCTTCCTGACCTGATAACTGAACCTTGGAAAGGACAGTAGTGATCCTTTCACCTGGGTTGGTAAGGCCGATATTATCTATCCCAAATTGAATCTCCTCCCTGACTGAGTCAGCAAAGAGCATCGTATCAGGGTTCTGAAAGACCAGACCGACATGCCTGACCAGCGTCATTACCGGTTCAGTGGTGGCATCAAGATCTCTGATAGCAACGTTGCCACTATCTGGCCTGAGCAGTCCATTCAGGTGTTTGACCAGGGTTGTCTTCCCTGATCCATTCTCACCGAGAAGGGCCACAAATTCCCCCTCATAAATGGTCAGACTCACTCCGTTCAGGGCAGGTACTTCCCCATACCTTCGATAGAGATCAGATATCGTGATCACCGGCTGGCCGGCCGGAGGAGTATACGGGGCTAGGTCAGGATCATCATACAATGCTTTCATGGATCCCTGTACCTCCGGATACATCTCGTCAAAGGTTCCCTGTCGTGCGATCTTTCCCCCCCTGAGTTCAAAGACCCGATCAGCTACCCCGCGGTATCCTTCGAGTGAATGATCCACGATGATGATGGTCTTCCCTTCTGCCCTGAGTCCTTTCAGTATCGAGATGATCTGCTCAGTTGCCCGGACATCAAGTTCTGAGGTTGGTTCATCCAGGATGAGGACCGGAGCATCCATGGCAAGGGCTGCGGCAATGGCGACCCGCTGTTTCTGTCCTCCTGAAAGGGCATACGGGGGTCGTTGCCGCAGGTGTGTGATCTCACAGAGATCCATCACCTGATCGATACGTGCCTGCCTTTCTGCCTGGATCGGAATTCTGGTCTCAAGGCCTGATGCAACTTCTTCCTCAACACTGGTGAATATAAGCTGGGCATCGGCGTCATCAAAGACCATGCTGACATGATGGTTCAGTTCACTCATGCCATCGTACTCAGCAATCGGACGCCGGTGAAAAGAGAGGTGCCCGGTGAGCGAGCCACCGAGTTCATGCTGAAGGATTCCTGCCAATGCAAGGCAGAGTGTTGTCTTGCCGGCTGCTGTCGGGCCGGTAATCAGGACCAATTCACCCGCTCCGATAGAGAGGGTGATATCCTGGAGTGCCGGCTTTGTAGCGATTGGGTAGGTATAACTGAGATTCGTTGCCAGTATCATTCCCTGCCCCGTGATAGTACCCGGGCTGCAGGCAGATAGAGGATCTGTGCGACCACTGTGTTCAGTATCGCTGTGGGAAGTACTATTGTCACCATCATCAGGCTGAAGAAGGCATACAGGCTTGTTGCGGTGAAGGCTTTATACAGCATTCCCGGTGCTACCATGACCAGAAGGATAACGATGGCGATGAAGGTAAGGCCGGATGCAAAGGTTGCAATCAGCGTGGATACTGAAGGAGCAAACGAGATCTTGTCTTTCAGGGCAAGGAAGACTCCCAGGCAGACCAGGGCACCGAGTGGTTCACTGATAAGATTTGCAGGGGGGAAGAGTGAATGGCTGATCAGTGCGGAGATGATCCCGCCGACGATGCCGATCCCGAGTGCCTCGCGAAATGTCGGAAGGATGAGCATAATTGCCAGGCAATAGAAGACGATTACAAAATTCGGGACAATCGGAGACGGTACCAGGGCTGTTGCGATCAGGCGGGCGATAGCTCCTACAGCGAGGAGAATTCCAACAATGGCGATATCCTGTGACTTCATTATATCAATCGTTTACGTGATGGGAAATTTTCTGATGACGGTGCAACCAGATAAGATCTGGTCAAAGGGATATGCAGTACCGCCAGTGGAGCGGAGATCCTGATGGTATCATAATCATCAGGAATGGTTTGACAACTAGGGGCATCTATGTATTTAGTTGTACATTGGCTCATATATAGGTTCTTACCAGATCCAGGTATCTCATCACAATCCTGGGATAATTCCTGCGTAATCCTGGATTGTAACCGTATGCGCAGTGAATGTTCCTCTCTGATAGACCATCACCGTGATTGGCAACCCTTTGTAAAACTCATACATTCGTTTATCATAGATTTTTCTGACATGACGGGTTCCTGCACCTTCGAATAGTGCCTGAGCCACAGTATAGAACCCGATCATCTGTTCCAACCATCCTTCTTCGTACCTCATCGTATCTTTAGCCAGGTCAATGCTCTCCTCACTGGTCATCGGGTGATGGTACTCTCCATGTTCATTCAGACCGCTGATCTGCCTGAATGCCATTTTTCCCCGCTCATCAGGTTCCCGATGAAGCATGTAGGGGTACACCCGGCAGATAGAGAACCGTTCCTGGTAGATCCTACATCTTCCTGATACAAGGTGGATACAGGATCCATCAGGATGAGCACGAAGGGCATAACCGGAGACGTAGAATACTCCGTTCCTATCACAAAGTTCAAAAAGCGGGGCCGGGATCAGGGCATCGGGACAGATTATCGCCGCTCTTGCGGTATCCTCTTCGAGCAGGAAGACATGACCGTTCTGGCTGGTTGTACAACAGCCACCGCAACCGGTACAGGTAAACCCGACATCCCTGATGATTGCTGCAAGTTCATCTTCAGGAAATTTGCGAAGCAGGCCCAGTTCGGTGGAGAGCCTGATCAACTCACGTTCAATGTACGGATCCGCCATATCGTCCAGTACTATCGGCAGGGATCGCCATATCAATGTCGGAAAATTATTGATTCCTGATCATTCTGAAGGTTGAATACTCTGAGTCTCTCACACCTCAGGGAGAAAACCTATAAGTAGGGTGCTGCTGAGGAGATATTATGCTGGAAACCTTTGATCTGACGGTTAAGATACCGAAGGGTGAGTACGCTGATGTTTCTGAACCACTCATACTCCGGACAGGCGAACTCCAGCGTGAGGTCAGGAAGCGGGGCAAATCGGTGCTGATCATCTTTGAAGGATGGAGAGGATCCGGTATCTCGCAGATTGTAAATAAACTCCTCCACGCCTTTGATCCTCGCGGGGTCAGGGTCTATGCGACTGATGAACCAGATGATGTTGTTCGAGATCATACGCTGATGTGGCAATTCTGGACTAAAGTGCCTCCATTTGGTCAGATCGCGATATTTGATCGGAGCTGGTATACCTCGATGCTTATTGAGAACTTTGATCGAACGAAAATGGAGGAACTCCCTTCTGATTGTATCACTGATATCAATAATTTTGAGGAGCAACTTACTGCAGATGGGAATCTCATCATCAAATTCTTCCTCCACATCAGTAAGCAGGAGCAGAAAAAACGCCTGGCCGATCTCGAGGATGATCCGTTCACGTACCAGACCCGGTATCTCAGACGCAAGGAAGGGATCTATCAATACGGGCAGTATCTCCCGACAATAGAGAAGATGCTCATGAAGACCGATCTCCCGGCAGCCCCCTGGGTGATCGTTGAAGCAGAGCAGATTCGGTATGCCCATGTCAAAGTATTGAAGACGATAAATTCAATGGTGGAAGCCTGGCTTGCTAATCTGGATCAACCTGCCTCTGATAGTTCTCAGTATCTTGCAGTAAAAGGGGTGATGCAGGATATGGGGGATCCCTCTATTCTTGACACCGTGGATCTGAAGAAAGCATATACCAAGGAGGAGTATAAACCGATTCTTGAAAGCCTGCAGGAGGATCTCAGAAAGATTCAGTTTAATGTGTATCGTCAGGGGATACCTGTGGTCATTGTCTTTGAAGGGTGGGATGCGGCAGGGAAAGGGGGGTGCATTATCAGACTCACAAATCCGCTCAATCCCAGGGGGTATGTGGTAGAACCGATAGGTGTTCCGAACGATTATGATAAAATACACCATTACCTCTGGCGGTTCTATCCAAAGTTCCCCCGAAAAGGGCATATTACTATTTTTGACCGGTCCTGGTATGGACGGGTGCTGGTCGAGCGTGTTGAAAAATTCTGCCGTGAGGATGAATGGCAGCGGGCTTACCATGAGATCAATGCGATGGAGGAGCGAATGGCACGCAACGGGGTAGTCATCATCAAATTCTGGCTCCATATTGATCAGGATGAGCAATTGAAGCGGTTCACTGAACGTCAGGATGATCCGTATAAACAATGGAAGATAACAGATGAAGACTGGCGGAACCGCAAAAAATGGGATGAGTATGAACATGCGGTCAATGCCATGATTCGCAGGACTTCTACTCCTGAAGCACCCTGGACGATCATCCCGGCGAATAACAAGTACTACGCCCGTATTCTGACAATAAAAACTGTCCTTGATGCGATATCAAAAAAGGTTGAGGATAAGGGGGGGTTTTGATCCCCTGTATTATGGGTCAGAAAAGTATCGTTTTAAGTTCCAGGAACCGGGTTTTATCTTCTGTGTACCGATTTACCACATCATTGAGCTCAGGAATTTCATAGTCAGTCTCAATGATACCCTCTTTTGTCACCGGATATATTCTGCCGAGGACCTCAATGAGACGGCTCCCAACGATTGTTTTATGTCTAAGAATGGCGTATTCTGCAATCAGAGCCGGATCTCCTCCCCTGCTTGATGCATCTGCAACCTCCTCCTCTATCATGCGGGTGCGATCCAGAACATTCTGAATAGCTCTTACCAGATCCGGAAGTCGTACTGGTTTTATCAGGTAATCTTCTATCTGATCACCATATTTGAGTACGTCCTTGAGTGTGAGGCTTTTTCCGGTCTGCATTATGACCGGGATGGTTCTTCCTTCAGGCCTCTCTCTGATATGACTGAGTGTCTCCCATCCATCCATGGGTTTCATCATCACATCGAGAATGAGGATATCTGGTGTCTCCTCATCCACCTGCTCCAGAGCTTCTTTCCCTGATATGGCCCCTCGGGCGTTGTACCCCTGCTGCTTGAGCGTCTCGACAAACGCCATCTTGAGCAGGGCTTCATCATCGATATACAGGACTTTCAGAGCTTGACTCATTCCCTCTCTCCCCTTGTCTGTTGATAATTCACCTGAATATTAGCTCCAGTGTAACATCTATGTGAATCATTCAGATATCAGTCTTTTCAAATAACTCCATCCTTATCCGGAATGATAGGGACTCCTGCAGTCTCCTCTCTGATGATAGCTTTTGTTTCATCCTCAATGGATCTTACAATTTCAGCTATCTGACCTGAAGAAGGAACACTTCCGAGGAGACTTTCATCGAGCTCTGTTGCATGGATATCAGTATCATCCATATCTTCTGTTGCTCCCAGATACTTAGCTCCCTGACGAATCAGACTTGATATTTCGAATGGGAAAATAATCTTGGTAGCCTGACCTGCAGACATCGTCTTGAGTGCGTCTAGTGAGAGGACGGTGATTGCCTTCTTATCCAGGGATCTGGCACCGACTGAGAGTACCCGCAGACCCTGGGCTTCACCTTGTGCACGCAAAATCTGTGACATCCGTTCCCCATCAGCCTTGAGGATCTTACTCTGCCGTTCTCCTTCTGCCTCAAGGATCATACCTTTTTTATGTCCCTCAGCCTTCAGGATAGCCGAACGCTTTTCACCATCTGCGCGAAGAATTGCAGCACGTCGCTCTCGTTCTGCTGCAGTCTGTTCTGTCATGGCCTGCTTCACAGCCCCGACTGGATCCACTTCCTTGATCTCAACCCGTTCTACTTTTACTCCCCATTGATCAGTCTCCTGGTCAAGGATATCACGAAGCCGGGTATTGATAGACTCACGATTATACAATACCTCATCAAGTTCCATGTCACCGATGATCCCTCGCAGGGTAGTCTGGGCAAGGGCAACGGTTGCCATACGGTAATTTACAACCTCAAAAAATGCTTTCTCAGGATCAATGACTCTGATATAGACGATAGCATCGACATTGGTTGGAGAGTTATCCTTGGTGATGACCTCCTGGGAGGGGATGTCAATTACCAGTGTCCGGAGATCCAGTTTTACAACCTGGGTGATGAACGGAACAACCCACCTGAATCCCTGGCTCATCCTCCCGATATATTGTCCCAGTCGTATCTGCAATCCTTGTTCATAGGGCTGGACAATAACCACGCCACGGGCAAAGATGATCAGAATAATCAGAATCAGAATGATGGTAATAAAAGTTTCAAAAAATGCCATTACTATACCTCTTCAACAACAATATGGACGCCCTTTGAGGTGATAACCCTTATCCTTGCTCCCGCAGGGATCGTCCCTTTTTTCGCCTTTGCACTCCAGACCTGGCCTTCAATGGTTGCTTTTCCGTTCAGGCTCTGCTCGTCAGCAGCAGCAGTAAGCATCCCTTCTTTTCCGGCAAGTGAGTCCATGCTAAGTGTAAATGGTTTCTGGTCCGGATCGGTCATCCGGCTATACCCAAAGACAGTTACCAGGGCAACAACAATTGCGATGCCGACTCCAAACAGGATGCCAATATTTGTAGTAAAGATATCAATACCAAGCAGGAGAAGCAGACCAATGATGATCAGAACAGTTCCGGGAACGAGGAGAAAGAACCCGGGGGAGAAGACTTCAAGTCCGATTAAGAAAACTCCGGCGAGAATTACAAGCCATGCGTACGATAACCCCTCAAAGGCCATAAGGAGTACTGAACTCCTGAAGGCAAAAAGGTGATGACTGAATTCACTTTTTGAGGAGTGCTAGTTTTGCACCCCGGGGAACATGTAGTTCTTCTGCGATGGGATCGCATTTTGCTGCAAGGAGGAATGCAATTGGGGGAAGGCCTTCTTCTTCACGCAGACTCTCATAATTGGCCATACCCTTGGATATGATAAGGCTGCACTGATCAAACGCATCAAGGACCGGTTCTGAGAGCAGATCGAATCTGACTCCTATCTCACATCCTGAGCCGGTGGTAATGAGCTCGTCAACAAGCGCGTCTAAACCGCAGGCATATGCATCCTCAAGGGTGGCATCATTTAGGATAGGTCCATCTCGAACGATGAGGGTGATGAATGCACCATGCTTTTTCAGATAGGTAAGCAGGAGTTTATCAAAGAGTATCTCTCCGCAGTTGTCTGTGATATATATGATCCGTCTGCAAAGTGCAAGGATCTCATCGGTGTGATCAATATACAGGCCTGATGCAAATTCGCGTCTAAAAAAATCCTGGAAATTCTCTTCAATAACATGGCCCTTAACCCCATAATCGAAGATATTCCCGATTACTGCAGCGGTCACAATGCTCCGGAAATCAGTCAGATCCCCCTGAATCAGATCAATAACCCCGGCAGCCTGTATGTTGGAATCTTTCTTAAGCTGTGCGAAGGGATCGCAATTTCCTAACTTCTGATACACAGATCGATGGATCTGACTTGCAACAACAGGGTGAGTCCATGGTGTTGTATGCAGGAAGGTGATCAGTTTATGGGCATGGGCGAGCACGATTTCCCGCTCTGATTCTGAGGCACCGGTGAGCTCACATTCAAGTCCCACCCGTGAGAGAAGGCAATCAAAACACCGGTTATCATGATACATATAACTCCTGAAAAAAGATAATGGGGCCATCGAGATTCGAACTCGAGTCAGAAGACCCCCAGTCTCCTAGGATGCCAGGCTACCCTATGGCCCCGAGTGCATACTATTTTCTCAGCACTCACATATGAATTTACCCTTTTTCATTTTGCATGCACACCCATTCGTCCTGAGAAAAACGGTTTATGAAGGACCCGGATCAGATAGTAGATGGTACCCATCTGCGTTCCAGTGTGAAGGTTTCTCGTGTTCCGGTCGTTTTCGACCGGGTCAAATCTAATTGTGAGGAGTGACGCAAAAGACTAAATATATAGTTTGGAGATTATATCGTACCTATCGTAGTTTACGGGGCCCATATATGCTAAAGGAGAAGATAGCCGGTATCATTGAGGATATTACCAGAGTAGAGGGGGTTCGGCTCTGTGCCCTGGTCTCCCGTGACGGTATTATGCTAGGAAAGCATGCGGCAGGGGAGTTCAACGAGGCCTGGTTTGCAGCAATGTGCGCAACTCTTCTCGCCTCTGCAGAATCTGCCGCAGTTATCATCAAGGTTCAATCCCCGGAGATGGTCACCATTCAGTCTCCTGATGGAATTTTGATCATTATGGGCGCAGGTGATAAGATTCTGCTGACTGCCCTCATTGAACCAGGTACCAATATGGTGGGATTGACTGCAACCCTGCGTGATATCGCAGAAGAAGTAGGAGGGAGTTTCTGATGGCAACGATCATGGTGATCGATGACAGCCCGTTCATCGTAGATATCTTTGTGACAATGCTTGAGCGCGGTGGGTATACGGTATACTCTGCGAACAGCGGGCCCGAAGGAATTGATCTTCTGCGAACGGTGACCCCTGATCTCATTCTCCTCGATATTATGATGGAGCCGATGGATGGATGGGAGACCCTGGTTGCAATCAAGCAGAATTTTGATACCAAGGAGATCCCGGTCATGATGCTAACCGCAAAGCAGCTGACTCCGCAGGAGGCGCAGGAGTATGGGATGTATATCGAAGATTACATCTTAAAGCCGGTAACTCATTCTGAGTTGTATGCTGCTATTGAGGGCGTTATCAATCGTAGATTGCAGATTCAGACTGATATGACCCGGGCCCAGGAAGGCGGGTTTGATGAGGCCCTCATTAAAGAGTACGGGCGCCTGGTCAAGAGTGTCGAGATCTCAAAACGTCTGCTCAAACTCCTGTCCGCAACTTATGATCTGTCAGATGCCTCGATGAAACTCTCTGATGATATAAATATTGCAATCAGGAGTATGGAGACGAATCTGAAGTTCCAGGAGATGCGGGTCGGGCAGATACGCGAACAGTTTGCAGGAAAACCAGAGTAACTCTTTTCTCTTGTGCCGGGCCCCCGGCTATCTCCTTCTCTGGTAATGTATCCACAGCATGAAGTAGATCGAGCGCTAAACTGTTCCACCATGTATGATCTCGTATGTATCAGCTGCGGGGAGACCTATCCGTCTGATGCGGTAATCTACACCTGTAGCAGATGCGGACACCTCCTTGAGGTCAGGTATGATCTCGCCAATATCAATATCACCCGCAAAGACTGGCTGGCACGACCGATCTCTGTTTGGAGATACCGTGAGCTGCTGCCGGTTCAGCGTGAGCCGGTCACTCTTCAGGAAGGGGGCACTCCCCTGTACCATCTGAAACGGATTGGCGAAGAACTCGGTTTGAAGAAGCTGTATGCCAAGCATGAAGGGATGAACCCTTCTGGGTCGTTCAAAGACCGGGGGATGACTGTAGGGGTTTCTATGGCACTTCAGCTGGGGATGAGCTCGGTAGCATGTGCCAGCACTGGTAACACCTCAGCCTCACTTGCAGTGTATGGGGCACGGGCCGGGGTCCCGACCATTGTGCTCCTTCCTGCCGGCAAGGTTGCCCTGGGTAAGGTCGCCCAGGCTCTTATGCATGGGGCACGGGTTATCTCGGTGCGGGGTAACTTTGATCGTGCCCTGGAGATGGTCCGAGATCTCTGTGAGAAGAAGGGGATCTACCTGCTCAACTCGATCAATCCATACCGGCTTGAAGGGCAGAAGACGATAGGATTTGAGACGATCGATCAGCTTGATGGTGAAGTGCCTGACCGGATGGTGCTGCCGGTTGGAAATGCCGGAAATATCTCTGCAGTATACAAAGGGATCCTCGAGCTGAAAGAACTCGGATTTGTGGATCGGATGCCGATGATGACTGGTATTCAGGCAGCAGGATCTCAGCCCGTGGTCAGGGCAATTCATGAGAACCTGCCTGAATTGATCCCTGATGCAAACCCTGAGACGATTGCTACCGCGATCCGCATCGGTGCACCGGTGAATGCAGAGAAGGTTCTCACTGCGATCCGAATGAGTGGGGGCACTGCTGCTGCAGTTACTGATGACGAGATCCTTGCCATGCAACGGGATCTTGCCAGAAAGGAAGGTGTCGGAGTAGAACCGGCTTCGGCAGCATCGGTTGCCGGTGTGAAAAAACTGGTTGAGGCCGGAGTTATTGATCGCAATGAGCGAATCGTCTGTGTGGTAACCGGCCATCTTCTCAAGGATCCTGAGACGGTAATCAAGCAATGCAATCCACCTGTCGAATGCGACGCAACACTCGAATCACTGCTGGCTGCCTTACAGCTCTGATACTGGTACTCCTTGGAGTTCCAGTTTCAGCCCTGAATGTGACATATCTGGTATCAGAGAATGGAACGAGCTATGGAGCAACCGCATCGGTGAATAGCACTGACAAGTATGAGTTCTTTCAGAGCGGTATGCTTGGTGAGCGGGTTCCGCTTGAGATACATAATATCTCGCTCTGGAGAGAAGGGGTAAACACCAGTTATACTGAAGAGCGCGGAGTCATCAGATTTGAGTCCGGAAATTATACGATCAGGTATGACGGGAAGATATCAGGAAACACGATACAGGCACAGTTTACTGAGCCAGGGGAGATATCTGTGGTTCTTCCCGAGAAACTCAAGGTTGATAATCCGCTGCTGACCTCAATTCAGCCTGGGGGTTCCGTGATCAGTCATGATGCTAATGCAAGTATTGTCAGGTGGGAGAAAGCCCGGTACTTGGAGATCAGGTTTTATGATGCCGGTCAGGAGAACCTGCTCTCCATATTTGCACAGTTCTGGTTGATCATCGCGGTGATGCTTCTCCTTCCGTTTGTTCTCTCCAGAAACCGGGAGAATTAATTTCCTACCTGGTTTACAGAACTTAAAAAAGTGTTATTGCAGGGCTGCAGCTACTGTTCTGCCAAAGTCAACGGCTGCATCTGGGCCGATTCCCGTGATGATCCGTCTATCGGTGACAACCGGATCACTGCTAACCCTCGCTCCGGATGCTTGTACTTCTTCAATCAACTGGGGGTCTCTAAACAAGGTTACCGTTTTTTTCTGGAGGATACCTGCACGGGAGAGGATAACCGGGGAGGCACATATCGCACTGACGATCTTCTCCTCCTGATCAAAGGCTCTGACCAGTTCCCTGAGAACAAGGTTGTCATACAGACTGGTAATTGCCCCCTCGCC
This sequence comes from Methanospirillum sp., assembly GCA_035561295.1. GTDB lineage: Archaea > Halobacteriota > Methanomicrobia > Methanomicrobiales > Methanospirillaceae > Methanospirillum. Next base: position 8,828 of record DATMXW010000084.1, on the reverse strand, counting down.
TCCAATAATGATGATCCCATTATAGGGTGCAATTCCCAAGCTGGTTACGTCATTGAATGAGATTGTTGCTTTTATGGTTCCTCCAGACATCCCGTCAACTGCTCCGGAAGCAGTTGAGGCGATGTCATACCCAATTTTCGCCTCTTCAAGGGCAGAGATAACACCCTTCAGCTCCTCTTCATTAAAATCACTGGGGGCAACCACCACCAGAGCATGAGGTTTTTTTTCTAAAAATGGTGATAATGACGAGTCATCTACAAGGTTGGTCCGGACTTGTTCATCGGCTGGTAGATCATTGATACTCCCTGCTGCTGAAGAAGAATTTTCTGATAACCCCTGGGAAATGCAGATCAGGAGGAGAAGCACCATTCCTCCTGATATCAGATTCAGGTGAGTCATAGAGGGATATGGTGCACCGGGATATTTATTGCTGTTCCTGGTGTCTCGTTCCCTCGGTCTGCCCCTGATTCAGCTGGCTAGAACCGCTTTTGCAACTTTTTCGCCGAATGCTGCTGCTGCAGTTGGGCCGTTTGCTGTGATGATCCGCCCATCCACTACAACCGGCTGACTGGTAAAGATACCACCAGCCTTTTGAATCTCTTCAATAGCGACATCATCATTCCAGACGGTAACTTTCTTCTCGTTCAGTATTCCTGCATGGGCGAGGACAACCGGAGCGAGACATATGGCACTGACTATCTTCCCTGCTGTATCGAACAGGTGGACCAGTTCCAGCAGCGGAGTATTATTCCAAAGATACTCAACCGATCCACCGCCACCAACAATGAGTATCCCTGCATATCCGGCGATACCATCCTCTTTCACCCCAACGATAGTCTGCTCGATAAGCATCTTCCCGCCAAGCATCCCGATCGCGAGCCCCCTGGATGTTGAGATTACTTCATAGGCAATTCCTGCCTTCTCGAGGTAGTGAATAGGTTCGGTCAGTTCTTCATCCCTGAATTTGCGCGGAGCTATCACTATGAGTACCTTTTTTTCTGTTGTCATCTCTCTCTGAACTGGAATGGGGAGCGAACTATAAGAACGTATGGATTCCCCTTTCCAAAAAAAGGTTAATGGATCTCAGAGGCTGCAATTATATGGAACTTGTTAGAGAGAAGCAGCCTGATTGCCTCTTCTACCTGATCCACCCGGAGGATCAGGACCGCTCCATCCTTTCCTGAGTATGCATAAGAGTACTCGATGTTGATCACAGCATCGGCAAGCTTTGACGCGATCTCATACAGGCCACCTGGCACATCCCTCATTCCTACTCCTATCACATGAGTAAATGCCACATTAAACCCGAGTGCGGTCAACTTCTGATATGCCAGGTCCGGCTTGTCAACAAGGGCACGGATCACTCCAAACCCATCTGCTTCAGCGATAGAGAATGCAAGGATATTCACTCCCTCATCCTGGCAGGCCTTTGCCATCGCTGCAAGTCTGCCCGGTTTGTTCTCAGAGAAGAGTGAGATCTGTCTGATGATATACTGCTCACAGTTCATTCATAACCTCCTTCTGTCTATAACTCGTTTTGCTTTTCCTTCAAACCGCGGGAGTGATCCCGCCTCAACGAGATCAACGGTAACCGCCACGTTCAGGGCGTTGCGCAGGGTTCGTTCAACCTTGGACTTTACCCGCATCAGATCAGTGATCTTATCAGAGAATGAGCTCCCCGCGATCTCTACTTTGACGAGCATGTCATCGAGTGAGCCGGTCCGGTCTACCTCAATCATGAAATGTTCTCCGACTTCCGGGATACCAAGAAGTGTATGTTCGATCTGTGAGGGGAAGACATTTATCCCTCTGATAATGAGCATGTCATCAACTCTCCCGGAAAGTCGGTCCAGACGGGGATGAGTCCGTCCGCAGGCACATGGCTCCTCGCGTATGGTGGTGATATCTCCGGTCCGGTACCTGATGATCGGCAGCCCTTCTTTCTGCAGCATGGTCACAACGAGTTCTCCCCGCTCTCCCGGGGGGAGATGCTGCTGGGTATCAGGGTCCAGGATCTCAGGATAGATAAGATCGCCCCATACATGAAATCCCTGTTGTTCAATACATTCACAAAAGAGCGGGCCTGATAACTCACTTGTCCCGTATATGTCATAGGCCTCGACTCCGAGCCATTCACGGATTCGGATCCGCATCTGCTCACTCCAGGGTTCTGCACCAACGATGGCCTTTCTGAGTAGGGTATCATTTTTGATAGAGATCCCCATCTTCTCAGCAACCTCACCCATATGGAGCAGATACGAGGGAGTGCAGGCGATAGCAGTGACCCTGAGATCCTGCATGAGTTCGATCTGACGCTCGGTGTTCCCAACTGAGGTGGGAACAACGGTGGCGCCGACTCGTTCGGCTCCATAATGGAGGCCGAGACCGCCGGTAAAGAGACCATACCCATAACTGACCTGCATTACATCTCCTCGTCCGATTCCGGCTGAGGTAAGGGCACGGGCGAGCGATTCTGTCCAGTTATAAATATCGTTTTTGGTATACCCAACCACGGTAGGCTTTCCGGTTGTCCCTGAGGAGACGTGATACCTGACCAGTTCCTCCTGTTCAGTCATGATAAGCCCATCCGGGTAGTTATCACGCAGGTCTTTCTTGTACATGAACGGGAGCCTGGCGATATCCTCAAGCGAGGTGATATCATCCGGGTGAACACCAGCCTCCTTCATACGTGCGTGATAGAACTGAGAAAAACTGTATACCCGGTATACCAGGGTTTTGAGTAGTCTGAACTGGAGGCGGCTGAGTTCTTCAGCAGGCATCTCCTCAACTCTTGGATCCCAGCACCGCACTTACATACCCCCACGTCGGTCTATGACTCGTTTTGACTTTCCTTCAAAACGAGGAAGGCTTCCTGGTTCGACCAGTTTCACCGATGTTCTCAGTTCAAGGACGTCGCGCAGTGCTTTGACTACTTTGATCTGCAGGATCTTCAGGTCTGATAGTTCTCCCCTGAAGTCGCCGGGTGATACCTCAACGTCGATTGTCATCTCATCCATATGATTCACCCGATCCACATAAACCATGTAGTGATTTCCAACCTCTGGTATTCCAAGGAGTACGTGCTCAATCTGACTTGGGAAGACATTTATCCCTCTTATGACCAGCATATCGTCACTTCTGCCGGTAAACCGTGCCAGCTTGGGTCCGCGTCCACAGGGGCATTCATCATCAAGAAGCATGGTGATATCTCCGGTCCGGTACCGGACGAGAGGCATTGCCTCCTTGACCAGTGGGGTGACCACGAGTTCTCCTCTCTCTCCAGGTCCGAGCTGTTCTCCGGTCTTGGGATCGATGATCTCAACCAGGTAACAGTCATGCCAGATGTGCAGTCCTGAATGCTCTTCGCATTCAAACGCCACACCAGGACCGTACAGTTCACTCATCCCATAACTGTCAAACGCTTCCACTCCGAGTTTCTCTTCAAGATCTCCTCTCATTGCATCTGACCAGGGTTCAGCACCGAACATCCCGGTCTTCAGGCAGGAGAGATCTGCTTTCATCTCAACAGCAGCCTCAGCGAGATGGAGGGCATAACTGGGTGTGCAGTGAATTGCAGTGACCCCAAAGTCCTGGATCATCTCTATCTGTCGTTTCGTATTGCCCGTGGCACTCGGGATGGTGGTCATTCCGGCAAGTTCTGCCCCATAATGAAATCCAAGGCCACCGGTGAACATCCCATAGTTGACCATGTTCTGAAAGACATCGTCAGCGGTCAGACCGACCATCGTGAGATTTCGGGCGATGAGATTTGACCATTTGTCCAGATCTCCCTGCGTATACCCGACAACAGTTGGTTTTCCGGTTGTTCCTGATGTAGTATGAATTCGAACGACATCGCGCATAGGGACGGCCAGAAATCCAAAGGGGTATCCGGCCCGGAGATCGGTCTTGCGCGTAAAAGGAAGTTTCTGAAGGTCATCGAGGGTTCGAATATCGCCAGGACCAACACCCGCCTCTTTGAACTTTTGTTTAAAGAATCCGACCTGTCCACACCGCTCAACCGTCTCTCGCAGCCGTTTTAGCTGGAGGTCATGAAGATCAGCCTGACTGATCGTCTCCATTGCTTTGTCCCAGAACATAATGCAGACACCAGATTGTTTTTCTCCTGATGCATCATCAGTAGAGAATTCAGTGGTATGATTGTGGTCAAAAACTCATAATCCTTGCCATGCTGTGGCATGGCAGTGTTCTCAATCCTCTACTGAATTTAGGCAACCGTCCGAGAAATATTATTTATAGTGTCAGGGCAATTTACCGTTGGTGATGACAGGTGCCAGATATTGGAGAGATGATTATGCAACCGATTTGGGGATCGATTAATACTACGTCCGCAATTCTTCCCTATGTGATTGCGGCGTTGGTTATCCTGATAATCGGTTGGATTGTAGGGAGGCTTTTAGGAAAAACCGGCTCCATGCTTCTCGAAAAGGCCGGATGTTGTGAATCGCTCGGGGGAACATCGGTTGGAAAGACGCTGATTAAATCTGGTATTTCGGTGCCCGAGGCAGCTGACTATCTGATACGGGTTATCATCTATCTACTTGCAATAATGTCTGCAGCAGATACCCTGAAGATAGAATCCTTAAAATCTACCCTATCCGGGGTTCTTGCATTTATTCCAAACATCATTGCGTTTGTCCTTATCATAGTAGTGGGGCTGCTGCTTGTGGATTACTTCTCAGATTTTATTTCTGCCCTCGGTGAGACCGCCGATATTAATCTCCTCCAGCCCTTTATCCTTCTGCTCAGGATGTTTCTGTACTTTATTGTGGTAATGCTTGCTCTGACCCAGCTGAAGATTCAACTGGATATTATCTATGCCTTTATCGTTCCGCTCGCATGGGGCGTGGGACTTGGAATCGGGGCTGCGATTGCGATAATATTTGGGTGGGGTCTTAAGGAGAAGAGTCCTGAAATGATGGATGCGATACTCTGCCGGATAAAAGAACGCTGAATTTTTATAAAATCACTCTTTTTTTTAAAAAAGGTTATGCTGTCTTGATCTGGGCATCAGCCTGCAGACCCAGCATCTCAATAGCCATCTCTTTCATTCTGAACTTCTGGATCTTTCCGGTTATACTCATCGGGACAGAATCGACAAAGGCATAGTACCGGGGGATTTTATATCGTGCAATTTTTCCGTCAGCATATGACTTTATCTCTTCCTCGGTCAGGGCTGCCTCTTTTTCAAGGATGACCCAGGCCATCAGTTCTTCACCATATTTCTCATCAGGAACCCCGATGACATATACATCAGATATCTTCGGATGCTGATGCAGGAATTCTTCGATCTCACGGGGGTAGATGTTCTCGCCCCCTCGAATGACCATGTCCTTGAGTCTTCCCTCAATGTGGACATATCCTTCAGGATCAAATGAACCGAGGTCTCCGGTGTGGACCCATCCGTTCTCGTCCTTGGCCTGACGGGTTGCAGTCGGGTTATTGTAGTAACACCGCATGGTCATGTATCCGCGTGCACAGATCTCTCCGATCTCCCCTTTTGGGAGGATCTTCTTTGTCTCGGGATCGATGATCTGGATCTCTGTGTGCGGAAAGACTCTGCCCACGGTGGTCACCCGCTTCTCAAGAGGATCTTTTGTTGTGGTCATCGTGACTCCTGGAGAGAGTTCGGTCTGACCATATACGATCACCACTTCAGACATGTGCATCTTGTTTGCCACTTCTTTCATGACTTCAATGGGACAGGGCGATCCTGCCATAATCCCGGTTCGCAGGGATCTGAGGTCATACTTTGCAAATTCGGGGTGGCGGAGTTCGGCGATGAACATGGTTGGCACTCCATGAACTGCAGTACACCGTTCTGCCTCGATGGTACTGAGGACTGCTTCAGGATCGAAGGTGGGTGCCGGGATAACCATGGTTGCACCGGTGGAGGCACAGGCCATATTGGAGAGGACCATACCGAAACAGTGGTAGAAGGGAACCGGGATGCAGAGTCGGTCTTTCTCTGAGAAGCCCATTCCTTTGGCTATCATATATCCGTTGTTCAGGACGCCGTGATGAGTCAGGACAACTCCTTTGGGATATCCGGTAGTTCCTGATGTGTACTGGATGTTGATCGGGTCATCAAAGTTCAGGGATTCTGCCCTCTCATCAAGTTCCTCAGGACTTATGCTGTCTCCGCGCTTGAGCAGTTCATCCCAGCTGTACATGCCGTTGTATGGGATATCTCCCATGAAGACGACTGTTTTAAGGAAAGGAAACTTTTCTGAGAGAATTCGTCCAGGTCGGGCCTCATATGCTTCCGGGCATGCTTCATAGAACATGCCAACATAATCTGATGTCTTGAATCTGCCCTGTATGATCAGGAGCTTGATCTCAGATTGCCTGAGGCAGTAGTCAAACTCAAAGGTCCGGTATGCTGGATTGATATTGACCATGATGGCCCCTATTTTGGCAGTAGCGAACTGGACGATGATCCATTCCGCATAGTTCATCGCCCATATGCCTACCCGATCTCCTTTTCTGATATCAAGTGCCATCAGTCCGCGGGCAACCCGGTCAACCTCATCCCGAAACTGCTTGTACGTCAGACGAATATTTTGGAACGGGGCTACAATTGCTTCTTCATCCGGGTACCGGGCACAAATCTGGTCCAGCATCTTTCCAATGGTAACTCCCAGGAGGGGAAAATCAGATGTACCGCAAGAGTAACTCAGCTCCAGTGCCTTCTGCTCAGCCATTGTATACTACTGAACTGTTGAGGAATTTATCACTCACGATATTTTCTCTGTTTGTCGCGATCATAATCCTTAAGTGTGCAGAGTGATAACATATTTGAGCACAAGGGGTCGTGGCCTAGTCCGGCATGGCGACGGGCTCCAACGGTCTTTGAGTTCGTGCAGATGATGATACCTGGGTCTACTGATTTAGTGATGATCCGTTGGAGCACTGATGCTGCGAGTTCATAACGGAGACACCCGTCGATCGTGAGTTCAAATCTCACCGACCCCACCTTTTGATTCTACAGTTTTATCAATTACGGTATCGTCTGGTCATTTTTTCTCATCTCACCATCTGGTCATGTCCCTTCTGTTCTGGCAGATGTTGCGGCAGGTCTCTTTATAGATCAATCACCGACATATACGCAGAAGGTTTACAGATGTATCTAATAGGCGAAGCCCTCATCGGTGATGGTGCCGAACTGGCTCATATTGATCTCCTAATTGGCGATAAGAACGGTCCTGTCGGGAATGCGTTTGCCAATTCTCTCTCCCAGCTCTCAGCTGGTCACACCCCTCTTCTCGCAGTTGTACGGCCAAATCTCCTGACAAAGCCTGCAACACTGGTTATCCCCAAGGTTACCCTGAAGACTGGTGCCGCGGTTACCCAGATGTTTGGTCCTGTCCAGGCAGCAATCGCCAAAGCGGTTGCTGATTCAGTAGAGGAGGGAGTATTTGCCGGGCATGATCTCAATGACCTGGTGATTCTTGCCAGCGCGTTCCTGCATCCTGATGCAAAGGACTACAACCGGATCTACCGGTACAATTATGGTGCGGTCAAACTTGCATTGAATCGTGCATTTGAGCAGTTCCCTGATGAGAAGACGCTCATTCATGAGAAGGACCGTGCTGCACATGCAGTTATGGGCTTTAAAGTACCCCGGCTCTGGGATGCCCCCTATCTTCAGGTTGCGCTCGATATCGTTGATCTCGGCAAGCTCCGGTCTGTTCTTGCAGCACTGCCTGAGAATGATCACCTGATCATTGAAGCAGGGACCCCTCTTATCAAGAAGTTTGGTCTGAATGCAATTTCAGAGATCCGGGCTATCAGGCCGAATGCATTCATAGTTGCTGATATGAAGATCCTTGATACCGGAAATCTTGAAGCACGTATGGCCGCTGATGCATCTGCAGATGCTGTTGTCGTGTCAGGACTTGCCCCGGTGAGCACGATTGAGAAGGCAATTGTTGAGGCACGCAAGACTGGCATCTATTCAGTCATTGATATGCTTAACGTGGATAATCCAGTTGCATTAATAGCCTCCCTCAAGGCAAAGCCCGATATCGTCGAGCTCCACCGGGCAATCGATGCTGAGTCTACTGCCCATGCATGGGGCAATATCGCTGATATGAAGAAGGCCGCCGGCGGAAAGCTTCTGGTTGCCACTGCTGGTGGTATCCGCGTTCCTGTTGTGAAAGAGGCTCTTAAAGCAGGTGCTGATATCCTCGTTGTCGGTCGTGCAATCACGGCAAGCAAGGATGTTCATCATGCAGCCGAGGAGTTCCTTGAGCAGCTGAACCGTGATGAGATCGATCAGTTCAGAATCATGACGGATTTCTAGGGGAACCTTCATGAACCGCTACGCGGTTCTAATCAGGTTCTTCTTACGGTCATCACTTATGATGGCCCCTTTTTTTCTGATCTTCGCGAACATGCCACACCGGAAGGACCCATCCCTCGCATGAATCGTCAGTAGGTTTTTCTGCGGTGTAATGGTGATCAATGGGATTGTCTCTCTCCTGGTGCATCCACAGAACCTGAAACCCGGCATCTGAATCTATAGAGTTCACTGGCCTGGCTGTAACATCGATCAAGGAGCGGGAAGACGGAACGGTAATGATAGATCCGCTTGCTCTTGCAGCTACTTCAATGGCTCACATCAGCCAGTTATCCGGGCTGCTTAAGTTGGTCCGGTTGTAAAAGAGAAATGGTATTGAGTCTCGGTAATACCAAAAAAAACAGATACGAAGATCTTTCCGGGATGGAGAGGTTTGGAAAATACTTCCCAATCTTCCGAACAAAATTATCATTATAGTTTCAAATATATTGTTATCTTATCTCTA
>DATMXW010000083.1:0-22772 GCA_035561295.1 Methanospirillum sp. | reverse complement strand
ATTAAGCACTGTAATCAATGGTTGGGTGCGAATTTAGATGAATAAAAACAATTATTTGAGGATCCTGCTTGTAACACTTCTCATATTCGTTACTGCATCAATCTCAGTAGGCCTGGCAGATCAAACGGACAATCAGTCTGGAAAGATGATAACCGTAACTGATTTGGCAGGAAAGACTGTTGAGATTCCCTCTGATGTGAAACATGTTGCCTGTATCTCCGGACCTTCTTTGGAAAAAACGTATTTAGTAGGTGGTTCTGATAAAATTGCCATGATTACTCCTTTTGTATTAGGAATGCCCTGGGCAGTCCAGATAATCCCCGATCTGAAAAAAATGGCCGTTCAGACGACAGAACTGGATCCTAATATTGAAGAATTGATGAAAGCAAACATCGATCTTGTTTTTTTCTGGGATTATGATAAGCCTATCGAAAAAATGAATGAGGTCGGAATTCCAGTTCTCACCACGACCCAGATTGTAAATACTCCAAATAAACCTGACACCGAAGAAAAATTCACGACAGGTTTTAAGAGAGAAGTAGCCCTATTCGGAGATGTATTTGGCCTGGAAGGACAGAAAAAAGCAGCAGACTATGCGAAATACTTTGATGAAAAAGTAGATAACATTGTCTCGGTAACATCAAAGATCCCTCAAAGTGAGAAACCTAATGTTTACTATGCAGGTGGAGTAAATGCATTAAAAACACAGGGTTTGAATACGTATACTAACTGGTGGGTAGAAATGGCTGGAGGTAATTTTGTTTCAAAAGAAATCACCCAGCAGAAAGCTGATGTCACTGTAGAACAGGTTGCAGCCTGGAATCCCGATATAATTATGATGGGTCGCATTAACTCTACCGACGTAATTATGAATGATCCTAAGTGGCAGGATATCAAAGCGGTGAAGGACAATAAGGTCTTCATTTGTCCGGAAGGGGTATTTTATTGGGACTACAGTAGCGAAGGAATTCTTCTCCTTGAGTACCTTGCTAAAACGTTCCATCCAGAAAAATTCGCGGATATTGATATGAACAAAGAGATCAAAGAGTTTTACTCACGCTTCTATAACTATGACTTAACTGATACCGAAGCGGATCGGATATTGAGTCATTTGCCTCCTGTATGAAATTATTTAACTTCTTTTTTTCGGTATTGGGATCTGAAGATGATTATAAATCGGTGATTCATGGTGTATGTTGATTGGAATATGGTATGGTCTGATAAGTTGAAAAAAAACCAGGAATCATACCAGAATGTACATTGGTCTCAACGATGGAATGATGATCAATCAGCAATACGGTTTAACAAACACGTGATTGGAATGCGAAATCACTCCCAGAACCTTGTTGATGGATTATTAATCAATCCAAATTATCATATTCTTGAAATAGGGCCAGGGACGGGACCTTTGACTATTCCTCTTTCTTCCAGAGTAGAACATATTACTGCCATTGAACCCTCTCCATATATGATTAAGGTGCTCAAAGAAAATCTTGATGAGCATCACATTCAGGATGTGTCAATCATTCAAAAGAGATGGGAAGATATTGATCCGCAATTGGATCTCTATGGTCCATATGATCTTGTTCTTGCATCACACTCATTAGGGATGGATAACCTGAAAGCAGCCATACAAAAAATGGATGATGTATCCTCGGGATATGTATGCTTGTTCTGGTTTTTTAACTCCTCTTTCTTAAAATCTGCATATATTACCCTATGGCCCTCCCTTCATGGAAAAGAGTATAATCCGCTCCCAAAATCTGATGTAATCTATCAGATTCTCCTTCAGATGGGTATTCATCCTGAATTTAAGCCTTATGTTACTGAAAACCAATATCGCTATTCTAGCATTGAAGAAGCAATATCTGACTTTTCCATTAATTTCGGCTTCTTTAATCGATCTCCCCCCCATATCCTTGAAGAATTTATCCGAGAGAACAGTTTTACAAAAAATGATGACGTACATATTGCTGGAACATCAATGAATGCAAAAATCTGGTGGCATAAGAATTAGACATAACAGAGAATAACTAAAACCCCCTATGCCTACATAAGAATTTATCAGGATTAATTTATCGCAAATTTCTCAAACGAGGGGTTTTAGCAATTCTCAACAATGTATGGATACTATGACAATATTTCAATATTCAACCCTGTTCTTTGCTCCTGATGCTGCGTGAAATGGTGATTTTTTTTTATCATCTCTACCCAAAACCCTCTTTTAAGATGTGAATTGGATGAGATCCATCATCGTGGTGTATCCACGATTACTCTGTGCGGGGTAACTCCAAGTAATTAATTTTTTATGTAGTTAAATGGAATGATATATTGCGATTCAAGTCTGACTCAGATAAGTCTTCAGGTGATCATTATTCCCCGAATCTGTATTAATTCACAATTCCTGCCTCTGTTTGCAGCAAAGAAGATAGTTTTAGGTTCATTTCAGGCTCCGGATAATTCTGTGTGTATTCCTGTTTCAGAGGCGTGTGGACGTATTCTTGCCGAACCAGTATACTCAAATCGAACCAATCCCCCTGTTGTCCTCTCCGGACCTGACGGAATTGCCGTGAAGAGCGGAGAAACCATTGGTGCAGGACCTGATAACAGGATTGAACTCAACGCTCCCCGGGTAAATACTGGAATGCCCATGCCTGAAGGATTTGATGCAGTCATCCAGGTAGAGGAAGTTATTGAAGTTTCAGAGAACAGATATCGGATCCATACTCCTGTCTCACCATTTCAGAATACCATCCCTTGCGGAGTAGATATGGTGAAAGGGGATGTTGTTCTGGATAAAGGACATCATATTATTCCTTTTGACATTGGTGCCCTGCTCACCTATGGGGTCCGGGACGTTATGGTGAAAGACTGGAGGATCGGCCTCATCGCAACCGGGGATGAAGTAGTGCCTCCTAATAAAATTCCGCTCCCCGGCCAGATCATTGATAGTAATTCGAGTATGATAGGAGCGTATCTGAAGCAATATGGCATAACTCCGGTATTCTTCCCGATTGTTCCTGATGATCCTGCGTCTATGGCACAGGAGCTACAGAATATCAGCAAAACCTGTGATATGGTTCTTATCTTTGGTGGTTCATCTGCAGGATCTAAAGATTATACTGTGGATGCCCTTGAAGAAAGCGGAACACTCCTCTTTCATGGAGTTGGAATGGCCCCCGGAAAACCGGTATCACTGGCCCAGGTGAATGGAAAACCAGTAATTGGGATGCCTGGCCCTTCAATCGGATCACTGACTGCTCTGCATGTTCTCCTATATCCCCTGCTCAGACAATGGGGAGTGCCAATTCCTCCCGATACCTATGTTCGGGGAGAACTTACTGAGTCGATTGCATCTTTTGATGGGTTTGATATGTTCCTGATGATGCATGTTCATCAGAATGACGGGAAGACTCGTATAACTCCGGTAGAACGAAAATTTGGACAGATGATGGGGGTCAGGGCAGATGCAGTACTCCATGTGGGGTCAGCGAGTTACGCAGAGGGACAGGAAGTTGAGGTGAGAATGATCAGAAGCAGATTTTCTGCCTGACATCAATCACTGGTTTGGGCACATGGATGCACCCCTGTGTAGGATCACATCATGAACAAGGTAGTCTGCTCGACAGTGCCAGACATCGGGTATGTCGGTTTGAGTACGGTATTTCCTTTAAAAAGGGGCATTACCATATCAAAAATAAAACCTTTGGCACCACCTTATGGCATCACAATTCCCTGATATATAGACTATAAGATCATGAATAATGGAACTTTCGTGACAGAATCCGGAAGGCAGGAAGATATTCATCCGCTCTCCTCCGCATTACCCGAATATCCCCTCTATAAGACGGGATCCATTTTAGCAGAGACAAAAAACCGGATTATTGAGCGGTACGGAGATCGCCTCTTAGATCTTACCCTTGAACGGGTAGTAATCGGGATATTCTATACTGGAGTGAAACTCTCTGACGGTTCATCAGGGATCTGCTTTACTCCGATCAAAGCAATTCCTGAATCGGTCTGTTGCCCTTCTTCAGCACAGGCTATGCCACGGGCAGGTAGACTGAAAGGAATGCCTGTTGCCGATACGTTTCAATACCTTGCGCAGCCGGCTCCCATCAAGCGGGCAATTGCAATTGCCACACTCAATGCCTTATCTGAAGGGATATGGCGAGACAATCCTGATGAAGGAAAAGGAATATACACGATCGTTGAAGGTGACGAAATACTCAATGGAATGAACTTACAAGAGGTGAAAAAAGCAGTAGTTGTCGGTGCACTTATTCCGGTTATTAAGACAATTAAGGAACATGGGATCCCATACCGGATAGCTGAACTTGATATCAGGACGCTGAAAGCTGAAGAGATTCCTTTTTTTGTTAGCCAGGAAAATTTCCCCGGTGAATTAGCGACTGCTGATCTGGTAATTATCTCAGGGACCACTCTTATCAACGATACGATGGAGAGCATCCTGGGTCAATGTAACCCTGCAGCAACGATAATGATTATCGGGCCGACTGCTACGATGCTTCCTGAGAGTTTCTTCTTAAGAAATGTCTCGATGGTAGCGGGAAACCGGGTTATTGATCCGGATGAGATCCTTGATGTTCTTGTTGAAGGAGGATCCGGATATCACTTTTATGGACATTCATCACAGAAAATTATCATTCAACGTGAATAATAGTATGCTTCAGATATAATTATGATTCCTAATGAAAATGTAACCTGCTGGCTGGACTGTTGGAAATCTTCCCTGCAGGAAACTGATATCATCACTGATGAGATGCAGGCAATCCGATGGAACCGGCGGGCAGATAGTTTTGCAAAGGATATGGACGAGGAGAGGAAACAGAAAAAGACCGCTGATTTTTTTAACCTATTAGATGAGGCTGGCTTTCAGCCATCAGGCGCTACTGTTCTTGATATTGGGTGTGGTACCGGATCTCTGTCCATTCCCCTGGCTCAGGCAGGTGCAGAAGTAACTTCACTTGATATCTCATCTGCTATGCTTGACCGGCTAATGGAGGTAGCAGAGCATGAAGGATTACATATCACCCCGATCGAGTGCTCATGGTGGACTGCAGATATTGATAAACTGGGATTTCGTAATAGATTTGATCTTGTAATTGCTTCAATGACTCCCAGTATCAAAGATGTAGAGACTTTTAACCGGATGATGGCCTGTTCAAAGAAGTACTGTTATTATAGTAATTTTATCCGGAAAAATCCTGATAAAATTCCCCGTGATGTCTATGTAAAAATTTTGGGTAAAGCACCGCAAAGTGATACCTTTGCAGCAGGATTATTATATCCATTTATGTACCTCTATACCCTTGGTTTCCATCCAATTATAAAATTGTACCATAAATCAGTGCGCCGCGAACAGGACTGGTCCGAATCAGCGGAAAAGGCAATAGATTTTTTACTTCTCAGTCAGCCACTATCAGATGAGAAGAAAGAACAAATCAGGGAATACTATAAAAATAGCTCCACGGATGGCAGATACAATGCAGACTATGAGAAATATAGTGGAATGCTAATCTGGCCGGTGGATACACCTGTTCGGTAGGATACTTATGAATTATGGGTTTTTGTCTGATTCAGTAGTAAATTGTTCTTTGAAATCAAAATTCCGGATCAGCTGTATGATTACCTGATACGATCCCTTCCATCATCATCACCCTGAAAGCCGGAGATTGCTGTATCCAACCGTGCTTTTTCATAATCAAGTGAAAATTGGAAAATCTCAGGGTGAATGAGGTTTGCTACATCCATAAGCCCAATAATCCATCCAAGGGTTCCGGTAGTATTTGCACGGTTCAATACATATACCCGGTTTTCTGATATTGCCCGGCATATTATCCCCAGTTCACCGCAGGTGATGAGAAAATCATCGACTGAAGGGGAAAAAGGACCAGAGACCAGGATGACATCCGGGTCAAGCCGGTTGAGTGCTTCAATGGTATATTCCGCGTTTACACTCTCTTTAAAGTCCTGTTCCTTATTCAGGCTCCTTCCTCCGGCCATTTCGACAAGAGTATTTGCAAACTTTTCCGCATACACCGGGGAGAGCGGATGACAGAAAACCGTGTAGACACGGGGTTTTTCTATACCTTCTGTTTTCCCCTCAATATCTGTGATAACCGACATCACCACATTAATTATACATTCAGCCTTCTCTTCGCGGCCAGCTAGCGTTGCAACATACCGAGTCATTCCGATAAATGTATCAATAGAATCCTTCTGGTCCTGAAGGAAACGGAGGTACCCGGTTGTAATCACGGTATTACAGAGGCGGTCAATCTCGTGATCATCGGTAACGCCGAGGATGTTAAGAAACGATACAATAAACTTCACCCCCATGATTGATCGATATCCGCCCAGAATCTGTGAACCATCTTTTGGAATCGGTGCAACCTCCCCACGGCTTTTGAATGTATATCCACAGCTGCATATCCCATTCGACTGACAGGAGAGAACCCGGGCTGCCATCGGACCAAAGAAGACCCGGTGAATAATGATTGCACCACAAACGGGGCAACGGGAGTCGAGATGTGTTGTTGCCGGGGTGTTGAACAAGTACACATGATCGAGGAATTTGTGTAGTGTAGTGCAGAGATCTTCCCCCTCCTCGCGGTTAGGTTCGAGCTCAGTGAGGGTATCGGTAGTTCCCACAAACCGCATCACCTGAAACGGAATGGCAGGAGAGATCACCTGGATACGCTTTGCAGCTCCGATCACTTCCTCCTCCTTCCCAAGGATATACATAACAGAGACTTCAATGAACACTCCGGCATCATAAAGGGTTTTGATATTCCGAAAGACAGGGTCTCCTGATGGAACTCCGCATTCCAGATACCGCTCATCGGAACACCCTTTAAGCCCGATGTTGACAAAATCCAGGTATGGTATCAGACGATCCAACGTGTCCCCAGTCATGTACCCGTTGGTGGAACATCCGACAAGGAACCCTTCATTTTTTGCTGCTTGTACAACCCGGAGAAATGTGGGGAAGGAGACAGTGGGTTCATTGAGACAGAAAGTTATGCCCCGGCAATTGCTCTCCCGTGCAATTGCAAGGATCTCTTCGGGCGTATGGGGGGTAAGGACTTCATGCAGGGTTCCAGGCCGGGTTGTCTGGAACTCGGAGATACACCCCACGCAGGCAAAATTGCACCCGATAGTGCTGATGAGTAGGAAGACGCTATTCGGATAAAAGTGAAGCATCGGGATTGATTCGCTTGAGACCGGGTAGATATTTAGGAACGCATCCGGATAATTCTCTGTTATGGTTCCCTGGAGGTTTCGGTACATGGTGCAGTACCCATTCTTATCCTCTGGAATATCGCAGACCCGCTCACAATAATTGCATTTCATATCTGTTCTGTTTCCGTTTTACTCGCATTCTGTTGAATTCTGTCGATCTGTTTCTACAATGCCTGATGGGGCCAGGCTCGGGTTTCATGTGAGCGACAACTCAATAACTTTTGTAACAAATTAAATATAAACGGTTGTATTGGCTATAGGATCTGTCCAAATATGAACCTGGGTGAAGGGTATGTTCTATCAGATCGTACCCCCGGTTTTTCAAAAAACCGTTGTTGAATGTAACGATTCAATATTCTCCACAAGATTATTCTCATGAATGACCACGGATTAGAATTTGTATGATGATTGATATCAACGAATACGGCAAATGGCACCCGCCGGTGTATATTATTTCAGGTGAGCAGGGGGAAGGCAAGACCCGTTTCCTCATGGAGATCCTTCCCGATCTTATGAAGCATGGCATCCGGATGAGGGGGATCGTTGCACCCGGGTATTTCCAGGAAGGCATAAGGTCAGGTTTTTCAATCATTGATGTGGCAACAGGAATGTCAGAAGACCTCAGTTCAGGGATTCCCTCTCCGGGCTGCGAACAGCACGGGCGGTTTTATTTCAGAACAGAAGGACTTTCATTTGGGTACAAAGCACTCCTCAATCGTCAGCTCCCAGATGAGACAGATCTTCTTCTCATTGACGAGGTCGGGAAATTTGAGATGATGGGACAGGTATGGTCTGACTCCATCGATCGCCTCATCATGATGCCCTACCCCCCTATGGTCTGGACGGTACGACGCAATCTGGTGGAAATGGTCATTAATCGATGGCAGATAACCAGGCCGGTCGTTGTGGAACTCAGTTCGGTCAGTCATGAAGCGTTAATTGATGAGATCCTGAAAGAGGTCTGGATCTTTCGATCTCATGGAAAACGAGTGTCCTCATGAGTATTTCTTCTCGTACCTCCATCATTATCAGGAATATCAGGTACACACCGGGTTTCCCTGATAATGATCCTCGCGGTTTCTTCAGCGACCTCACCAGTGAAGGCGACACATTGGTGCATATGTTCTGGTGATTTTAACACCATGCCATGGGTGAGGGAACGGCAACACAGACATCCATGCCGGCTGGAAAAAAGGTCATGGAGTTCACGAGAGAGTCTGAGGCATCGGTCAATCCCCGGATCCTTTGGCTGATCTCTCCCAAATACCATGCCAAGAGCCATCACACCTCCGGTTACCGCGCCACAGGAACAACCAGCTCCCCCAATGCCGATGGGAAACCCTGATGCCAACCTTACAACCGAATCCGGATAGTTTAGTCCACATGTGTCATTGATAGTCTTGACGATCGCTTCTGAGCAGTAGAACTTCCCAGACCGGTAGTACTCCTCGGCAATTTTTCTGATATGGGATGGATCAATCAGGCGATGAGGTGAAACTTCTTTGCCCATATCAGTATATGTGGGCATCTCACGCAGACCAGTCGAGTCGCCTGTGTTCAAGGCTTCCACCCCGCATCACCAGGATTACCTCGGCCATAATGGATAGTGCGATCTCAGGCGGGAGGTTCCGCCCGATACGCAGTCCGATAGGACAATAAAGTCTTTTATCGATGACCCCGCCTCGCTGTTTAATATTCTGGATCAGCACACCGGCCTTGCTTTTACTCCCGATCATCCCGATATAGGGGAGTTCGCTGTTTTTGAGGAGCTGCTCCAGTACTTCTTCATCATGTTCATGGCCATAGGTCATAATCACACAATAACTCGTGGGTGAGAGGGCAATATGGGGCGCAACCTCAGTGAACGGAGCACAGATACGTTCTCTCGCGCCGGGGAAACGATTGGGGTCAACAAATTCCTCCCGGTCGTCATACACCCGGTAAGGCATCTCCAGGAGTTCGCATAGTTTTCCCAGACTCAAACCAACGTGACCGCCTCCAAAAATTACCAGTTCAGGCTCAAGGATGAGTGGTTCAATGAATACGGTAAGGGATCCCCCGCATACTCCAAGGACAGTATCCTCCTGCGATGGTTTCCATTCCTCACCTTCTCCTTTGGATACGAAACGCCTGGTGATGCATGTCTCCTGAGCAATTGCCTCCTTTGCTAGAGATATGCATAAGAGTTCGACTGCCCCACCTCCGACAGATCCTGCAATTTCTCCGCGTAGGTTTACTGCCATCTTTGATCCGGTTTTCCGGGGGGTGGATCCGACTGCCTCGATTATCGTTACCAGTGCACAGGGGACGCCCTCTGCACGCCACTTTGTAATAGTATTCAGCCACATGTTCGTTCTTCATCCTCATTTGTTCTCTTTTGATGTTGTCATAGATGCAAGATTGTGATAAAAATCCCGACTATCTTTCACCAGATTGATTCGCACAAGAGCACCTGGAGGAGAATATGAGATGCTTCCTCCCCCAAGTTCTGCATATCGTGCCATGAGTTTCATATCACTAACCAGGGTCACGCCAAGCATATCGATGCCATAATCAAAGAGCACCGAACTTGGTGGAACAGTCGGCCCCATCATCACGCGAATACGGGCAGAAGGAGTGCGACGTATGACTGCCGTTAGAGTTTCATTGACCACCGTAAGACCGCTCATGAGTACGATCTGAGCCTTCCCAAGGACTTCATCTGCATCGTCCCAGTGAATGTCGCCGGGCTTTGGAAAAAGTTCTACAATGGTGACCGGAAGTCCTTTCTCACGCCACTCTGCGGCTTCCTTGAAGTAGCCGATAAAGCATGTGGGGACCTTCGCCGCAGCAGCTTCGACCATAGTTATGGCATTACCTGAAATTACAGACGACGGGATTGGTAATAGAGATTTAAGACACGCCATGCCCACGGCACGACGGAGGGTATCCCTGCTTGAAAGTAATTCCAGGGCTGATTCAAGGCCGGGTTTTCCGAGCCAGTCCCCCATCCATGAGTCCATGCCCGGTCTGTCTTCGAAACCCGGCATGCCCCGGAAGATAGTAGACAGAGACCACGTACCGGTCTTGACCAGAACCCAGTTCGTGTAGATACGGATATCCTCGATCACCTGCAAACGGTCTGCCGAGTGGGCAATGGCATTTATCATACTGCCATAGTCAGGGATTTCCATAATGTCTATCCTCAGTGTTGTCAGTATAATACGGTAGCATGTTAAATAAAAGGGTTAAATTCCCATTTTTTGATTACGGGTATGGATTACGCCGATAATGAATCGTCGGAAAAAAGATAGTTCCTGTTTCCTGACGATATCTGTTTATTTCGAAACCCTGTTAATACCCAAAATCCTTAGCATTCTCTGGTAATTCGTGATTCATGATCCGATCTACCTCATCACTCGTAAGATCATACCTGAAGAACTTTGAATAGAATTCTGTGATCTCTTTTTTCATATCCAAATCCTTGAACAGGTCCGGATGGAAGATCTGAGCCATCCATTCAAGCTGGAGAATTCCCTGTTGACCGGCATCCCAGAAGAATGCACCCATCGGACAGATATACACCTTATCGTTCTTCACGGCATTGATACTCTGAAACTCCGGTTTTGTCATGAACTCCTCTTTTATTGCCTGTGCATTCGGAGTATTCGAAGTTGAGCTACTGCTTGGATCAGGAAGATCAGGTGCATGATCGATAATAATGATATCCGGATTCCAGGCTACTAACTGTTCAGGATTGATGTTCGCTGTCGCATTGAGCAGATCTTTTGCCACATATTCCCCTCCTGCCTTTGCAACGGTATCTCCCATAATGGAATTTCCTACACGGGTCCGAAGAGGGATCCCACTGGTCACATACACTTTCGGCCTCTCATCCTCCGGAATCGATGATGTTTTTGAGAGAACGTTCTTCAGCTTTTCATCAAAATATGAACAGTACTCCTCAGCACGTTTGGTCTCTTCCGCCCCGAGTACGTTCCCATACACGCGGATCTGGTCCTTAAGTGCCTCCAGTTTTGTTGCATTCCCGACTGAACAGATGACTGGAATTCCAAGACTTGTTATCTTCTCTACAACCTTGTTATTCCCAAACAAAAAGACAACGTCCGGACTGAGTTTCAGTACCTCTTCCGCGTTTGGATCTGTAGGATTGCTCATAACGGGAAGCGAATCTAGCCGCTTATATATGACATGAGCCCAGGATGCATGTGTTTTGTGATAATCCGCACCCATGGCAATTTTATCCTCTGCATCAAGTATCACTATCTTCTCATATGCTGGACCATAGAGTGCCAGGATATTATTGATATTCGCAGGAAGAGTGACCTCTCTTCCGGCAATATCTGTAACCGTGTTATATCCTGAAGAATTCAGACCCATTTCTGATTCTGAAATCGGTTGACCTGATACTACCATTCCCGCCATTAGACAGAGAATTAGGAGTGATGTATACATTATCCGAAGTTGTACCATTTTTTTCATACCTAACCTAAATTCTACTTTTTCCACCAGATTAAGGACCATACCGGTCTGTTATCCGGAACCTCAAGTTGCCCATCATCCCGTTGAATCAGGTACCCTTTGAGAAATGCCTCAACAACATGCACCTCTTCTGGGGAGAGATGGAAAAGAGCCTTATAATTATGCATTACATCAGCCAGAGTCGGGTATATGATTCTGCTTTGGCACTCGATATGCTCAATGTTTGGATGAATTCCCATCTGGCAAAGAAGGTTAAAGACATAGATAAAGTCGGGAGTATCCTGATATTCCTGCCCAAGAGCATCCCGAATTCCTTTGTTCAATCCTCTTTCTCCCCCTCCCCATGCTGTCACATATGCATACCTGATTGAGGCCTGATCAATTTTCATCAGAGATTTCTGCAAATCATCAGTTCTGGCAATGGAGCGTGATGCGATCACGACGTCATGAGGGAAAATATCATCTCCAATCCTGATACTTTCCCAGGAACGATGAAGGCAGGTGATATTTCCAAGATTACTCATAGCAGCATCACTCTTCAGGATTTCCAGCATTTTAGCAGAGATATCAAGAGCCGTAACCGTTCTGGATCTCTTCGCTGCTTCTATCGCAATAGCTCCAGAACCGCATCCGACATCAAGAACAGACCATTCTGGTCGTAATTGAGTCAGACTCAGAAGTTTTGATGGATAATCATCAATTTCCATCCATTGTCTGAACATTGGCGCCATCCGGTCCCACCGATTCTCTTCAGTAGTACTGTCAGACAGAGGTACTGGACCATTCTTCTGATCCGCTCTCCACATCTCATTCCAATCAATTTCTCTCAATTCCACCAGACATCACGGCTCCTCGTTCTGGGACTAGAACCTATTGCAGATTTGATGAGATAAACTGATTCAAATCCTGTTGACGAAGATAAAATGTTAACCCTCTGTGGTGTTGTATTAACGAAGCATTAGTTTCAGTTTCAGGAAAAAGGGGATCATGCCGGAGGCAGGTGTTCTAATATACGCCCAGCCTCATCATCTGTCAACGAATAATTGTAGAATTTCAAATAATACTCTTTGATCTCCGTTTTCATGTCAATATCCGCAAACTTGTCAGGATGGAATAGTTTTGCCAGGTACTCGAGAAGCAAAACTCCCTCACTTGAATAGTCCCAGTACATAACCCCATCCGGATTAGTGAATACTTTTCCGGATTTAACTGCTGCAATGTCTTTCCACTTTGGATCATCCAGAATCAATGAGGTGGAGTTCACCCGACCCATTACAATGATATCCGGATTCCAGTTGATCACCTGCTCCATATTGACCTTTGGGACCATTTCAGTGACATCTGATGAAACCAGATTTCCGCCGGCCATAGTAACCCACCACTGAGTATAGGTATTCTTTCCATGGGTAGTGAGGGCATCAGGACCTCGTACATAATAGACCTTTGGTCGTTCGCTCTCGGGGATGGCAGATGTTACCTTCAGGATCTTATCCACCTTCTCATCAAAGTATTGATTGTATGTATCAGCCTTGGTCTTCGCATCAGGGCCGAGAACGTTACCGAATGTGCTGATTTCATTCTTGATCATCTCTCTGAACTGATCAATTGATTGTGCCTGGCCTTCTGTTGTTGTTGGTTGGGTGACAACTACGGGAATTCCGGCATCTACCATCTTCTGAAGCGGTTTTGGATAATCCCAGAAGAAGACGACATCAATCTTCTGATTCATCAATTCTTCGATGTTTGGATCCTGGAATGAGGTCATCGAAGGAATATCTTTGAGGTTCGGAATAATCTTCGCTGCCCAGGGCATCTGTTTCGGAAACGGGGGCATTAATATCATCTTGTCTTGTGTTCCGAGAAGGAAAACCTTCTCGTACGAAGGTCCGACAAGGGCTGCAACCCGCTGTACGTCTGATGGGATATCTACAGATCTTCCAGCAAGATCGGTGATTGTCTGATTTGCCCCGGTATCTGCACCGAGTGCAGGGATCATCACTCCAAGTAAGAGGAAGATCCCGATAATTGCCCATAACTTTTGTATATTCATGTAAGTGCCTGTTGTCAATTCATAGTTTCAATGCGGTATGAAGTGTGGAAAACCCGGTATTAGCAGGAACCTTCCTGGATTCAACCACGGATAATCCCGCAGAATTTAATATACCCAGGAATTCTGTTTCCGGAACCATCCGGTGAAAACTTCTGATTATTTCATTTTCTAGAGCAGCAGGAGGATCATTCATCGGATTCACCCAGTCTGCTTTGAATTTGTGATTGGAGATGAAGAGGCCTCCTTCATTGAGAACACGGACAATCCGGGAGATCAGATCAGGAAGATCTTCCTGGCGGTACATCATATGAGATGCATACACGAGATCATACCCTGGGTAGGGAAGGTCTAGATCCATATCGCCGGATATAACCTCAATCCGATCTGACAACCCATACCGGTCTACCATATCCCTGGTGAACGGGGTTATATGTGGCTGATCAAGAATAACTGCAGAGAGATTCGGATTTTGCTGACAGAATGAGATAGCATACATGCCATGGCCCCCTCCGATATCCAGGAGGCGCCTTGCTGATTTAAATTCTCCAAGAGATGACAGAATTCGTGATATCTCCTGAATCTCTCCCCGCATACTATGCTGGGAGACCACTCTGAGAAATTCGGGGGTCATCTTCCTCTCCGCTTTTCCCGGTAAACCCGGCTCGGTGGTGAGGATTTCTATACCCATGCCCCAGAAACCCTCTTGTACCGAACGGATAGAGTCTCCCTGGTACAGTGGACTTCCAGAAAAAAGATATGGAGAAAGGGCAGGATTATTTCGGATTAATCCTTCGAATCTCTCCAGGATACCGATATCAATAAGGGCATCAATCCATAGCGTGGCCAAAGCGGATCGA
Source organism: Methanospirillum sp. (assembly GCA_035561295.1). Classification (GTDB taxonomy): domain Archaea; phylum Halobacteriota; class Methanomicrobia; order Methanomicrobiales; family Methanospirillaceae; genus Methanospirillum. Next base: position 8,117 of record DATMXW010000083.1, on the reverse strand, counting down.
TATCCAAATCGTATGATCAAGGCCTCTGTTTCCATTGGACCATCTCTCTCCAGTATGTCTACAACTCCTGAATCAAGAACCCAGAGGAGAATTCGGTATCGTTTGTATCCTGTGATAAGATTTGACACCTGGTGATATGAATCACCAAATATCTGATCCATAATCAACGGAGGAATAATTTCCCCTGTTCTCTTCTCACTCATCAGACAGTATCCGGATTCAAAGCTGCTTTAATCTGACTATCGGTGATATCAAAGTGAAGGAAGATCGAATGGAAATCCTTGATCAGCTGATTCAGATCCATATCTTTGAACTCCTCTGGATACAGCATCTTTGCAGTCCACGGAATGCCGATAATCCGATTTATGCCTGGCGGGTGGTCGTACCAGCTGAATGGCGTACGAGGAGTCAGGTAGACTTTCTTGTCTTTTACCGCGGTGATCTGTGACCATAACGGATCGGTAAACATCTTCTTATACAAATTGGCGTCTTCTACGATGATCACTTCAGGATTCCAGGAGATCACCTGTTCCATTGAGACCTTCACTTCACCAAATGCATCCAGAAGTGGCTGATCAACCACATTAATACCGCCTGCAACGTCGATCAGCTGAGCATGCGGTGATCCTCTGACTTCGGTGGTAAGTCCGTCAGCTCCAGCAGCCTGATAGACGGTGACCCGCTTGTCCTCCGGTATCTTTGAAGCCGTTTCCTGCACCTGTTTCAAAGCAGAATCATAAAACGTAATCATCTTTTCTGCCTGGGCAGGTTCTCCGAGCAGATCGCCCATGAACCGGATCGGTTCTGAATACCCGAGGGCGTCAACACTGTTCTCTACGCCGACAACAGGGATGTCTCCAAATTTCTCCTGTCTCCCATCAACAGTGGCTTTCATATCACCCTGCTGATTGTATCCTTCAAGGATGATATTGGGGTGCATAGACATGAAAGACTCTATGTTCCCTTCTTTTCCTCCAAACCATCCTCCCACAGCAGGCAGGTTCAGGTACTTTGCAGGAAGAAATCCGGTGTTGTTCGAGTTCCATCCTATCAGAGTATCTGGTGCAATCATATAGACGAGCATCGTGGTCGGTGGTGATGTGCCAAGCACTCCGGTTATATGTGCAGGGATTGTAACCGTCCTTCCCGCCATGTCAGTGATCGTCTTTGTTTGATTCGATTCAGCGTATACTGATGCGGTAGCGCTCAATAGCATGAGCAATATCGAAGCAGTGATAAGATAGCGTATGTTCATGGTACTAATCATCCAGCGTGTAAGCATAAAGGGTATATTTTTTCGATTAGTTAATGCTTCCGAACTGTAATGTTTGACAGATCTCTTTTAAAAAATATAAAATGTAATGTAATCACCACACATTTATGCGCACGGCCATACATGGTTTTTTGTGGTAAATTAAATTTGATTATTAATGGGGTCGCATCAAACACTTTTTATTGTGGGTGGTTCAATCTGTATGTGCCGGATTAAGAAGTTCCCATAGGGTGTACCCTGGTTACGCTCTTTATGGGCCTTCTTATGAACAACGGGAATGAGGGATATCCCGGTATCCGAGAGATCAAATTCCGTAACCGGCAATTCATAAGAGAGTTTAAAAAGATCCTCTTTCCAAGAGATTAAACCAGGGGTTTCTCAGAGATGATGCGATCCCGGCGACAAATATTGATTCAGATCACATGCCGAGTCTGAATCCTTGTCTCATCATATTACCGGGATCCATCTCTCCTCTTATAATTCCGTGATAAGCTATTTTTTCACCCGGAAATATTCGGACGATACCGAAATATTAGAAATCCTCCTTTTAAATAGAATTTCAAACCTAAATAAGGCGAATATATCTGCATCTTGTGAAGGTATATGGAGATGGTCTGGATCGGATCTCACGTGATACCATACTATTCCATACGCCCTGTAAAGGTGTACCTGGTACTACCAATATGATCTCTTGAGCAGCCATTTTTGGATTGGTTCACAATACACTCGAACAATTCGAACCATCTGACCAGGACAAGCATATGTTTGCGGTGCTTACTGATTAATATTTCCAAAAAGTTAGCTCAGTTAAAACATCATTAACAAAAGCCATAATTAACAGATTCCATATACCATTAGAGGCGCAAGGATTCATATCAGGTATTCGTTGTACCCGGAGTCTCAATGATCGGAACAGATAACCAATTACATACCGAAAACCCATTACACACAGGTACACCCGGGACCCTCTTCAGTGAACCGGATGAGAACACCAGCATAACCAAAAAATATCATCTCACCGTTTCATTGACTATCGCCCTCTACATCCTTCCCGTTGTATTGATCATCTGGTCACTCTTTATCGGCAGATTTGAGATACATCCGGAGACTGCCATTCGGATTCTCTTGTCGCCGATAATCCCTATGGAGCATACCTGGACCGGTGCTGAAGAGACAATAATCTTTCAGGTTCGGCTTCCCCGGATCATCGCAGCGGTGATGGTAGGGGCGGCCCTCTCCATGGCTGGTGCCACGTATCAGGGGCTTTTTAAAAATCCCCTGGTATCTCCGGATATTCTGGGGGTATCATCCGGAGCTGGATTCGGGGCAGCCATTGCTATTCTGCTCTCATCTCCTTCCTGGATGATCCAGGTATTTGCCTTTGCCGGGGGAGTAACCGCGGTCATCACGACCTATCTTCTGAGCAGACTCTATAAATCCGGTCAGATACTAGTTCTGGTCCTCTCCGGGGTGATTGTTTCATCGTTCTTTGGAGCCCTGCTCTCCATCACAAAATATGTTGCAGACCCGTATGAAAAGCTGCCTACCATCGTCTTCTGGCTGATGGGAAGCCTCTCATCTGCCAGATATATTGATCTGATCTCTGTTGCCCCGGCCATGCTCCTTGGTGGAATAGTTCTCCTCCTCATTCGCTGGAGGATCAATCTCCTGGCACTCGGGTCTGACGAGGCCAGAACCCTGGGAATTGATATAAAACAGATCACCCGGATTATCGTCCTCTGTGCGACCCTCCTCACCGCTGCAGCAGTCTGTATCAGTGGTATCATCGGTTGGGTGGGGCTGGTTGTCCCCCATCTCGGCAGAATGATCACCGGACCTGATTATCGTCTCCTCCTCCCGATGACCATTGCGATAGGTTCATCATATCTCCTGATAATGGATGATCTCTCCCGGACCCTCATTACTACCGAGATTCCGCTCGGGATTCTGACTGCACTCCTGGGTGCCCCATTCTTTGCATTTCTGCTCTGGAGGAGGAAGACCGGATGGGCATAATACTCAGCGCTCATGATCTTCGGTTCAGCTGGGACAATCAGAGAACCATCTTTGCCGATGTCTCATTTACTCTCAAACCTGGAGAACTCTTCTGTATTCTGGGACCAAATGGGACTGGAAAGTCTACATTGCTCAGGTGTCTGATCGATCTTCTGGATCTGGATCACGGTTCTGTCAGACTCGATGGCATGGATATCAGGAAGATGGACCGGCAGTCTCTCTCGCAAAAAATGGCCTTCGTTCCCCAGGGATATGATGTTGCGTTTCCGTACACTATCCTTGAGTATGTACTCATGGGCCGGGCACCCTACATCTCTGCGTTCTCCTCTCCGACGAGCAGTGATGTACGTATTGCAGTTGAGGCTATTCGTGAAGTCGGAATGTACCATCTCATAGAAAAAGCGGTCAACGAAGTGAGTGGAGGAGAGCATCAACTCGCTCTGATTGCACGGGCTCTAGCCCAGAATCCTGATATCCTCTTGCTTGACGAGCCTACATCTCACCTCGACTTTGGTAATCAGATGCAGGTTCTCTCACTTGTAGAACGGCTTCGTGATCGAGGAATCACCATAATCATGACATCACATTTCCCGGATCACGCCTTCATTGTATCTGATCAGGTAGGTATCATGCGTGATGGGGCATTCTCGACCATCGGGTCTGCAGAGTCAGTGATAACCAGTGATGCTCTCAGAGCAACCTATAATGTGGATGTCAGGGTCGAGTATATCGAAGTTGCCGGACGAAAAGTGTGTATTCCTATCAGATACCGTCCCGGATGCCTCTGCCCGGTTGAGTCTGTACTGGATCAGATTCTGCGTGTATACGAAGATCCCGCTCATCGGTGTTTGAACTGTGGGATGGTGACCGAATCAGATACCATCACGAATCTGTGATCACATGAGAAGATCAGTCAGACCTAAATGGTCTGGCAGTCTCATCTGAAGCAAAGGAAAGGCTCTTTCAGAATTAGGCCTGACCCACCCACCGGTGGTCAGCTCAGATTTGCTTGTAATGGGATGTGGTGGTGATTCAATAGGAGTTACCCTGGACTTCTCGTGTGCACATCATATTTAACTATTGGAAATAAACATTTAACTCATGGTAAATGTTAATGATATTGACTGGAATGAGGCATGGAAGAAACCAGAGTCAGATTCCAGTAAAAAAAAGGGATTTCTCACCTGCTCAGATCGATGGTCAGATCCGGATCGATGCAAAAAATTCAGCCAATCTGTTCAGGAAAATAATTTTGCTGCTTCCCGGCCACGAATCCATGCTATGAACATATCACCCGATTTTCGGATCCTTGATGTTGGAGCGGGCCCCGGCACTCTTGCAGTACCACTGGCAGGAATGGTCAGGCATGTGACTGCAGTGGAGCCGTCTGAGTGTATGCGGGCCTGTCTGAGTGAGACCATGGATGAACTGAGTATCAGGAACATCACCATTGTGCCAAAATTGTGGGAAGATGTGGATATCTCAAAGGATTTAGTTCCCCCTTATGATCTGGTGGTAGCTTCGTACTCACTTGGATTTCCCGATCTTCGGGAAGGATTACTGAAGATGGCTGAAGTCTCCAGTTTGTATGTGTACATCTTCTGGTTTGCTGATATGATCTCACCCTGGCAGAAGAACTACGGAGAAATCTGGGAACCCCTCTACGGAATATCCATCCAGGAATATCGAAAGCCGAATATCATCTTCAATCTGCTCCATCAGATGGGGATTTATGCGAATGTGGAGGTGACCAAAGAAGAACAGGTTCAGCGCTTTTCCAGTATTGAACAGGCAGTACAGGATCAGGGGGCCGGTCTGAATCTTACAACTCCGGAGCAGTTTGATATCCTGAGAAAATATCTGGGAATGAAACTGCAGGAAGAAGGGGGAGTGTATGTGCTCCGCAGTGTTTCCCCCCGGGCAATGATCTGGTGGAAAAGGGATTAGGGTCTTATCTTGCAGATAGATTTTTCCGGTTCAGGTATCAGGGTCTTCTCTTTGTATGATAATCCGGTGAGGAGCACTGTAGATATTCATCCGTGGTGGCCGGACAAATCCTGCCAGGGTCACATTTGCTTTGCGTGCCAGTTCTATGCCATGAATAAACGGAGCATTATGACTGATAATAATTGGAATCCCTGCTCTGACCCCTTTTGCTACCATATCAGCAGGCAATCTCCCGCTACAGGCTAGTATTGTCTGACTGAGATCCACTCCTTTCTGTAAGGCATGACCTACTGCTTTATCTACTGAGCTGTGCCGTCCCATATCCTCGGCTACCGCGATGATGGTGCCATCCCGGTCCATAATGACCGAGCAGTGTGTTCCTCCGGTTTTCTGCCATATTGTTGCGAGTTCATTAACCGTTTTTCCTGCAGTAAAGATGAGATCGCTTGTCACAGAAAAACCATCAGGGGTCTGGTGATCTATCTCACTCCAGGTCCCTCTTCTTCCCGGGCACCCCGAACTTCTGACCTCAATCTCAACCTCTTTCTCACGAGGATTCATGCTTGGAATTGTGACCTCAACAAGCATACCGGTAGTTTTGATATCAACTATCTCGCTATGTGATTGGATCCATCCTTCACAGACAAGGTGTCCCCTGGCAAATGCTTCAAGGTGTTCGGGCGTAATAGCAAGGGAGACGATTGGCACGCCATTTACCCTGATAGTGGCTGTCTCCTCTGTGCACACTTCTTCCTGCGTAATTACAGTCTGGTTACCGTCAAATCTGGTAACCTGTACCGGTTTTGTTATCTGATAAGATGAGAGATCCGTACTCGGCATAGTAGATCAAGGATTCGCGTGTGCGTAAAAAGATTTCTTCGATAATAAACGATAGAATATTAGGCAATCTGCACCGAGGGTATTCTCAAATCCGTCGATAGTGACCCGAGAAGACCATTTGAGAAAACCCGGAGAGTAAAAAAATGAGTGATGTTTATCCCGCAATTATGGAGTAATATGAACCCTGTGCGCAGTTCTTACAAACCGCTTTGCCCTCAATCATAACCTCTTTCCGGTCCATGATCTGCTCGCCACATCTGGTACAGACATCTTTATGCGTAGGAAATCCGGGCAGGTCTTCTGGGGGGATATTCACCGTGACCTGTTGAATCCGGAAGAGCTCTTCTTCAGGTGCATTACATACCATCTTTGCGACCTCTTTCATATCCGTTGGCTGATCAGGTCTCTTTGGAAGTGCAGTTACCCTCACGGCTTTGTTTGATGTAGTATTGATAAATGTAGCTGCGAATTTACCATAATTCATATGTTTCAACGATCGATGACCAAGCGAGACTCCGGTTATCGCTTGTATCGCATCGGTTGCACACCGGTCAATCTCTACATACACAATGAGATCATGGGTCTTTTTGAGAGGATCCATGCCGATCTCTCTCATTCCTGCAATTGTCATCCGGGTCCCCATGACAATTCCCGGACAGATCTCTCCGTGAAACTCTTTTGCCTTCTGTAATAAGATATCGATGGTCTCCATGTGTCTCAGTATTAGTGTACTCTGCGCGAATGTTAAATATTGTTGTTAATAGGCCTTCACGAGAGGAGAGTATGAGCCGGAGTGTTGGGGATTCCCGTCTCCATGACAATTAAATGCGGTTAACAATTTTTGTTTATCAAACCTTTTTAAATATCTGACGCCGATATATACATGCCGGCCTGGACTCTTCATTGACTAACCTTCATGTTGGAAGGGCACGAGAAGGGGTTCATTCGTATTTCTGGGTTCATCGGTAGCCATGGTATACGAACGAAAGGTGCTCTGGACCGGTAAAAAATGAGACACACTCCAGAATTTCTCTCAGAGTTATCTGAATTAATCATACCCCTCCTCCTCATCTGGCTCTGATATGATATCATATTGCCACACCTGCCAGATGATCCATGGTTTCCTTTTTTTGAGTGGTGATGAAGTCGTCTTATTCCTTTCTGATATTGTCCATGATCATGTGTCGCAATATCTCCCTTATATCAGATTCTATGTAGTACTATCTGCCAGAATCTCTTTAAAAGACATTCCTACAATGGTTTTTAGTATACCCTTCTATCTCCTCCAATACCATAGGAAGAGAATACATGACTCTCTGTATGTTTATTATTCATCACACCATGTGTAGTAAGGGGAGGATCCTTATGCCAATCATCTTTTATCATTTAAATAAGCCATATGGGTCATTTACCAACTATTCACACCACGGATTTGAGCTGGAGGGCCAGTATTGGCCTACAGTCGAGCATTACTATCAGGCCCAGAAAGTCTTGGGATCTGACCTGTATGAACAGGTTCGTTTGGCTGAATCACCGGCACAGGCAAAACGTATTGCTCACTCTGATAAAAATCTCAAAAGAAATGACTGGCCCGAAGTGAAGGTTGAGATCATGCGCAGAGCAGTGATGAAAAAGTTTGAGACCCATAAGGATCTTATGGAGGAGTTACTCGGGACTGGTGAAGAAGAACTGGTTGAGGGATCAAAAACAGATCTCTTCTGGGGTTGTGGAAGTGATGGAACTGGGCAGAATCGCCTCGGAAAGATACTGATGGAGATTCGTGCAGGATATTGGGATATTACCGACAACGTCCCTGTTTACGGACCTAAAACCAGAGATTAACCAAACTTGGGTCAATCTTATGCAAGGCGGCATGGTGTGGAGTTATACCGTGTTAATAGATCGGACAAGATGCATCTGCGAATGCTGTTAACTCCTCTATGCAATAACGATCCATGAAAAAGTAAATAGGAACCCTGGAGATTAATGCAGGGTAATGAGGTCTTTTTCGCTCACCACATCACATGTACAATCAATATTA
>DATMXW010000082.1:0-7343 GCA_035561295.1 Methanospirillum sp. | reverse complement strand
GAGTATTCCCGCAATACATATTATAATTGGAAAGACTGATAGGGTAGCGGTAAGCCCGATTTTGTCAGCTATCGCACCCGAAATTGAAACTCCGATTCCACCGGCGCCCATTGCAATACCGAGAAACAGCCCTGATATCAGGCCCACTTGTGATGGGATTTGTTCATGCGCCATTGCAATGGTAACTGCAAATGATGCCCATAAGAGGAATCCGAATACCATCATCGATACGATGAGCAGGGGGCCATGGGTGATCAGAATGCCAATAAAAGCCGGAATTGAGGCCAGTGTAGTGATCACAACTACTTTCTTTCTTCCTATCCGGTCAGATATGATACCTCCACTGATCTGGCCGACAACACCTGCAATGAGCATGACACTGACCAATGTTGTCGCTTCGATGAGTGGATATCCCTGAAGCACAAGAAATGTCGGAAAGAAGATCATTGCACCATACGTAACCCATGATCGAAGGGTAGAACCGGAAAATAATAATATTACTGGTTTCCAGTCTTCTCCCCCTGCACTGCTTTTTTTAACAGAAACCGGGCACTCGTCAGGAATGGGTTTAATATAGAGAACTACTGCTGCTACTATGGCGGGGATAATGAGCATAGTGATCAACGGTATCCCTCCTGATGTAAGAATAATTCCGGCAATAATCGGTCCGAGCGCCATCCCCATATTTCCCCCTACAACGAAAAAAGACGTGAGTTTCCCTCGTGATCCTTTTGAAGCGATGGCAGAAACTTTACACAGTGCTCCTGGATGAAAACTGGCATGACCTATCCCGGATATTACAACACAGAGAAGCATCATCAGGAATTGATCTGGTATCAAACCCAGAAGGGATATGCCGATACCTGAAAGGAGAATCGAAAGACCAATACTAACCCGCAATCCTCGTTTATCGGCGAGCGATCCGAATATTGGCTGAAGGAGTGAGGAAACCAGGCTGTGAGTCACGGGGAGGAGAGCTGCTTCAAAGTAACTGTATCCATACAGGGTGATGAGGACCGGTTGCAACGCCATCAGAACCGGAGCATAGATATCATTGATAAGGTGTGCCAGGGTGAGTTGCCCGATCTCTCGTAATTCTTTCATGAAAGATCCTCTCCTTTTTCCGTTTTACCCGGCTTTAACTCATTTCTCACCTGATCAATCCGCTCATCATATACATACTCCATTGAATGAAGTACCCGCTTTAGGAGATTGATCTCATCATCAGTGAGTGGACCTATTTCCTCGATGATCCTTTGAAAAACCATTTCATGCACGGTATCATGTACCTGATATGCAACCAATCCCTGGGAAGTCAGTTCCAGATGAACTTCCTTTTCGTTCTTTTTTCCCCTGACTTTTTTGACGAGATCCCGCTTGGCGAGTTTGGTTATTGCCTGGGATGCAGCTCCGGATGTGATTCCCAGATGAGAAGCTACGGTTCGGACGTTACTTTCAGGATAATCGCCTATCACCTGGATTGTATGGATCTCTGAAGGGTAAAGGGGAAGATCGATTCCGAATTTCCTGGGAAGGTTTTCTGATTCATTGAGTTTGTTCATGATCCGCATCCAGATCTGATACAGATCCCGGGCGGATTGAATAGAAGATTTCACGATTGCTCACTAGCTAAATGATTTAGGTACTTAATAATATTGCTAATATACAATTTCACCAGTGATCAGGTTATGGTACAACAGATTTCGGGACCACATAAGGAATTTCTTCATCATATTTCACCAACCTTTTTACCCCGTACACCGTGGGTGCCTGATGTACAGTTGTGATTTTTGTTCATCGAAAAGAAAGACCTGACTTTCCTATGCAAGGGGGCATGGGGTGTCCTTCCCATCAAGATGGGTAGTGCCGGTATATTGGTGCACACGGTGATTTAGACATTTCAGAAGAGAAATCTTCCCTGATCCGTTCGGGCCAACAATACCAACAATCTTGGTATCCGGTTATTAAAAGGAGATATCATGCAATACCTTGACCAGCCCGTATGAGGGGGAAAGGCCGGGCAATGAAAGATTCACCAGATCTTCCCTTCCAATCCATGATACGGTAAATAAAGAAGGGGACTCTGAAACATGTCGTAATAACTTCAACAGGGACAACTGCAGGAAAGATTTTCTATTCAGTCTCTAGAAAAGTAACGAGCGAGTTAATTATTAATATCTTCCCGGATGATTCAGGCATATGATTAATTTCATTCCCATCGGTATCATCTCTTCCCCGTTTAAAACACCACAGGATGCCCCACGGCAAGGAAGGGAATGCGATGAGAACTGCATAATCATCCTATATCCGCAGTATAAGCAAGGACTTGGTGATATGATTGGAATATCTCATATCTGGGTTCTCTACTGGATGGACAGAGCGGAAAGAGATATTCTCTTCTCCCGCCGTTCTGACTGGAAAGAGGCAAGGCCCGTCTTTACGATTCGCTCGCCCTCTCGACCAAACCCTATTGCCCTCTCGATTGGACGAATTATCTCGATTGAATCCGGGGTCATTACCGTTACAGGAATAGAAGCTCTGGATGGATCACCCGTTATCGATATCAAACCCTACATCCCTGGTCTTGATTGTATCCCTCATGCTGAGTACCCGACAATTCCTGATCATACTGGTATATAAATCCGGGACCAAGAACGCTGATAATTGACATTTCCTCCTCATTGCCTAAAAATTAGGGTTTATTCCTTCATCCCGATAAAAACAGCAGATATTTCATGTTTATACGGCATGAAAACCCTGGAGAAGCCAATCTGATTCATTTTTTTAAAACATCCGGGGATAGTCTCCATCTCTGGGTAATTAGCTCTTCGTGAGGCGGTTATCTCAATGATCTGGGTTTCTGATAAACCGGCAGATGCCATTGCTTTGACCCATCGGTCCTGATAGACCTCTTCAGCCGTTGCCTGCACTGGTCTGATAATGTCACCACAGATAAACAAACCACCCGAAGACAGGGCGTCATGCACCCTTCGCAGAAGGACGAGCCGGTCATTCCCTGGAATATGGTGGAGGCAGAGGGTGGTCATGATGACATCGTACTGCGTGACCGGCCAGGGTTCTCTGATGTCCTGCTCGATAATTTCAACCGATTCAAGTTCTGGTTTCTGACGGGCACAAGCGATCATCTCTGGTGAGTGATCCATACAGGTAATCACAGCCTGTGGATGTGTCTCAAGTATCTTTGATGTGGCATACCCGGTCCCGGAGCCCAGTTCAAGAACTGTGATCTGGCCATCCGGGATAAATGAGATGCAACTGGAGAAGAAGAGATCACTCTTTGGGAGAATTGTATCAATCCGGTCATCGTATGCTGCTGCCATAGCGATAGTTTCCGATGTGCTCAGATACAATACAAACCTGTTCTGGTTTAAAGCCCGGAATCTTTGTATGTGACGTACCCTGATATGTCGGTAATTATTGACAAGAGATCCCATTTGAGAGAATTATTTCCCTCTCATTATCCTGATTGAGATTTCTCCGGAGATATTGAGACAATACTTTCTGCACTTCTGGCGGTGGCTCGGGAATACTCTCTGGCTTGTGTATGTGGAATAAAATGGGCCGAAAAAAACTATTACATGAGGTATCTGAGCCAAACAGGACAGTATCGAAAAAAAGAGTACAGGTATGTTTTAGAATAGCAATCCCGGATATCAATCTTTCTCCAGAGAACCCCTGGACTCATTACTTTGCCTTCATCGCATGGAAATCATATCCTGGGAGATACGCTTTCACCGTATTGAGTGGAGTTGCCCTTGGAACCGTCTCTGGGATCTCCATCACCCGGTAGAATTCTGTCAGTTTCATTCCGGCATATACAGCTCCCTCTTCAATCGTCATGGACCCTCTCAGATCAATAAGGTTCAGGTACTCACCTCCCTCTTGAACACTCTCGATTGAGGGGACGGTCACCTGCATGAGACCTGCTGTATTGAGCAGGGCGATACCACCAAAGAAGATACAGATAGTTCCCAGGACAAAAAGTAAAGGGTTGACAGTTCTTCCGGCAATCGTCATCCTCATGACAGGTGTCTTAGATCTGCAGACGTTTACACATGTTGTGCACCCGATACATTCCGAAGTATTGACCGCTGTTTTTCTACCTGGCTCAATACCCATCGGGCAGGACCGGGAACAGGTTCCACACTCCATGCACTCAGAGCGGGTAACCCTCGTCGGACTTATCATTGAGAAGATCCCAAACAGGGCACCAGCCGGGCAGAGATACTTACAAAAGAACCGCTCGATAACCAGGGATACAACCAGAATCACGAGCAGGATGAGTAATCCTATGCCATTTTCATTGATCACCTCTACTCCTGACCAGATATGAGCATACGCAACATAGGGATCATATGGAGATACCCAGAGTGAGGCAGTAATCCAGGCCATGCCGGTGACAATGGCAAGGATGATATATTTCACATACCTCAGGACTCTATCTGCCCCCGTGGATATGGATATTTTTTTGGGATTAATTTTTCCCATAAACTCAAAGATTGCTCCAAACGGGCATATATTGCCACATATGGCCCTGCCGAAAAGGATTGTAAATCCAAGAGAGAGAAAGAACAGGGTCATCGTCCCTGAGAAGAGTTTTTGCAGATTAGCATGGCCTGATAGCCAGACCTGCAGATTCTCAAGCCCACCCAGGGGACATATTGCATGAATCGATGGAAACGCTGCTCCTTCGGTGATATGCAGGTAATTTAGAATCATTGAACAGATGAGAATTATTCCGAGAACCGCCCATCGAATATATCTGACATTCATTTGAACACCTAAATTTTTCACCCATGACCCAGGGTGCGGGAATTTCTTAAAGTGAATCGGTTTGACTCAAATGGCACTCGAACATCCACATAACCCTATTAGGAAGGCATCATGTCGGTCTGATCAAATCTCATACCAGTTCATAGAGCTGATCCTGGATAGGGAAAAAAATGGGATGAGTGATGTGAATATTGAGTGGTTGAAATCCTCTTATATCTCGATCTGGGAATTGATGCTGTTGTTATTTGGACTTACCCATTCAACCGGGATACGGATTCGTTTATTCTGGTTGCAACAAGCGAGAGATCCCCGATGATGGTCGAGACCTGGTTCAATGCTGCTGAAGATTCTTCTGTTGCAGCAGCTGTTCCGACTGCTTCTTGTGCAGTTTCTGTAGACAGGGTCCTCACTTCACTCACCCCCTCCATTATCTTCTCTACTGATGCTGATTCTTCTTGAGAGAGTGTAGCTACCTCACTCATATTTTCAGATATGTCCTGAACCTGCCCGGCAATGGTATGAAAGTACTGGATTGTATCAGTTATTGCTGTTGATCCTTTTGATACCTCACTGGTTGCCAGTTTCATTGCCGTAGCGGCCCGTTCAGACTGACGCTGCAATGAAGTGATAATCTTTGCAATATTCTCTGCAGACCCCTGTGACTCCTGGGCAAGGGATTTTACTTCATCCGCAACAACGGCAAAACCCATGCCCGCATCTCCTGCCCGTGCAGCTTCTATTGCTGCATTTAAGGCAAGAAGGTTTGTCTGATCTGCAATATCGCTAATAATGATGACGATCTTATTTATCTCATCCATCTGATCCCGGATTTCAGAGATTATTACGCCAACATCATTGACTGCACTATTAATGCCAGAAATACCGCTTTCGGCAACAGCAGCCTGTTTAACACCCTGTGATGACGTAGTATTTGCATCCACCGTTAATCTGTTAACCATCTCAACCTTTGAGGTAATGGCAGTGACGGATGATGATAACTCTTCCATAGCAGTTAGCACCTGCTCCACTGCATTTACACTCCTTTCAGCGTTTACACTCACCACTGATGAGCTTTGAGCTACTGAAGCAGAACTAGCTGTTATCTCCTCAACACTGGCTGCGGCTTCTTCAGATGATCCAGACAGGTAGCCTATCTGTTCAGAGATATCTGATATCGCCTTTGAAAGTTCGGTCCCTATCGTATTTAATCCGTTTTTCAGAGAAACAAGATCCCCGTACACCATGACCTCATCATTGAACCGTGCACTGAATTTTGCCTGAGCATATAAATCTGATACTCTGAGTGCTTCATTCAAGGGGGTGGTGATGGCATCCAGCATATTATTGATTCCAACGATAATATTCTGGTACGCACCGGTAAATTGTGCAGAATCACCACGTTTATGTAACCGTCCTTCTTCTGCCTCAGTAATCAGGAATCCGACCTCATTGACTATGCCATTAATGGCAGCAATTAAGTGATTAAATGCAGGTGCAATTTCATCTTTATCATCATGTGCCGGGACAGTGAGTGAGAGATCACCACCTGCTATCTGTTTCATCCCCCCGATGATGCCAAACTGCAGATCATCTGAAAATTTATCCATCACTCCTGCCAGTGTCCCGATCTCGTCTTTTCGGTGAATATGCAACCGGTTATTCAGATGCCCTAGACTCATCTCCTGGAGCATATATACTCCTTTTAAGAGAGGGCCCGTGATACTCCTGCTGATTATTATCCCACAGGAGACCGCAATAACAGAGCCAATAATGATTACAACAATCAGCAGAAGAACAATTGTTGAAACCTCCTGTTCACTCTCTTTTTTGAGATTTATTGCATCATCGCGATTTTTATCCACCAGTTTCTGAAGTGCTCCAACAAACGCCTTTCTCTCATCAACCAGCGGACCACTTTTTATTGCGTTGGTTGCTCCTTCAATATCTCCTGAATCGATAATGGTGTTATAAGTAGCATACGCAGGTTTGTACTTGCTCCATGCCCTGACTGCTTCATCAAACAATGCTCGTTCATCATCTGATGCAATATACTGTTCGTATGTAGCCAGGCCCTCATCGATACTCGTGATGAGTGCCGCAGATTGTGATCGCACAGCCTCCCGATTCTCTGGAATCAGCATGATTCCTGGAATGTTTCCCCTGAACTGCCAGATCTCAGACTGCAGCGTCTCCAGTATGTCTGTTGGAACCAGTTGGGTATCGTACATTTCATGAACATAGGTGTTCGTTGACGTCACTCCGATGAAACCGGCAACACCAACGAGAATCATAATAAAGACTATAACAAGAAAGGAACCGAGCAGTTTCCTGCCAATTGGAATATCATCTAGTACTCTCATAATAAAAAACCAAATTATGTGGTTATTGCTGTCTCTCTATAAGTTAATTTTGCTTGCTGCGGAGATTATGCCCTCTTGAAGGAGAAAACAAAAAAACCCCTCCCCTTGAGGAATTTCAAGTCCTCCCGCATCAAATAAGCTGCTACTATGTGGGTCTTCCCCAATTAATCTCTTGCCATCCCGGATCTG
>DATMXW010000081.1:0-57479 GCA_035561295.1 Methanospirillum sp. | reverse complement strand
TACTGTTTTTTTTAGGACTCCGTGATAAAAGGCCAACTGTGCTGGTTATTCCCATAATACCCTGGATCTGAAGGATCCGAAACAGTATCGAAAAATCAAAAAGATCATTTTTTAAGGATCCCGGTCAATGCTAATTCATTAGCAATTACGGAGCAGGAAATGGGTATTGAGAAGTTACTGGAAGGCAATGATCACTTCATAGAGTGCGAATACGGAGAAAATCTCGATTATTATCAAGCGCTCCTAAAAGGACAGGAACCGCATGTAATGATGATCAGCTGCTGTGACTCACGGGTTGCACCTGAGATTACCTGTCATGCAAAACCCGGCGAAATATTTGTTCACCGCAACATTGGTAACATTGTACCTCCCGGAGACTGGAATGTCGGGACATTTCTGGAGTATGGTATCGGGCATCTGAAGATCAATACCCTGGTCGTCTGTGGTCATGAGGAGTGTGGTGCAATGAAAGCCCTCTCCCATAGGCATTGCGGGGAGGATTCCCTCATTCCTGGATGGCTTCGCCATGCTCAGCCTGCTCTGGCACAAGTAACTGAGAAGAATCCTCACCCTGAGGATCCTGAGAAAACAAAGGTCTGGCAGTCAGAACTCGAGATTGAAAATGTACGATTGCAACTCAAGCATCTCAGAACATATAAGATAGTCAGAGATGCAGAACGGGAAGGAAAACTCAGAGTTATCGGCCTGTATTATCGTATGTCTACTGCAAAACTCGAGATAGTTGATCCTGGCAAACCGATCACTCCGATGTAGTTCTACGTCCAATAACACTTTTTTACCTCCCCCATATGAAGTCCACCATATCCAAAATTTGATTTGAATACTATTCTACACATAAAGTTTCTTGTTTGGGCCTCCGACAAAGCGGGGTTGATAAGGTATCACCCATAATCTTGTGTGTTCATCTGTGTGACGCTCCAAAGGTCTGTCTTGCGCAGATACAAGGAAAATTATCATGAAGAAATTAATTATCTCTGGTGTCCGGACCTGTGATCGTAAAGATACTGTATTTGCAGAGATTAACAAGTATATCGCCGAGATCGGTGCCATAGACGAGATTGTCGCCGGAGGTTCTACCGGTGTTGATATGATTGCAAAGATGTATGCAGAATCCATGAACATCAAATACAAGGAATTCGCACCAAACTGGCAGGATGACCTTAACTCAGCCGGTATGGTTCGTGATGCACGTATGGCAGAGTATGGATCCCATCTACTCGTTCTCTCCAATGGTGTCAGCAAGGAGTCAAAGAACCTGATTGCAGAGGCAAGACGCAATAACCTTACAATTAAAACAGTTGGGGTTTTTGAGGGTGTTCCGGCATCAGAGATGGCACACTCTGTTGGACACCCATCCGGCCTATAATACTATAGAATCTGATTCCTCGCCCTCTTTCTTATCTTCTCTTTTTAGGATCGTGAGACTTCACTGAGATCGGTCAATAGAGCATCCCTCCACCGGATCCGGAGCACTCCTTCCAATTACAAAGATTGCCAGGCTGACCAGAAGGAGGAAGAGAAAGATTGCCTGAACTGCTGGTGCTACGCTGGTAGAGATCTCTTTGACTGATATAAAACCCCCTGAACTGACCAGTATGCCACCGGCAAAGAGGATCTGGGTAAGCATAATGGCTGCAAGTTTGGCCAGTTCCGTGCCAGTATCGATAATTCCTCCGGCAAGCCCTGATTCTCCCTTTGGAACCGAACGAAAGTAATACACAAAAACCGGTGTCCCACACGTGTACAAGATCCCCAACATCACAAGGACAAAGATGATCACCCATTGACCCGGAATTCCGCTCACGATCATGGCAACACAGGCAATTATCCCCGATATACCAGACAAGGAGAAGAGAAGACGAATCCCGGCCATCCCTTTACGTTCGATATAATATCCAGCAAGAGGACCGCCCACAGCAGTAATTACAGCAGCGATACTGATCATAAGGCCGGTGGTGATAGGTTGAACGAGCAGGATCTCATTCAGATATATTGGGATGAAATAGATGGCTCCTCTCCAGACCAGGAATATGGCAAAGGTAAGAATCAAGGGAATTGCGATCGTCTTCCTGGTGATAAACCTGAAATCAATAAGCGGATCTGTGGTCCGTCGCTCGTGAAACCAGAGAAGAATCCCTGCAGGGATAGAGATGGCCATGGCAACCGCAAACAAGGGGATATTCCTGGCAAGAAGACCAAGGTTCATACCGATACCAAAGGACCCCAGAGTCAGCAGGAGCAGGATAGCCGCAGGGAAGTCATAGTTTCGGGTCCCCTTTCTAATAATATCTTTGGGAATGGCTTTGTACCCGATGATTACAATGAAGAGTCCGAGAGGGACCAGAATCAGGAAGAGTTCTCTCCATCCAAGATACTGGAGCACCAGGCCGGCAATGAGCGGACTAACTGCAATCCCGACACTCCTCCCCATAAACTGGTATCCAATTGATCTTGCCTGTCGTTCAAGCGGTACCCAGGCAAGGATGAGTGGAATTGAGACAGGAACACTCATCGTCAGACCTATGGTCTGAATCAGGCGACATGCGATGAGCATCGGCATCGAATCTGCGCCGACATACAGGAAGGAACTGATCGTAAAGATCGCAGTGCCGGTTACAAACATCCGTTTCAGACCGACATAATCGCCGATCCGCCCACAAATAACAAAGGTGCTCACAAATATGATGCTGTCCACGATCAGGAGAAGGGGGGCATAGGCGCTCCCGATATCCCAGACGATAGTAGATATCGCAATAGGAAGCATCGCCCCATCAACTGCCCCCAGAATCATCCGTAGCGTAATTACCAGGACGATGAGACGCTGCTGAAAGCAGGTGGTGATCGGCTCTTCCAGGAGTGTTCCGGGGTTCATAACAGATATGATCTCTGTACGTTTATGAGATTTAACCGGATGCATTTAGTTCCTCGGCGAAACTCCCCTCCGTCGATCAGTACAGAAACCCTGATATGCTCATCTCAATAAGGTGGATCCATAAGCTGGAGCATCAATGCTAAATTCAATCATCCCATTTATCAGAATCAACCGCGTCTCCACGGCCCAGATATCTGATACCTTGGGAAAAACCGGCGTTATTCATGGAGTGAGGCCGATTACCGGACAACTCCACTGTGTCGGCCAGGTGCGGTGGATCTATGCGTATGGAGAATCTAACTGGGACTTTCACGATCAGATCCGGAGCGCGCGGCCCGGAGAGATACTCTTGGTTGAAGCATTTGACTGTGCTGAACGGGCAATATTCGGATCACTCGTCTCGAAATTTCTCCTCCTGTATCGCCAGGTGGCAGCCATCATCGTCCTCGGCAATGTCAGGGATGCTCACCATCTCATCAAGGAGCGGTACCCAATCTGGTCTGTCGGGATAACACCCCTTGGATGTTTTAATAAAATCCTGGATCATCCCTTTGATGAGAACCTGATCAGAGAACGCAGAGAGAAGTATGATGGATCGATTGCTGTATGTGATGACTCAGGAGTTACCATAATTCCACACACTGCTCTGAATCAGGAATTTCTTGACTCTCTTCATCGGATCGAGGATCAGGAAGATATATGGTTTGACTGTATTGATAGAAAGAAATGGGACACCTATGATACAGTATGCAAAAAACGGTACCTCCAGGAGATGGATGAACAATGATCCCGGTAGAGTCGCTTGTATGGGATTCTTCTGGATGTAAGTGCAGGTACTCATAGGAATGGTACCGAAGAGAGGGTGGATCCAGGGTTTATGCTGCTTTTTGCTCGGAGCCCTTATCCTTTGTAGTGGATGTAGTGAGCACTCATCACTCACACCAGATAATCAGGAACAGATGACCGGACCTACCCATCTTGAACTCTACACCGAGGAGCAGCCACCTCTGAATTATGTTGATCAACAGGGGCGGGTTTCAGGCAGGTCAACAGAGATTGTCAGAGAGATAATGAAACGACTCGGGACTGATGCTCCGATTCACCTGACCGGATGGACGAGCGGATATAATAAGGTCCTGAGTACTCCAGGGACGGCCATCTTCTCAACTACGCTCACTCATCAGCGTGATCCGCTCTTCAAGTGGGTCGGCCCGATTGCCTATGTTGAGTACTCGTTCTTTGCCAGGGATGATTACGCAACTCCCATCAAATCACTTGCCGATGTACAGAAAGCAGGTTTGATCGCGGTTGTCGCTAACACAGGCAGGCATCAGACACTCCAGTCCAGTAAGGTGGGTAACCTGCTCCTCTGCTATGACGACAAAGAATGTGTTGATGCAGTGATAACCGGAAGAGCTGCGCTCTGGTTTGGCACCCGGGATATGTACTCCCAAAATGCTAAACGCCTCGGACCTGAGATGAACCGGATTATTGAGGTCTGGCCATACATGACCAGAGGTCTGTATATTGCATTCAACCGAAAGACCCCTGATGCAGAAATTCAGGCCTGGCAGAAGACCTTTGACGGGATGAAAGAGGATGGTACTTTTGATATGATCCAGGAACGGTTTATGCCGTACATCTGCTCATGGGTCAAATGTACCCCATAACCCACCATTGATACAAGGACCTCACAACCATGTCAATCATAAAACCCAGTGTAACCGGAAAAGTCATCCTGCTCTTTCTGATCATCGCGATAATCACGATTGTTTTTAGTTTTCTCATCGGCTCACCCCTGATAGAAGAGGTCGGGCACAAGGCCTCACTCAGGAGCGTGGGGCTAGGAGAAAAAGCTGTGGAGGACAGCTCCATTGCTCTTGAGCGGGGTGCAGAGCAGGAGATCTTCTCCCTTGCCAAAGACAAAGCTGAGATAACCAATCTATTCTTCATACGTTCAGAAGGAGATCTCAAATTTCTCGCCGATGCAGCAGAACAGCAGTTTGCGGACCCACTCACCGAGAAGAAGACGATCTATACAAAATTGAATCCTCCGCAGGACCCGAATAAGAGTGCTCTCTGGCATAGTGCCCCTGGGATTTCTGCCAATATCACCGATGATGAGGTCAGATATCTCAGCGAGATGGACCGCTACTGCATCCCTCTCTACGCAACCAACCCTGATCTTGACTCGGTTTATATCGGAACCACATCAGGTATGATCAGAGTATACCCCTGGACTGATACGATCCCTGATACCTATGATCCCCGACTGCGGCCATGGTTCATCTCTGCAATGGAAGCCGGCAACATTACCTGGACTAATCCGTACATTGATTCCAGTAGTAAGACACTTATGATGACCTGTGCAGTCCCGCTCCGGTCACTGGACAAAGGGTATGAATGGGTGATCGGTATCGATGTCAAAGTCCAGACGATAAATCAGATCATCAACAGTACTGACGCAGGAGGAGAAGGGTATGCGATCCTACTTGATAGAAAAGGAAATATCATCGCCCGCCCGGGTCTCTCTACCAATGACACCCGATGGGATGAATCATATTCAAGTGAAAACCTTCTTGAATCCGATAATAGGGAGCTCCGAATAATTGCTGGAGATATGACTGCCGGAAAATCCGGGGTTCGGCGTCTCTCATTGGGAGAAGGAGAAAAGATAATTGCGTATGCCCCAGTAGAGAGTACCGGATGGAGCATTGGTATCATCCGCCCTATCTCATCAGTGCTGGCTCCGGTTAGGAGTACTGAACAACTGATCAGGAATGAAACCCTTTCCACAGCAGAGGATATTGCCTTAAATCAGAAGGCTATGATGGATGTATACATCCTCGGGTCTCTCTTCCTCCTCTTCTTTGTCAGTATTCTGGCGGTCCTGTTCGCCCGGTATATTACCTCACCTATCCGTGTCCTGATGGAAGCAACCCGGGTGATAGGATCTGGAGACCTCTCTAAGCGAGTGACCCTTCATTCAGGCGATGAATTTGAAGAACTCGGGAATCTCTTTAACCGGATGTCGGAGAACCTGATCCAGGTAATGGCTACTCTTGCCAGGACTACGGCTGAGAAGGAGCGGTATGCTACTGAACTTGATATCGCACGGGAGATCCAGGAAAGTTTCCTCCCTGACACACTCCCTCAAGTGACCGGACTTGATATCGCAGCCCATTCCCTGATGGCCAGAGAAGTAGGGGGAGATTTCTTTGACATATTTCCCTTTGAGGTACTCAGGCTCAACACGAACCGGCTCATCCTGATGATCGCTGACGTCTCTGGCAAAGGAGTTCCGGCAGCCCTGTTCATGGCACTTGCACGGATCGTTATCCGGGTCAATGCCAGCTGGTATGAGAGACCGTCTGATGTTATCAATGCTGCGAACCAGATAATCTCACAAGAATCCCGCTCGGGTATGTTTGTCACCACGTTCTATGCTGATTATCAGGAGGAGACCGGCAGACTCAGGTATGTAAATGCCGGGCATAACCCGCCAGTGATGTTGAGAGGAGATCTCCTCACAAAACTTGAAGGTACAGGTCCTGCGATCGGAGTTATGCCTGATATCGAGTACTCATCAGGGCATGTTGATCTCATATCAGGGGATCTCCTCGTGCTGTATACTGATGGGGTAACTGAGGCGGTTGATGCAAATCTTGAGATGTTTGGAGAAGAGAAGTTGTATGAGATTCTCAGGAAAAATTCATCTCTGCCTTCACAAGAGATTCTTGAAAAAATTTTCAAAGAGGTGGAGATATTTGCGGGCGACAGACCCCAGGAGGATGATATCACCCTCATCGTACTGAAACTTGTGTAGGGGATTCTTATGACAGAGATATCCACATTGCAGATTCTGGTTGTCGAGGATAATCGGACCCAGGCTGAATCACTCAGGTATATCCTTGAGAAAGGAGGTCATGAGGTGGTGATTGCAGCGAACGGGCTTGAAGGGTTTGAACAAATAACAAAACAGAAACCTGACATGGTCCTCACTGATGTGATGATGTCACCGATGGACGGGTATGAACTCTGCAGACTCATAAAGGAAAACCCAGATACACGAAGTATTCCGGTAATTCTGGTGACCTATCTCTATAACCCGTCTGATGTGATTAAAGCCCTTGAATTCGGGGCTGATAACTTTATCATCAAACCCTTTGATGCTGATTGTATCTATTCGCGCATCGCGAACACCATTCAGATGCTGAATCAATCTGCCACTGATGATAGCCATGACCCCCTGAATGTGGGATTTTCAAACCGTCAGTACTCAATAACATCAGGAAGGGCCCAGATCCTCAACATTCTCCTTTCGACTTATGAAACGGCCATAAAAAATAACTGCGAACTTCAGGTTGCTGATGAGCGCCTGCACTACCTGAATGCTCAGCTCCAAAAAGCAGTATCTGATCTCAGACATGCGAATGAAGAACTGCATCATAAGAATCTGGAACGGGGACGGCTTGAGACTGCCCTTGACAGGTCCAATAAAAAATTCCAATACATGGGAAGTATCATCCACCATATTCTCCTCACGCAGCTCAGTTCTGTCTATCATCATCTGGACAAAGCACTGGGCAAAGAGAAGACCGGGAAAAATGTTGACTCTGACCGGCAGGTCATTAAAGCATTTGAACTCGTTGATAAAGCACTCAATATTGTACGAATAACCAGTGAAACACTTGACCCGATGGTTCAGACACCAACATGGATGGATCTCCGGGTGGTGGTAAAAAATTCTCTTGCCGATACCTCACTGGGCCTGATACAGATTGATTGTCAGTTGCCAGGAAATATTGAGATAAATACATACCCGCTCATCGAAAAAGTTTTTTCTGAACTTATTGACAACTCTATCAGGCACGGAAAAAAAACCACTACTATCAGATTCGGTATTGAAGATCGGCAAGGAGAACCAGTACTCATATATGAGGATGACGGGATAGGGATACCAGCGCATGAAAAAAAGGATATCTTCTCACATGAGTACGGCCCCTCAGCCAGTCATGGACTTTTCCTTTCAGAAGAGATCCTTTCAGTTACGGGGATAACTATCAGTGAAACGGGAGATCCGGGAAAAGGAGCGCGATTTGAAATACATTTCCCAAGAGGTTCAGTACAACACCGAATAAACAGCAGGTAGCCAAGGCGTTTTTTAATAATGGAAAATAAGCAGATTACGAGTACTGTAGAAGAAAATAAGAAGGGAGCATGAGACATGATCCCCTCCTTTGTGTGGTATTTCTTCGGCGTATTGTATGAGTCATAAGATGACTCAATTCTGGAAGGCGACAGTGAGATCAGGAAATTCTGGTGTACTGCTGGACACAGTACAGGTGAGCAGAACAACTTCACTGTAAAAAAGTATATAGACATTTAATTGGGAGTCCAATTAAATAAGTTTTATTTGGAGTAAACTGATTTCAATGACCTCACGAAATGATCTTATCCTTGAAGACATTCTCTCCACCTTTACCCGAGGAAAAAAATACTTAAGCATATCAGAGGTCTCCTCATTATGCGGCCATCATCGTCATACAGTCGCCCGGTATTTGGATAACCTTGTCTCTTCCGGGCGTCTGGAGATGCGGGAACATGGAAAGAAGAAGATATATTATGTCGCTGATCTTAAGCCAGAATCATCATTGCTCAACTTCTCCTCGCATATACTAATAATTCTGAATACAGACCTTACCATTCGCTGGGTAAACACTACCTTTCTCCGTCTGATTGATGCCACATCAGAGTCCCTCACCGGTTTGAGTATCGAATCATTACAGCCGGAACACCTCTTTGGTCCTGAGTTTACCCAGGAACTAAAGATCATGAGTTCTGGAGAAATCAGAACCTTGGAGACCTCGGTGGAGCATGAGGATAAGATGCGAACATATCTCTTCACCATCTCTTCGGTCTCACTCTTTCAGGAACGGCCGGCTCTTGTCATCAATGGAGAGGATACAACCGAGAAGAGAGCCCTGCTAGAAGCTATCAGGATTAATGAGTCGAATTTGAGGCTTATCACAGAGAGTGTCAGGGACATCATCATCAGGTGGGATCCCAAGGGGATAATCTCCTATGTATCCCCTGCCTGTGAAATGTTAACCGGTTTTGTCTCATCAGAACTGATAGGATGCAATATTTCTAATTTCATTCATCCTGATGATCTTCCTGCCCTGAAGAAAGGTCTCAAACATATCCCTGATCGTGACCACCACCTTCCCGACTCATTCAGATTTAAAAACATACACGGAACATGGATCTGGTTTGAGACCACAACAACTCCACGGTTTACAGAATCTGGCGATCTCGAGGATTACATATCAGTATGGCGTGATATCGGGGAACGTCTGGAGGCAGAGAATAAGCTGGCACTGAGTGAAGAGAAATACCGGCGGCTTTTCCAGAGTGCAAAGGATGCCATTATTCTCATGGAATTGACTGATACGCTGAACGGTGTCAAAACATTTGAGATGAACAACCTTGCCTGCTCAATGATTCAGTACTCTCCTGATGAATTCTCATCATTATCAGTGCATGATATCATCCCCGATCGGGAGAAAGATCATTTTAAAGCGATAAGTCAGGCATTTTTTCATAAAAACCAGGCGTTTTTTGAGATCGATCTCATCAGGCGGGACAGCACTATCCTTCCCGTTGAGGTGAATGCACATTTCTTCCTCCTTCAGGATAAACCCTTTGCACTGGCGATTGCTCGGGATATCACAGAACGCAGACGCATCGAGACTGATATCAAAGAGGCACTTGCCCGCCTGGAGTACATCCTTGAATTCCTTCCGGATCCGGTTTTTGTCCTAAATACAGCCGGAGCCGTAACGGTGTGGAACCGGGAACTTGAGGAGCTGACCGGGATATCGAAGGATGCAATCCTGGGAAGCACTGATTATGCTCATGCTTCAGCATTTTACAGAGAGAGACGCCCGGTCCTTGCTGATTATGTCCTTACCCGGGATCCTGCAATTTTAGCACTCTATCATGATCCGGTCATCGAAGGAGACACCATCATGGCCGATATTCAGACCAGTAATCCGGTAACGCAGGCCTGGATGTGGTTCTGGGTCAAAGCTGCTCCGCTTTATGATATGGAGGGCAAAATTATCGGGGTGATAGAGACACTGCGTGATATTACCGAGAGAAAGATGATGGAACTTGAGATAAAAAGGCAGAATGAGATCTATGAGGCGATAAGCCAGGCTGGATCCTCAATACTGCAGTCTTCATCTTTTCAGGATTGTGTTAAAAAAACGATACGTCTCATCGGAGAGGCAGCAGATGTCAATAGCATCTGCCTATTTGAAAATCCTAATCTGAAGAAGACCATCTCAACCCTTCAGTTCACCGGATCGTGGATAGCAGATTCATCTACATCATCATTAAAACGATTCTGTTCATTATTCGCAACACCAGAAAAGACCACACACGGAATTGTACCAAGACTATTTGCAGAGGGAAAGACGGTGTCCGGCCTGGTGAATGATCTCCCTCCTGAAGAACAGACATCCTTTGTTTTAGCCGGTATCCGATCGATCCTCTTTGTTCCGGTGATCATCGATGGTGAGATACGGGGAATCATTGGTTTTTTTGAATCAAAATATGAGCGAATTTGGAGTCAGAAAGAGATATATGCGATGGAGATCGCCTCTTCACTTATCGGAAGTGCCATTATCAGGTTTCAGGTTCGGGAAGCACTCGCCAGTAGTGAACGACAGTTCCGGACACTGGCACAGAATATACCTGGCATTGTCTTCCGGATTTCCCTGTCTGACTCAAATGTTGAATTTTATAATGATAATTTCCTGACCCTAACCGGATATGCTGCCAATGAACTGGCGAGTGGTCAGATCAGTTCCCTCATCCCCCTCATCCTGAATGAGGATAAAGAACAAGTAATTCAGACTAAGATGAATGCAATAATCACCGGAGAACCCTATGATATCAGGTATCGGATTATTGATAAGGACGGCCGAGTAAGAATGTTAATCGAGCGGGGTCGCCCGGTTCTGGATGAATCAGGGAGTGTAATCAGTATCGACGGAATTATTCAGGATATCTCGGATCAGGAGAACACCTGAACCAAAAAAGTGGATGGGAGCCGATTACCAGGCCTCAGCAAAGGCGGTGTTGGAATAAATATCTTCAAGGCGTGCCTTGTGGCCAAGTTCCATCTTGGCAAGTTCTTCAAAGACACCCCTCTGATCTGCATCAATACTGGCAGCGGCAAATTTCTCATACATCTACTTGGCTTCTTCTTCCTTTTTGATGGCGAGTTTGATGCCGCCAAGGGGCTTCATTACAGTGGTCAGTGTCTCCGAATAGTAAATGCCTACAGAGACAACCAGATCTTACCTCATGTGAGGGTTGATAACAAGATTGAATTTACCATATCAATCCCACAAAGACTCCATCATCAGATAGAGCACGGTCCACAATTGAGTGTATAAGGTTGTTGTTAGGGAGCTATGCGCACCATGACTGCACGATGAATTCAGGCAATCTTCTCCTGATCAAATGAGAGAGAACTTAATAACATGGTCTGCACTTATCCCATGTTTATGATGCATCACGGACATCGGGTAAGGCTGGGCGTAGGGTATTTTCCTGAATGTCAGGAGATACCCTGCAAAAAAAGGGGTTATTCTTCTACGAAGATATTCGTATAGATTGAATCGGTTCCTGTTGCGTCAAGCCGTGCTCTCTCCACTCTCTCTTCTGCAAGTGCATGGATTGGCGGAGTCATGTCAATACCAGGGGTGTGATTGAACATCTTCTCGATCTCCACCTGCTGGACGTGCATGAAGAGGGAGTTCCTGATGTCCATTGAACAGAGTTCTTCACACTGACCACAGTTGATACAGGAGTCAGAGATGTGAGCGAACCGTATCAGGTGGAACATAAAGCCTGGAGGCAGTTGTCCCGGGGTGACGAACCAGGGTTTTTTGGTTGAGCACTCGATGCAGTAACAGATGGGGCAGTTATCCACACAGGCAAAACACTTGATGCACTTGGAGCTCTCCTTCATAATCGTCTTGAGCCGGTCCTTGCCGGTTCCAAGAGCGGTAAAGTCCTTGTGGCGCCACTCGTCACCGAGTTTGAGCATGGCCTTCTCGACCTTGCCCCGCATCTCAATACCTTTTGCATCTGCTGCAGCGGTCTCAATGTCTCCCTTTGTTTGTGCTCCTGAAACCAGGGTTGCACCCTTTTCAGAGCAGACTTCAATGAAGGTAGCTTTTCCTGCCTTGTCTCCAATGACTCCCCAGTTCCCGCAGGCAATGTCTGCACCACGGGGGACTTTCATCTTGCAGCGGCGGCAGTTAGACCTGCGTCCAAATCCTTCTTCCTCAAGTTCGTCGATCTTGATACCCTTGTGACCGCCCTCATACTCTATGATGAACTGGCCTTTGTCGATCTCTTCCTTGTGGACAATGTTTGGATCTACACCAAACTTCTCGGCAATCATCTTTCTGGCATCAACCGGGCTGACGGATCCACCACAGTTGACCCCGATCATGACGATGTTGTCAAGGTTGATCTGGTTCCTCTTCGCAAGTTCGTAGAAGGCCATGACATCGCATCCCTTGCAGGTGACTGCGATCTTCATGTTCTTTGCACCATCTGCGTACTTCTTGAGGATCTTTGGCATCAGGAGAGTTCCACAGTGAAGTGACCCTGCTGTTGATGCGATCTCTGCCGGGTCGGTGATGAACACAGGAACTGCATCATAGATATCCTGACCCTTCCTGACTGCCAGGACAGCATCAACGTATTTGCTCTCAAGAGCGTACTTGAGGAGTGCCGTCACTGCGCCACCACACTCACCCTTCTTCAGAATGTCAGCGTCTTTTGCCCATGCATAGAGCATATCGCCTTTTGCTACCATATTCAGGCCCCCACAATCTTCTCAACTTTCACGGCACAGGCTTTTGACTCCGGAATCTTGGCGATTGGATCAAGGGCATTGATAGTCAGCATGTTAGCTGCACATTCAATAAAGTGGAACGGTATGAACATAACACCTTTTTTGATGGTTGCTGTGACACGGGCAGTGATCTGGATCTCTCCACGGCGGCTGATCGCTTTGATCATCTCTCCGTTCTTAATTCCCAGTGCCTTTGCATCTTCGGGGTTGATCTCAATCCATCCGGTGGGCTCTTCCCGTTCAAGGTTGGCCGATCTGCGGGTCATGGTACCGGTGTGCCACTGCCAGATGCACCGGCCGGTAGTCAGCAGGAATGGATATTCAGCGTCTGGGCGTTCTCTCTGGTATTTGAAGGAGATGCCCGACATAATTCCTTTCCCGTCTGGCGTCCCGAACTTCTCACCATGAAGGATTGGCGTTCCCGGGTGTTCCTTGGTTGGGCAGGGCCAGTGAAGTGCTTCTGGTCTGTTCAGCCGCTCATAATTCATTCCACCATAGGATGGAGTGAGTGATGCCATCTCGGTAAAGACTTCTTCTGAGGTCTTCCAGGGGAACTGCTCGCCATAGCCCATTGCTGCGGCGATGGATGCGATGATCTCCCAGTCACCTCTTGCCTCTCCCGGTGGATTCTGAGCTTTTCTCCACATCTGAACACGGCGTTCAGTGCTGGTCTGGGTCCCGTCCTTTTCTGCATAACAGGCGGCAGGGAGCACAACATCAGCAAGTTCAGCCGTTTCATTCATAAAAATATCCTGCACAACCAGGAACTCAAGAGTCTTGAGTGCATGCTCAACGTGGGTCAGATCAGGGTCAGAGACCATCGGGTTCTCACCCATGATGAACAGGCATTTCACTTCTCCCGGCTTGTCAGTCAGAACATCCATCAGAGTGGTGACTTCATATCCATTCTCACCCTTTGCGATGCCGTCAGGGAACTTCCATGCATCTTCGAATTTTTTGTGAGCAGCGGGATCAATGACCTTCTGGTATGCAGTGTAGACAACAGGCAATGCCCCCATATCGCAGGCACCCTGTACATTGTTCTGTCCACGCAGAGCGTTCACACCGGTTCCTGGCCTGCCAAGGTTTCCAGTCAGCATCTGAAGGAACCCGATAGACTTGACGTTGTCAACACCGGTGGTGTGCTGGGTGATACCCATCGAGTAGAGAATTGCAGTTGCGCCGGATTTTGCAATCCATTCAGCAGCGGTCTTGAGCTGATCAACCGGGACGCCGGTTATTGTTGAGACGTTCTCAAGGCTGTAATCCTCTTTCATGACCTCAGCCTTGAGATCTTCAAATCCACTTACCCGTTTCTCAATAAACTCTTTTGCTTCCCAGCCATTGCGGATGATCTCCTGCATAAGACCATTCAGCAGGCAGACATCAGTTCCAGAATAGAACTGCATAAAGAGATCTGCCTGTTTTCCGGTAGGAGTATGACGAGGATCTGCGTATATATATTTTGCACCGTTTGCCTGTGCCTGCATGATACGGCGGCCAATAAGCGGGTGATTCTCAAAGGTGTTGGAGCCTATGATAAAAACACACTTTGCCTGTGCAATATCTCCGATCGAGTTGGTCATTGCACCTGAGCCAAAGATTGCTGCAAGACCGGCAACCGTGGAAGCGTGGCAGAGTCGGGCGCAGTGATCGATATGTTTGGTCTTGAGAACACCACGGGCGAACTTCATCATCGCGTAGTTATCCTCGTTGGAGGTTCTTGCAGATGCCAGACAGGCACACTCATCAGGCTTGTATGATTTAAATTTCGACGCGATGAGTTTGAGTGCCTCGTCCCAGGATGCCTCAACAAACTTCCCATCCTTCTTAATCAGGGGTTTGGTCAGGCGATCCGGTGAGTTAATAAACTCGTGGGCATACAACCCCTTCGGGCAGACCTTCCCCTCGTTCACAGGTGAACGTTGATAAGGAGCGGTCCCCTGGACTTTTCCGTCCTTGACCACAAGGTTGAACGAACAGCCAGTACCGCAGTACGGGCATGTTGTCTGTACATACTTAAGTTCCATAACCTATTCCTCGGATACATGATAGGTAATCCATAGGGATTATTAAGCTTTGTGAAAAGATGTCAGAAAATGGTGATTTGTGGTGGAGAACGAGTACAAAAATCAGCAGTTTACCATTAAGGATGAATCTTAGATTAATCCAACCTATTAACAAGAACTCTCAAAGTAAATAAATGTAGAAAAGAGAGAGAAAGATTGACGTACAAAAAGCGCAGAACCAGATCCCTGGGATCCTGATCTGATCGCTACTTCTGTTTCTTTTTGGTCTCTTCAGATTTCCTTTCAGAAATTCGGTGGATATCAACACCGTTAATGACCGGATCACCTGTGGCAATATACCGTCTGATGACCTGTCCAAGTACCACAACAACATCACCTTTTCTGATATCCTCACGGGGTGTGGTGAACATTTTCACCGGGATGACACCGGTCCGGTCACCAACAATGAAATGCGGCCGGTTGAGATACTTGAACCTGACCTCTTCAACAAGCCCTTCAATCCTTATGGGCTTTGAGACCATCGACTCAGTTATCTCGCGTATTTTTACTGATCTTGCTTCCTGTTCATAGATCGGCACAAGGCCTGCGTACTCCTGCTGACTCATATAATTGAGAAGCATCGGAATGATGAGCAGGCAGATCAGCGTAGGTACTGCCCAGATGAGGACACGCATATCACCGCTGACGGTTACGAACCAGATGATGAGAAGAGCAAAGAAAGCAAAGACCGAGAGATGAAGAATCGAAGGACGAATAGGTAATTCTCGAATCTGCATTATGAAAAAAGGGAGGGTTACTCGAGTGCCTCGATCTCTTTCTTGAATGCAATCCAGTAGATGATACCGACAAAGAGAAGGCCACCGACAATGTTTCCAAGGGTAACAATGATAACATTGTTGGTCCACATGGTCACGTAGTTCAGGGTTTCCAGTTTTGCAGGCGTGATGTTGGTAATCTGAGCATCGTTCAGGTACCCGGAGGTCATGATTGCTGCAGGGATGAAGTACATGTTTGCAACACAGTGTTCAAACCCACTTGAAACGAAGGCCATGATCGGGAACCAGATGCCAAAGAACTTACCAACTGCATCATCTGCGCAGATACCGAGCAGAATTGCGAGGTTGACGAGCCAGTTGCAGCCGATTGCTTTCAGGAATGCTGACCACATGCCCATCATTCCAACATAGCCGACCTTACCAATACCAATCTTAATAGCAGTTATCCCAAATGCATTTACCGTTGCAACTCCTGCTGCATTAAACCCGACAAACGGTCCGTTTGCCATGATATACGCATAGAAGATGGAACCGATGAGGTTGCCGATGTACACCCAGATCCAGAGGTTAAAGACTGACATCCAGCTGACCTTGTGTATGAATGCTGCAAGGGGTGCAAGCATTGCATCGCCGGTAAAGAGTTCTGCTCCGGTAAGCACGGTGATGATAAGTCCGACAGGGAACACTGCTCCGAGAATAAGTCTTCCAAAACCGTCTCCGAGGTTGTCAGCAACACCGGTTGAACAGACAGTTGCGAGTGCTCCTCCCATGGCGATGTATGCTCCTGACATAAAGCCACGGAGGATCATGTTCCACCACTCAAGACCTGTCTTGTATTTTCCTGCGCCTGCTCCTTTTGCAATTATTTGCACTGGTGGATGAAATACCATAATTTAGTCACACCTTCACAGATTGCCTAAACCAAAATACCACACGAAAATCCTGGTTAGGCTTAAACATTAAGTATTTTGTGATAGTATTAAACACTTGCGATTTATTCTGACATCAAATTGACCGTTTAATCGAAAAATGGCGAATTAAATCGGTTTTAAGATTTGCTTATAAACCTATCCCTTTGCCCTAAACAGGGAAGATGCACCAGATCATGCATGTTCCACATCATGCCAAAAATCAGGATCATACCAGTTGATGTCCTCTGCGGATGAGAATATGAGAAGTATGACCCAGTCTTTCATGTCATCTTGGGATGCGCTAAGCAACCGCGAACAGATCCTGACTTATATCGTCCTCTTTCTCCTGTGGGGAGGCATAATCGTATCAATATTTCTCGCATTTGCTGGAATTACCAGTGACCCGGGATCATTCTTCTGGGGATGCCTGGCAGGATCTGTTGTCCTTTCGTATCTTGCATATATAAAAAAGAAGATGGATATCGTCTCGTTATTAACACCCGTATATGCAGTTATTATCTTTTTGGGCCTTGAAATACCGGTAAATCTGGGCCTGCAGATCATGTTTGCAGGATCCCTGACGATCCTCATAATCAGGCTCCATACACGGTTCTCCTGATAGGGAAAACGCCATAATTGCATCGCTCCACAGTCAGGAGACACATTCATGCGCCCTATGATCCCATCCTGGCTCACCTTAAGAGAATAATTTCGCCAGCAAAACCAAAATGAGAGTTCTGATTTCATGAAACGTCCGGTCTTCATCCCTCCAATAATCGCTGATTTTGTCTACCAGGCAGTTACCGGGGTCTCGGGCGTTCAGTTTCTTGAGGCTTCAGTCTGCCCGCTCTGCGCAGGTCTTCTGATTGGACATGATCTGAAACAACGCAGGTTCTCGACAGTAATGTCAAGAGAGGGCTCTGAGCATCAGTATGTGTACGTCAAGCGGTTTTATTGTCGTGATTGCAATCACCTCTGTTATGCAGAGGCACCATTTTATGAAAAAAGCAGGTTTGGTTCCCCTATCGTAGATCTCTGCATCACCCTCTCTGAAGATTACAGTTTCAGTCAGGCGGCGCTAATAATGAACCGTTTGGGTATTGTTATAGATCGCGGGACAGTGCGCAAGACGGTCATGACCCACTCGCATCAGGTCGATGCCGCTGATCTGTATGGAATCAAACTTCCCCAGTCAGTTCTCTCTCTTTCAGCACTCGTAACCAGCGCTGACAATACATCACCTCTTTCAGGGAGAGACGTCCTAAATGCCTGTGGATTTGCCTGATATTCTTAAAATTTACGATCTGGTTCATCAGAATCAATAAGAAACCATTATTGGGATATCTGATGACCTCTGATCAGAGGACCCGCTATGGAACTTAACGGTGTACCAATTGACAACACATTTGCCGAGGGATTTCCAATCTGGATCTCCCGGGTAATCATTACTGCTGTGACCCGCGAATATGCACTGAAAGCCGCTGTAGAGGCTACCGGATTTGCGACATCAGCGATCGGGTGCCCCTGTGAAGCTGGTATCGAGGGATACCTGACAGGTGCTGAGACTCCTGACGGTCGTCCGGGTGTTTCGATCCTTATCTGCGCTTCTAAGAAGAAACTCCCAGAACAGGTTATGGAACGGATTGCTGAGTGTGTGTTGACTGCTGCAACCACCTCGGTCTTTAATGGTATGCCTGATGCAGAAGAGAAGTTTGACATCAAGATCCACTTCTTTGGGGACAAATTCGAGTCCAAAGTGGAGATTGGGGGACGCGCATGCTGGAAAATCCCAATTATGGAAGGCGACTATGTCGGCGAAGAAGTTTTCGGGATGGTTAAAGGAGTTGCCGGAGGTAATTTCTTTGTTATGGGAGAGAACCAGATGGCAGCCCTTCTCGGAGCGCAGGCAGCTTCTGATGCCATTCTTGAAGTAGCAGGAACCATCACCAGTTTCCCCGGAGGTATAGTTGCATCAGGATCCAAGGTTGGATCAAAGAACTATAAGTTCCCGATTCCAGCAACCACAAACGAGCAGTACTGCCCAAGCATCAGGGAGAAGGTCCCTGACACCAAAGTCCCTGAAGGGATCAAATCAATCTATGAACTCGTCATTAACGGTGTTGATGAGGCTGCTGTCAAGGCCGCAATGGCAGCAGGTATCAAGGCTGCTGTGCAGGTCCCGGGTGTGAAATTTATCAGTGCCGGGAACTATGAAGGCAAGCTCGGACCCTTCCAGTTAAAACTTCATGAGATTCTCTAATCACACTTTTTTTTGAGCCAGTTCTACAGGATATGTTCATTGTCCCGTATGAGACTCTGCATATCTCTCGGGTTTAAGATAATTTCAGATCATATAAATAGAGCCAGAGGAAAGTACTATTTAGAGGAGGATTTCTCTTGAAGTTAGAGGAGTTTAAGACGATACTGCTGACAGCAATCGACAAGGAAGTTGAATCATACACGTTCTACACGGCAACTTCAGAGCGGGTAGCAGACAAAGCTCTAAAGACCATCTTTAAAGAGCTGGCCGATCAGGAGACTATGCACCGTAAGACGCTCCAGGAGTATCTCTCTGGTGCTAAGAAAGAACTCAAATTTGATGAGGCAAAAGATTACCATATTTCTGACACGATAGAGAGTCCGGTGCTGACCACTGAGATGAAACCCCTTGACGGTCTGAAACTCGCTATCAAGAAGGAAGAAGAGGCCAAAGAGATGTACGAAAAGTTTGCCGCTGCAAGTGCAGATGCAGATCAGAAAAAGGTCTTTGAAGAACTCGCAAAGATGGAACTTGGTCATAAAGCACGCCTTGAAGACATCTACACCAACACGGCATTTGCCGAGGCATGGTAATTCTCTTTTTTTGGGCTAACTAGTTCAGGGTTTCTCATTACGATAATATGAGACAGTTCTGCAAGGGCGAACTGCGTTCCCAACCATCACATATCTCATAGTCATATCAACAGCTCGAAGGATCATTCCGGTGATACTATTCGTTCAGAGTATCATATCTGAATGGGGTGTGTGGAATGAAGGCAGCGAAGTCTTCAGTCTGGGATCTATATAACGGGGCAAAACAGTACGTAGTGCCTCTTTTTCAACGGCCATATGTCTGGTCCAGAGCACAATGGGAGCAACTCTGGTCAGATATTACTGAACAGTATAAATTGCAGGCTGATCGGCCAAAAGAGAAGATTCCTGACAGGTTTCTTGGCTCAATTGTCGTAGTCAGGGAGTATCAGAAAAATCTTGATAAATATACGATCATTGATGGTCAACAACGGGTTACCACCATCAGTATCATACTCGCGGTGATCCGTGCATTTGCAAAAGAGAGAAATCTTCCTGACCTCTATACCCAGATTACAGATTTTCTTCTTAACTCACCAAGAAGCGGGGAAGGTCAGTATGTGGTCATCCCAACCAGAGTAGACAAGGCAGCGTTGTATCATATCTTTAACGAGGATTATAGTTTTGAATATGATTCACAAATCGTGGAATGTTTTGATTTTTTCTGGCGAATGATAGACGAATCAAAAGACCTCGATCTCAACACCCTCCAGCAGGTGATTACTGAAGACCTGTGTGTTGTATATATTGAACTTGATCAGGGGGAGAATCCGAACCAGGTCTTTGAAGCGCTCAATTACCGTGGGGTTCCGCTCGAAGAATCTGACCTTATAAGAAATTTTTTCTTTGCAAGTCTTGAATCTCCTGACATTGCCGAAGCGCAGTATGATCAGTTCTGGAAACCAATGGAAGATCGGTTTGAGAACCGGCAGGAACTGATATCACGATTCCTCAGATATTTCAGCATGAGAACCGGCGAAACAATCCGGATAGGTGAGATATTTGAACGAATCCGAAAGACGTACCTGAGTGCAGATCCTGATATCATCCGTCTCCTCCTCCGTGACATCAACCGGTATTCTGACTATTATCTCAGGCTTATAAGCCCGGATTCATATGCTGAACAGAAATTCGGTAGTGTGGACGTCCTAACCCACCTGATAAGACTAAATACGCTCAGTGCAGATTCGGCTGCTCCCTTTCTGATGAATTGTCTGGCCTGGAATGATGGGGTGAGAAACCAGAAGCAGCGGCTTAGTGATCAGGATCTTGTCAGGGTGCTTCATCTTATCGAGACATATCTGATACGACGAAGTGTATGTGGGCGTCCGGATAATGGATATGAAGAGGTATTCGGGCCACTCTGTTCAGAGATGGATTCCTTAAGTGAACCTCTTCCTGATCATCTGACCCGATATCTGGTATCTCTCGCTGAACCCTACCGAATGCCTGACAATGATGAGTTTGATGACCATCTCAGGTTCAGCGATCTCTACCTGCCTGGTGAGAATAATTCTGTTGCATGGGTGATTCTCACCGCACTTGAAGATTTCTTCTCATCACAGAATCAGGCTGACAGGATAGCGGGGGTAGACCTCTTTGATGACGGACCAAAAGACCGGATGATCGATCACATCATGCCGGTCCATCTCTCGACCTGGTGGAGGGATCACCTGGGCACAGAATGTCAGGCAGTTCATCAGGATTTTCTCCACCGTCTTGGGAACCTGACCCTGACTCTGGAGAATTCTGCAATTCTAAATGCAGATTTTGAGACAAAGAAGGCCTGGTATGCTCTTGATAACCAGATGCTGAACAGTTCTATGAAGGGTATCCGCTTCTGGCGCAGATTTCAGATAGACCAGCGATCAGGTGTACTTGCGGCATTCTGTCTCAAAATCTGGCCCTATGAGATGCCTCCCGAAATCCCCCCGGCACCTGATAGTGAATCAGTCACCTGCCTTCGATCAGGTGAGATTCCCAGATTGGTAAAACCCGTTGAGATGATCATCGGAGGAAGATCCTACCCAGTAAAATACTGGTACCAGGTTCTGGAGTTGACCGTTCGAGATATTTATGAGCAAGAGCCCCAAAAATTCGATAGAATCGTCCGTGAATGGCCGATCTACTTTTCTGAAGATACTACTGCCTTTAAGTCAATTGTCGGGCCTTATAGCTTTAAATCGAGGTTTGGCAGATACCAGATTCGGGACATGTGTATCGCGATGATCAGGCTGGTCGGCTGGAGTGAGGAGACCTGGTGCCTTGTCTGTGAGTAGAACCCCCTTCGATCAGAGAGAAAATCCTCTTTTTTATTATTAGTCTGCTACGTTCATCTCATACCGATTCCCTTATCCCTCTTGTTGCCGAAAAATCTGGTAACGAAAATTTCGGTAACAAGATGACATCCACAACATCCCACCCCTTAGAGGCCTTCCATGGCTCTCTTTTCATGAAAATTTGGCAAATACTGACAGATATGAATAGATTATCACAAGCGGCAGGTATATCAGGATACCATCTTGCAGAGGAGGCAGGATACTATGGGCGCTCTCTCTGAACCATATATTATTCATTATCCCTGGATCGCTGCACTGTCAGATGAGAGAGGGGATCAGATCGAACTGATAGAGTGTTTCGATTGTATCGGTGGTGCGATGTGGGTAAAGAAGCATTATGCCCAGAGCCCTCTGGTTAGTTCGGTAAGAACGGTTGGATCGACCAACCGGTATATGCTCAGGGCTGGTAGTGTGGATCTGAACCTTGAGGGCTCCAGGTTCCCGGCTGGTATATCATCAGCATTGATTGACCTTGATAGGATAAGGATATCCTATGTCGGGATGGGGGGAGGCGGAGTAGGGGCTACCATATGCCGGGCGACTGCTAACGGGGTCGTATCATCAGAATACGAGGACTCTGGCGGGGGGAAGGTAGCCGGTTCGACCCTTATCTTGCCACGGATGCAGCGTGTCCTCATCGGAGTTGATGATACAGACACCCCGGAGCAGGGTGCCACCTGGACACTGGTGCACAATATTGCATGCATGGTGGGAGAATGGAGCGTTACTGGCCACCGGTATCTTTCGCATACCATCGTTCAGCTCTTCCCGGTCCCGTTCAGAACAAAGAACTGCGTTGGCGTTGTTGCAGAGTTTGCGACCAGCAACCCTGAAGGCCTTATTGATCAATTTTGTAAAATTCTCCAGGAGTACACCCTTTCAGACGAGACGGGAATGGCGGTCTATCTGGGTTTTTCTCCTGATGAGCTCCTCCCATTCGGCATAAAAGTAAAGAAGGGGCAGGTGGGCCCCACCGAGGCAGCGGAACTAGCCGGAGGAAGACTCAGAATCGTATTGAACGGGCGGGGGATCACCGGTGCTGTTGCTGCGATTCCCTTTTACACTCAATTTGACGAGGCATTGACATTGTATGGATAACAATGAGTGGATCAATCTGAAAGCCAGACTTCTTTCTGCCGGATCTGCAATTCTTACCGGATATCCGGCAGAATCGTTCATTGCGAAGTCAACAGCCGGACCAGGTGCCGGAGGGAGTGGATCGGTCTTCTTCAGCATTGATGGCCACAGGGTCAGACTCGGAATCATTCAGACAGGACCGGTAACCATCAGGCATGAAGGGAACGGAGAGGTACTTTTATCCCTGGATGGTGAGAGTTTCCCCGGAACCCTTGAAAGGCCGTCTCTTCACTGTCCAAGACAGGCATTCATCACCCTCACCAGTTCCTGTATCTTCAGATGCCGTTACTGTAACGTTCCAAATCTCCCGGGCAGACGGAAGAGTGCTGATGAGATAGAAGCTCTTGTTGAGTCGGTAATGGGAGATATCGATGCTATCTCACTCACTTCAGGGGTCCAGGAGAATATCGAAGAAGAAGAAGCATACACCGTCTCGATCGTCAGACGGCTCATAAAATTCGGGCTTCCCATTGGTGTATCGATATATCCGACCCCTCTAACTCCGGGTCTTCTCCATGATGCAGGAGCAGTTGAGGTAAAATTTAATTTAGAGGCAGCAACCCCGGCTATCTTCGCGGAAATGTGCCCAGGATTGAATAATACCACCATCCGTGATATTCTCAAAGAATCAGTCAGGGTGTTTGGGAGAGGACATGTCTTCTCAAATGTAATCCTTGGCCTGGGGGAGACGGATGAAGAGATGGAGTCCTGCCTTGATGAGCTCTGCAGAGACGGGATTATTCCAGTGGTGCGACCCTTAAACCCGTTAACTCTTCCCGAATTCGGAAGACCAGAACCGGATCGGATCATCAAAATATTCAGATTCCTGGAGGGGCGGCTCACCTTCTACAAACTGGATACGACCCTTGCCCTGACCATGTGCCCAGCCTGCACCGGATGCGACATGATACCGGGGAGGGAAGGGTGAAAATCGTTGAAATGGTAAGCACGTCAATACAGGCCTGTGCAGACAGGATATACGCGGTCCCCGGTTATCCGGTAAATGAATTAGTACACCTGTGCGGGGCAAATCTGGTTATCAATGAGAAGGTAGCCCTTGAGTTGGCTCTTGGAGATTCACTTGCCAGTCGTCGTGCCTGTGTAATCGTCAAGCATGTCGGGATGAATGCGCTGGTCGATCCCCTGGTGCATGCAACTTTTCAGGGGCTGCAGGCCGGGGTGGTGATCATCTGTGGTGATGATCCATTCGCAAAAAATACACTGACCGTTCAGGACTCACGGACATTTGGCCCGGTTGCACAGATTCCGGTATTTGATCAGATCACCGGTGATACAGTAAAATCTGCATTTGATGCATCTGAAGAGTACTCCCGGGTTGCTCTTATCAGGATTACAGCAGAAGATATCACCAAACAGACATCGACATCTCTATACAACAGGACCTCAAATTTAGCGATGAGGCACGAACCAGGCAGACTTGCCAATCCAGATCTGACCCTCTATGGCAGGGCAGTCCTCGCCTCGAAAAGCACATCCAAATTATCTGATGCCGGTCTGGCACCGCTGCGCAACCCACCTTTTTTGTCTTCTTCACTTCCAGTCAGGAGATCAGAACGGGGATCTACCCTTTCTCTCTGTAGAAACTGTGAGTTCAGAATACTCTATGAGCTGATGCGGGATGGAGGCCTCTCTGCCATCTGTGATACCGGATGCAGCCTGATCGCCATGAATCATCCATTCTCTTTTGGGGTTGCCAGTTACGGGATGGGATCCGCCATCGCCGTAGCAGCAACCAGTACCCAGGTTGCCCTGATTGGAGATTATGGGATCCTTCATTCAGGATTGCAAGGGCTGATCGAGGTATATGAGAAGAAAATCCCTCTTCTCTGTGTGGTGATGGTAAACAGATGCATGGGCATGACCGGCGGACAACCCACCCCGGATCCTGCACCATATCTTACATTTGCCCAGCCAGTCAGGTGTGACGCCCATGACAGGGAGACATTGAAACGACTTCTGACTATTCCTGCACGGCCTACAACGCTGCTTGTATATGGCCATTGTCCTGAGGTTATCAATCATGAAACCGTGGCATGTTGAGATATGTGATGTAACCCTCCGCGATGGTGAACAGACCCCAGGGGTTTCCTTCACCCAGGAGGAGAAACAGGATATCGCCCGGAGGCTGGATGCTACCGGGATCGAGGTGATCGAGGCTGGATTCCCGATCGTCTCAGTACATGAGAAAGAAATCATCAGATCCATCGCCCGTATGGGGCTTGAAGCTAAGATATGTGGGCTCTCCCGGGCCTGTCGAGAAGATATCGATGCAGCACTTGATGCAGAAGTGGATATGATCGGCCTCTTTGTCGCGACATCAGACCGGCACATTAAGCACAAATACAAAAAACCCAGGGAAGAAGTAGTAGCCAACGCCCTTGTCCAGTGTGATTATGCCATCGATCACGGGTTAATCGTCAGATTCGGAGCTGAAGACGCCTCCCGGACAGATCTCTCCGTAGTTCTCGATATTTATCGCCAGGCTGCAGAGCACAAGGCCAGCTATGTAACCTATGCTGATACGACGGGATGCTTAACTCCGCTTGAGACGATGCAGATTATGAAGGAACTGGTTCCGAAAACCCCGATTCCAATAGCCATGCACGCTCACAATGATCTAGGATGTGCGACGGCTAATACTATCATCGCAGCAGAACTCGGTGCATTTCAACTTCATACAACGGTCAATGGACTGGGAGAGCGGGCAGGTAACGCCAGGCTTGAGGAGGTACTGGTTGCCCTGGCCTTGAAAGGAGGAATAGACCGGTATGACCTGACACAGATCCCTCCACTCTCGGCAAAGGTTGAGCAGTACACGGGGATCATGATGCCGGCCACCAAACCGGTAGTCGGAGCAAATGCGTTTGCCCATGAGAGTGGCATCCATATTGCGGCTATTCTTGAGGATCCAGCTACGTATGAGTTTATTTCCCCTGAATTGCTTGGGCTTGAGCGACACTTCATACTGGGAAAACACACAGGAAAACGTGCCCTGATCCATATCCTCTCTACCTTCGGATACCAGCTCCCTGATGAGCAGGTCATCCAGGTACTTGAGGAGATCAAGGAACGGAGCGAGGGAAAATGTAGCATCACCCCGCAGATCCTGCGGGACATTATCCGGTATATTACCGGAGAGGAGATTATCAATGGCAACTCTATCAGAGACGATACTCGGTGCACCGGCAGGCAGTTATAGCGATAGACAGGTAGACAAGGCCTTCTGTCATGATGGAACCGGCATACAGGCTAAAATGATCTATGATGAGATGGGATCTCCCGGGATCGCATCTCCTGAGTCCTGCTTTGTGATGTATGATCATATCAGTCCTGCAAATTCCTCGTTGACGGCCGACCTTCATCGGGAACTACGGGATTTCTCCCTGACTTCAGGGATGCACTTCTCTGATGTGGGGAGTGGAATATGCCACCAGCTCATGGCAGAAGGGCAGGTTTTTCCTGGAGAGGTGGTCATCGGGGCTGACTCACACTCCTGCACACTCGGGGCTCTCGGGGCATTTGCGACCGGGGTCGGTGCCAGTGATATGGCAGGAATATGGGTTTCAGGAGAGACATGGCTCCGGGTACCTGAAACGGTTGCAATCCATCTCACAAATACCCTCTCACCTGGTGTTGAGTACAAGGATGCAGCCCTTTCTTATGTTGCCGCTCTTGGAATGGACGGAGCGACATATGAGGCGCTCGAATTTATCGGTGACTCAGTCATTAGCATCCCGATGGAGGGAAGGCTGACGCTTAGTAACATGGTGGTTGAAGCAGGTGCCAAGGCAGGACTCTGGTATGCAGACCGGGTCACCAGGGAATACCTTGCCAGGTTTGGTCATTCAGTCAGCGATCAGATCCCGGCCTCCGATGTGTCATATACCGCAGAAATAAGCATTGATCTCTCTGATCTCACCCCGATGCTTGCAGTTCCCCACCGAGTTGATACCATCCTTCCGGTATCAGAACTTGAAGGAACACACCTAGACCAGGTTTTCATCGGAACCTGTACGAATGGAAGATATGAGGATCTTGAGCGTGCCGCTTCTATACTAAAGGGAAAACAGGTTGCCGTCAGAACCGTGGTTGTTCCTGCCTCCCGCAAGGATTATCTGCGTGCAACAGAGAGTGGCATTCTGGCAGATCTGATCAATGCGGGGTGCGTCATCTGCCCGCCAGGATGCGGTCCCTGCCTGGGTGCCCATATGGGAGTCCTTGGTGAGGGAGAAGTCGGCCTCTCGACAGCAAATCGAAACTTCAGGAACCGGATGGGGGTAGGCGCCTCGTACTATCTCTCATCACCATCAACTGCCGCGGCGAGTGCAATCGCTGGTGAGATAACAGATCCTCGGGAGGCCATGTGACCCTGCTGGCAGGTACCGGCCCTGCGGTCTGTATCGGTGAGGATATAGATACCGATCTGGTGATTGCCGGCCGGTATCTCAGAACCAAGGATCGCTCGGTCTGGGCAGAGCATGCCTTTGAGGATCTAGACAAAAGTATCGCCGGTCGGCTACCCGGTTCTATTCTGGTTGCCGGAAAAAATATCGGGTGTGGATCATCGCGTGAACAGGCAGTGATGGCACTTCGGGAGGCGGGTGTCCTTGCGGTGGTGGCTCCCTCTTTCGCCAGAATCTTCTTTAGAAATTGTATAAATGTCGGCCTGCCGGTCCTTGAGTGTGAAGACCTAATCTGTGCAGATGGGGATTTGGTATCATATGACTGCACTTCAGGGAAGGTTGTTGCTAGAGAACGCGAGTACGCAAGCAGGCCACTCTCCCCAAAGATGCAGCAGATCCTGGTAGCCGGAGGTCTGGTTGAGTACTGGAAAGAGAGGTTACAACGATGATATTCCCTCCCCACTGTAAATGTGTCGGGTATGCAGGGAACAAACCAGTCGGAGATCTAGTCTATTTCCTGTCAGAGTATCTCATTCATGAAGTCCCTGATGGGTATGAGATCCTGGCAGTTGAGAAGGATGAGGGAAGCGGAATGATGCTTCCGATCAGATCAGTCAGAGTTATTGCCGGAGTTGGTGAGGTGTACCGGTACCCGGAACCGGTCATCCTCCATAACAGAGGAGAGCTCATTCGGCGTGCGTTTGAGACCGGAAAACGGTGTACACTCTTTACCGGGATCGATGAGCATATGATTTTTATCTGTGATCCAGACCCTTCCCGGCTGCTTACTATTCATGTATATGATGTGATACCGCCACGGCCACATCTTGCTGAGACACTCAAATCACTTGAAGCCACCGGGTTATTCGGGGAACTTGAGATCAGATTTGAATATCATATCAGGGATATCAGGGAGATTGGAGCAGATATCTACCCCTGCCGGGCAGGTGGTTTTGCAAAAACCATCGACTCGGATAGACTCTTGGGTGGTGAACAGGTGGCAGGTTGCCTGACCGCACGCCAGGTGCTTGCTGAATGTTATGGTGAAGAGTTTCCAGTTATTGATATCTGTCCAGCCAATAGCGTCATTGAAGGTCCGTTTATAGCACGATGTTGCAGAAATGAACGGGCAGGAACACAAATAATCAATGGACAGCAGGGTGTGGTTGTTCACTGGGGCTCATCACCAAAACAGATCTCGGATGAGGTATATGCCATGGTTCATCAGGTGAGGTGTTCATGAAGGTTGTTATTGCACCAGGTGATGGAATCGGTCCTGAGGTTATTACACCTGCAGTTGAGGTCCTCCGAATCTTCCATCCTGAATGGGAGTACAGCCATGTGTATCTGGGGTATGAATGCTGGAAAAGAACCGGTGATCCCCTCTCTCAGAATACGCGAAATGCTCTTCGGGAGGCGGATCTCATCCTCTTTGGGGCGATCACAACACCCCCGGATCCTGACTATACCAGTGTAGTTCTTACGATAAGAAGAGAACTGGATCTTTATGCAAATCTGCGGCCGGTTTTCGGACCTGGGTTTGACATACTGATCGTCAGGGAGAACACCGAAGGGCTGTACTCAGGAATCGAATGGCAGGAGAAGGATCGGGCTTGTACACTTAGGGTAGTCAGTGAGGCCGGTACCCGACGAATAGCCAAATTTGCCAGTTCCTGTGCCCGCCGTCGTCGTCGTCATCTCACGATCGGCAACAAAGCTAATGTTATCAAATCAGACGCATATTTCCTCCAGATATGCCTTGAAGAGGCCGAGAAAGCAGGGATTTCAATCGACCGCAAGTATATCGATTCTCTGACCCTTGATGTGCTCCAGCATCCTGATCGGTACGATGTGATCGTGACGACAAACATCTTCGGAGATATTCTCTCTGATGCTGCAGCCTTCCTTGAAGGGGGCCTTGGGATGCTCCCCAGTGCGAATATCGGTACAAAACATGCTCTCTTTGAACCCGTACACGGAAGTGCACCAGATATTGCAGGCAAAGGGATTGCAAACCCGATTGCAGCAATCCGGTGCATCTCACTGCTGCTCAAGTATGTGGGTGAACGGGATAATGCAAAACAGGTGGAAACCGCTATCCAGAAAACCCTTGAGTCCGGAATGAAGA
Source organism: Methanospirillum sp. (assembly GCA_035561295.1). GTDB lineage: Archaea > Halobacteriota > Methanomicrobia > Methanomicrobiales > Methanospirillaceae > Methanospirillum. The sequence goes on along the minus strand of DATMXW010000081.1, from coordinate 28,048 downwards.
CTGTAGATCTGGGAGGAAAGGCAGAGACAAAAGAATTTGGTGATGCCGTGATCAGAGAACTTGTGAAGATGAGGGAGAATCGTGGACCTGATCTCTGATAATCATGGGGACAGTCATTTCACATTAACTGTATCACCCGATGAATTATCAGAACAGATTCCAAACTATTTTCACGAATCCTAAGTTATTCTGCATGTTTCAAATTTCGCACGATAATGATTCAGGTATGATTGAAAGTGCCTGGGTAAGATAATTATTAGGGTATTTTTGGACTCTAGGCAAAAATGCCTGCCAGGTGATGGAATTCTTTTATGCTCTGAATTCAGACTCAATTTTATTAAACATCTCTTCATTTCAGCCTTCAAATCTGATCGTAATGACCGGATATCTTCAGGAATTCTTATGTTTTCCAATCATCAGATCTTGTTTTTGGAGCATTTGATCCTGTGATGATGTAATGCTCATAATTGAGGGGATACTTTTATCAAGTTGTTAAACCCCTCCACCTTAACATTTTAGATTTTTTTCTCATTACCTTAAATATAACACATCTCTCGTAAGATAGACATAGGTCGAGGCTTCCCAGAAGACCAAGTGTTGTTAAATTCATCTTTGGACAAGATAACAGGGTGAAGTCAGGTGACATAACATCCTCTTCAGGATCTACATACACCTTCCAGGTATTGGTTGAGCCTGAATAACGGGTAGGAGTGGGGGATACCCCTCACCTGATATCAAAAATCTTCCAGGCATTACCCGGAGTAGGTACCGTTCTCTTTCATAAAGATCCAGAATCCTTCTTTGGTCTTCAGGATCGTTGAATTTTCGGGAAGAAACTCATTCATCAATGGATCGTGGTACTTCTGAAGAGATGCATCATATCCGACAAGATATGACCAGAGCGACTGAATTGAGGAGAGTGCTTTATCTACAGGCCGATCCGGACTTGTGATCCCAAGTGAGTTCCATCCGGTGATCAGTGAGCGAGAAGGAACCATCACGCTGGTATTAATCTCCAGCGGTACCTCATATTCCTGAGTTGAGTATATCCACATCCCGGTAAGAGGAACAAAGGTATCATTGGCCTTCATAGTGATCCATGACTGGTTCAACCCGTCATATGATAGAATTGAGTGCCCGGACGAGTTCACATCAGCAAAGATCCCCATGGTTTCATGCCCATTCTTTAGTATATACGGCGTTGATATAAAGTTCCAGCCCGGCAGAAGATTGATCTGATCCCCTGCACCTGTTGTATTGATGAACACTGGTACAGAACCATTGGGTGTATGCCCAATATCGGTAAGATTCTTCGGTTCTGCCCCTGCATACAGAACATACGTTCCGTTCCAGGTAATCTCCCGGGGGACCGTCCAAAGATATGACCAAGTATTCAGATCTGATACCTGAGCAGTGGTAAATGATGCAGGCTGATTAGAGAGGACCGGCTGAGTAGGAACTGCAAGGGATCCTCCTGCAAGGGGAATGCCCTGGCCAGTCATAAAGAGATAACTGGTATCTGAGATCTGGTTCACTCCGGATAGATGTACCGTATCTCCCGGATAAAAAGGCTGGACTCCTGCAGCCTGAATGGTGATCTCATTACCGCCAAGGGTTACCGTCCGGGTGAGTGAGACGGTTTTATTTACATAATCTGATCCGTCAGGGGCCTTATACCGGTCTTTCATCCCGTTTGCATTGCACTCTGCACGGATGGTATATACTCCCGGATGGTACAACCGGGTTCCATTGAAGGGATCAATTGATGAGGTGTTCCATCCGTCATCGAGGGCAGGTCGGGTATGATCCGCTCCTATCCCGATCCAGAACCATGAGGGCTCTGTGACCTTCAGGGTCTTAAGATACTTGTCAGCATAATTTGCACCGATCAGTGACTCATACACTTCACCTGATGGACTCGTTACCGAGATCTTAATACGACTGTCAGCGTCCTGAACTCCTGTTCGCTCCATGATCGGTGCGAGATTGGATTCTATAACAAAATTTCCATAATGTCCGAATGGTATCTCCTTATCAGTGACATCCTCATCAGTTGTACCATCCCAGACTTTGATATGCAGGTCAGGTTCTGCGACTACAATAACGAGCGGCCCTTTCTGATCAGCAATCCACTGGTACCAGTTACCTGTTTTTCCTACAAACCAAGCTGGATCAACAAAAAAAACTCTGGGATCAGATATGGTAAGAATAGCATCAGGTGTAGCATTCAGGGGAGTTGTATTCTCATCCCGCCACCAGGCGATAGCATCAGCACTGAGCAGAGCAGTGTGTATATCCAGATACTCTTCTCCAATAAAAACCGTATCACCGGGACTGATATAATTTATTGCCTCCGTAGCCGGTGTTCGGGATATTGACAGCAGAGACTGCCCCAAATCCTGATCGACTGCATTCGCCCCTCCGATTGCTATCGACCCTGATGAAATATTCACCTGTGGAACCTGAACCATCGGAATCTTCTCCCCGGTATCGGCGATGGTAGATCCTGCCAGAAGGCAGATGACCATTAGAATCCCCCCTACACAATTCCCTTTCATCAAAAATCGTTGGGACATTTGTACTCTGGCAAGATAATTTTTTCCATTCTATTTTTCGATGACTAATTATCGCATATGTTCTTTCTTTGCGTAGGTTTCTATCACTTTTGCGGAGATAATCATCCGCCAACAAATTTTATTTGAGGGATATCATCACATTCCACCAGTGCGGCAGGGAACCGTCAATCAAGCCCACCAGCAAATTTTTTCGGCTCGTACCTGGTTTTTTCATCCCAGGTTTTCTGAAATGGGAATATTCTTCCTTCATTTTCAACATCTGTTCGATAATTCGTGAATTATCAGAGTCATCAGGTGTGTACTTCATATACTCTGGAAATCTATTCTATAGTATACACGTAAGGGATATTTGAGATAGTTTTTTTGAGCGCAACTCCTTAATTTCAGGGCATTTGTCGATCGCTATTTTCAGTAACCTTGGCACAGCTATCTTAGCCGAGTGCCACTTGCGGAGTAAAAAATATCGAGATCATTATGGAAGGAAAACGTTTGTATGTGGGCAACCTCACGTACTCAGTCAATGAAGCACAACTCCGTGAACTTTTCAGCACATACGGCGACGTAGAAAGTGTCAAGGTTATCGAGCAGAAAGGGTTCGCATTTGTTGAGATGGGAACCTCAGAAGAGTCACAGGCAGCAATGGATGCTCTGAACGAGTCCGACTTCGAAGGCAGAACCCTTCGGATCGACGAGGCACGCCCAATGCAGCCACGCCGTGAGTTCGGCGGAAGCAGCGGTGGCAGTGGCGGATACGGTGGCAACCGGTCCGGCGGATCTGGCGGATTCAACCGCAGATACTAAACTTTTTTTCACAGTACGATTCTATCCGGTATAACCGGTGTTTTTCGCAATTGTTTTCACACAATCACTCACGATTCGGATGAGATTCTTATTCGTTCCCAAAATTTACCCCTGATCAAGACAGACATATATCAGATTCATATGGGAGATGATATAATTCACTGGGCCAAATCGCGTATGGAATTCAAACCCGTCACAATGAAAGTTTTATACGAGGGCGGGATGCAATTTACCGCTGAGAACAATGATGGGCTGAAGATTCCGATTGATGCTCATCTCCATCTTGGGGGGAAGGGACTAACTCCGAATCCCATTGATTATCTTATCGCATCCCTGGGGGGTTGTGTGGGAATCAAGATTCTCCTTGATCTATCAGATACCGGAATTACCCCGGAAGTGCTGCTGATTGATATCCAGGGTACCAGAAAACAGACTCTTCCTGCTGTTTTTGAGCAGGTTCATCTTATCATCACTATCAAGGCTCCAATTGATGACGTAAGGCTATCTGAGACCCTTACAAAAACGATGCGTTTCCTCTGTCCTATCGCGGCTATGTTTGGGAGTGTCTCTGAGGTGACCTGGGAACATCGGATTGTTGAAACCTGACTAGATACAAAAAAAAGGGAACGTTACTCCTTTACTCTTGCAGAGACGGCTTTATTAATCTCCTCAAAGAGGCGGGCAAACCGGATCAGTGTCTCTTCTTCAATTACTCCCGGTGCCTCACAGATTCGATCTGAGAGGATCTCAGCAACCCGCCACCGCTCAAATTTCTCTCCCTGCCGACGGTCAATTGCGTCAGCAACCAGATGAACTACTCCGTGTTCTTCACCCCGTTCAGCTTGATTGATTGCTGGAACCTGGGACAGTGCAACATGTGGGTAAACATCTTTTACACACCGGGTGTAGAACTCAGCGGTGAAGAGATCCTCTATACCTGCACCTACACGGGGGACTATCTGACTGTACAAGAGCAGAGATTGCTCTCTTCCGGTTTCATGACCTGGTAACTGGGCAATCACGGATACCGGAATACCCCCTCCTGATATCAGGGCAACAGCAGGCCCATGTCGTGCACGCATCAGCGTCGCCAGAGGGATGAGATTCGCCATTCCTCCAGCAGGAGTGATGGTGATCCCAGGATCCAGTCCGGATCGTCCCTGTTTTTCAAGTGCATAATTCATAGCCTGGAGGAGCCAGAGATCCACGATGTCCTCGACCAGGAGCTGCTTTCCGGCCATAAGTGTCCTTGACGCAATCCGGTACGCAAGGGCTGCCTCCAGGGGAAAGAGTGATTCACGGTCCCGGGGCCATTCAGTTGCTGACACCGTCGTCGTCCCGTCATCACTTTCATGAACAGTCCTGATCCGATCCAGGTGGTCAAGGTCAAGCATGAATGGAGAATGGGTTGAGTACATTATCTGGTTCTCTTCAGATAATCGTTCAAAGAACCTGACCGCATTCTGCTGGGCAGTTCCATGGAGGAGCAGGCCGGGCTCATCAAGGAGCAGGATGCTGTCCTGATAGGCATCACCTGATTCAACCAGGAATATCAGATAGAATGAGAAAAAATACTGCAGACCGGCACTCCGCTGCTCCAGTTCTATCTCTGATGAATCAAGATCATCTGATACCCAGACTCTGAAATAATCACCATCAATATCATACCTGAACCTGAGTTTTCGCTGACCCCACCAGTCCTCAAACTTCCTGCTCATCAGGTTTGATGCAGTTGAGAGGAGGATAGAACGTTCATCAACCTGTCTGCGGATGGAGGGATTCTCATCAGTAGCATTTTTGTGAATGCCCAGTTTATCAAGAATATCCAGATCAAGGTTCACATGCCTGAACAGACAGTGGGTTGCCCGCAGACCAGGGCTGTCAGGATGGCTCTTTAAGGTGGCAATAAAGGTTGGAATATGGATAGCGCTCTCGATAACACTGTACTGATCAAAGTAGACAAACCGGGGAAGTCTATCGATGATGAACCGGTTTGATGCCATCAGACTCTCATAAATCTCCATCTGCCTGACAAGTCGGTATAATGGATCAGTAACCGGCGCGAGGAGATCCTGCTGCCACTGCTCATTCCCCCTGGCCTTGATTGCATTGATGAGATCTGATATCAGTCTTTTCTGGACCTGGCCAGCCTGGATTGTAACCTCTTTCTGCCCTTCAAGGAATGAAAGAAGTTCTTCCTTGATATGACCAAGTGAGTCACCCCGTCCTTCTGGAGCGATAAGGTTACGGATCTGCTCAATGGCGACCTCTATTGCATACAGGAGATCTCCTGTCGTCACCAGTTCAACACCTATGTCCGGCTCATACGTGATGCTATATTTACCGGTATAATGTCGGGTTACTTCAACAGATTCAACTTCCCTGCAGAGATCAGAGAGGCTGGTCAGTTCAACCCGCTCCTCCGGGGTCAGGGTAAATTTTCCCGATGCAACCGGCCAGTCAGTCCGAGTGATCTCTGATGCATACCGCTGCCTGGGGAACTCTTTCAGACCATCATACCCTTCTCCGTCAGAAGGATTGAGCTTGGAGAGTGCCCGAAAAATGGCTGATTTTCCAGATTCATTCTTCCCGACAAATATCGTCAGATCTTCTACCGGAATCCATCCGGTATCTCTGATGATCTTATAATTCTGGACCCTGAATGTGGTGAGATGCATACTGATCTGTTATGTTATAACCTTAAAAAGGGTTTATAATTTGTGCTATTATTCAGGGAATTTGTTATGATCAACAGAGGGGAGGTTTTTCCCATGCTCGCAAGCAATCAGAAAGGAAGATACGGATGCAGAAAAACGGGTGTATCCAGGAGTATTCATGAAAACTCAGATAGAGTATGCAATGTCCGGAATCATAACCCCTGAAATTTATAAATTAGCTTCACAGGAAGGTCGGAGTCCTCAGGAGTTGATGAACCAGGTTGCCAGGGGAAGCGTCATTGTGATGGTGCGGGAAGACAGGGTGGTCGGAATCGGATCAGGACTTCGGACAAAGGTAAATGTGAACATCGGTACATCAGGGGCAAAAGCAATTCCCTCTGATGAGATTCTGAAGGCTGGCATCGCAGAGCAGTATGGAGCAGACACCCTGAGTGAACTCTCTATGGGAGGGCCGGTCAGAGAGATCAGGAGTCAGATCCGTGAGTCAACTTCCCTTCCCCTGACAACGGTACCCATCTACGAATCTGCAGCCAGAGGCGGGATTGAAGCGATGGATGAGGAGCTTATCATCACAACAATCGAGGATCAGGTGTGTGAAGGGATAAGCTCAGTTGTTCTTCATACCATCAGTCAGGAACAGATACAATTGATCCGCAAGACTGAACGGATAATGGGGGTTGTATCCAAGGGAGGGTCAATCGTAGCCTCCCATATGCATCTCGCAGGAATCGAAAATCCTCATCTCACTCATTTCTCAGATATTCTTGAGATTCTCCATGAGCATGATGTAGTTCTCTCTCTTGGTAACGCTCTGCGGGGCGGGTGTATCCATGATCCCCGTGACATTCCCCAGGAACGTGAGCTGAAAGATAATATCAGGCTCGCCAGGCAGGCACGGGATGCAGGAGTCCAGACGATAATTGAGTGGTCAGGCGGCCATGTGAGGGCTGATAGAATCACAGAAAATATACAATATTATAAGAACCTCTCTGAATTTCCCCTCTTCGTAGCCGGCCCTCTCCCTGTGGATACCGCAGTAGGTCATGACCATATCGCTGGCTGTGTTGGTGCCAGTATCGCATCCGGAGCCGGTGCTGACTACCTCTGTTATATTACGCCTTCAGAGCATCTTGGCTTACCAAGTCCGAATCAGGTTAAAGAAGGATTGATCGCGTTTAAGATTGCAGCCCACATCGGAGATACTATGAAATTCGGCCCAGGAGAACGTGACCGCGATCTTGCCAGGTGCCGCAGAGCTATGGACTTTGAAGGACAGTTCAGCCATGCGATTGATGGAAACGGAGCACGATTGATCAGGACTGATGAGGGGATATGCACCATGTGCGGAGATTTTTGTGCGATTCGACTGATGGAACAGATCATCAGGTGAATGAAGACTTGGCTGATATCAGGTCCGGGTCCTGATCACCGCTCCCGTGTTTCTCCCCCTGACAACCTGTATCTCACCACCGCATCGGTCATCAAGAAATGATCGGATCTCATCTGCAAGCGCCGATTCTCCGACATCTGTTACTGCAAACAACGCTGGACCAAAAGAACTCATCCCTGCCCCGGCACTGCTGCCACAGGTACTCATATACTCAAGGATCTCATGGAGCATCGGGGGCTGGAGATCCAGTTCTCGTTTCTTAAATCCAAGACCCTGCAGTGCTATCAGTGATTTCCCGAATGTTTCGATATCCTCTTCTAGAAGGGAAGGCAGCATCTGCATCAGGATAAGGTGTGAAATCTGCTGGACCTCACCGATCGGAACAGGGCAATGCTGCTGAAAGATATTGACTTCACCCGTTCCGTGTGCACCAGGGATTAAATCAGGCAGACAGAGGATAATTCTCCAGTCAGAGGGAAATTCATATCTTCCGATAAGAGGTGCTGTCCTGACACCGGGGGAGGCAGAGGAGGGTAGAAAAGTCTCTTTTTCCTTTCCAGGTCCGAAACGGTGGCCTGCATCGAGGATAACGCCCCCCTCTGAGAAAGACCTCACCCCTATCCCTGATGTTCCCCCTCTGCCAGTCATCCGGGGAAGATCGGTATTTTTAATGTCTTCACCTGCAAGGGTCAGGATCGCGGTTGTCAGCCCCAGGGCAAGCTGGGTTCCGCTACCCAGACCACAGTGGGCAGGAATTGACTCTCTCATCCTGATCGCCAGATGCTGCTTATACCCGGTCTGATCTGCTATCTGTTTCAGAATCTTTAGAATCCGAGACTTTAGTCTGGAATCATCTGTCAGTACCGTTGTGGTTTCGGCTGGTTCAGCCTCGAAAACATACCCTGGACGGTCGAGAGTTATACCGATGCCACCATCAACCCTCCCTGATGATCCGTTCATATCAATAAGTCCAAGATGGAGCCGTGAAGGAGTCCTGATAGTCACTTGCTCTGATACTCCAAAGATACCATCTGGCATAAATTCCTCGATTCTGAACAAGGGAAGATTCTGATGAACGATCCGATAGGATCTGGAGAGCATTCTCTCATCCGGGAAAACCCCAAGCCGTGTGCCGATATCTCCGGTCTTATCTGCGACCCTTATACTGGTAATTTCTCTTCTTGATTCGATATTATGATCCCTAAGAATATGCCCTATCGGAATGTTAGCCTGCATCAGACTGGTTCTCGCATGTACCGGTAGTCGCTCAACCGGACAAGATGAGACAGCATAGACAAGCGGTATCCCAGTCTCCTGATCTGCAAGTTCTACGATACGGTGGTTGATCAGATCCCCGGGTTTTAGGATGAGATCAGCGGCTCGTTCACCATCCGCAGGAATAATCTCCTGGATAAGCGTATTGATGGAGATTGGTGCACCAGAGAAGCACTCGAGAAGACTTGTGACCGATCCATCAGTAACCAGCAGAGCCCTGATAGCATGGGAGAGAGCACCACTCTCCTTTTCAATCTCTCTGATTCTGGCATTACAGTCCGGAAGAGTCAGCCCCCGGCCCGGGTTAGCAGTACCAGTCATATCTGTGAGTAATCAGTCCTGCGTTCTTTAAGTGGTCGCTTTAGATCCCGGGCAACATGTGTCATCTCTTCTGGATTCAGATATGAGCCACTCGTTCCGCCGGCTTCTCGTGAGATACTCTCTTCATATAGCGTTCCACCGAGATCGTTTGCACCTGATACCAGGCAGAGTTGTGCCATCTTTACTCCTACCTTCACCCAGGATGTCTGAATATGGGTAAAGTTATCTAAAAAGAGGCGTGAAACTGCGGTCATCAAAATATCCTCCCTCCCGGTTGCTCCCGGTGATGCAGCACCATCCATATATAGCCGGGTCTTCTGATGAACAAAGGATAACGGAACAAATTCTATAAATCCTCTGGTTTCATCTTGAATATCCCTGATTATCTGCAAGTGCGTAGCTCGATCTGCATCAGTTTCACAGTGTCCGTACATGATGGTGGCTGTACTTGGTATCCCGGCCATATGTGCTTCCCGGATTATGGAGACCCACTCTGCCGTGGATATCTTTCCAGGACAGATAACCTCCCTGACCGGATCAGAGAGTATCTCGGCTGCTGTACCACAGAACGTGCCAACCCCTGCCCCTTTAAAAGCATCAAGGACCTCTCCGGTTGAACATCCGCTCTTTTGTGCAGCATAGGCAACCTCCATCGGATTGCTGGCATGGATGTGAACCTTTGGAGCTGCTGATCGGATGGTCCTGAATATCTCAAGGTATGAGTCAAGAGTATACCCGGGGTGCAGACCACTAACCGTGCATATCTCAGTTACTCCCCTCTGAACTGCGAGCCTCGCCTGTTGACGGAGATCATCCGGAGAGAGAAGATATGCATCAACATCATCCGGCCCGCGCGAAAAGCCGCAGAATCCGCATCGGTTTACACAGATATTGGTGCAGTTTATATTCTGGTTGCGCACAAAAGTTATCGGATCCCCTGCTCTTACCTCCCGCTGCTCATCGGCAGCAGCGGCGACACGAAACAGGTCACGCCCGGTCACCCTGAAGAGAGAGATCGCTTCATCAGGTGATAGGCGATGACCACCAGTACAGTCAGACAGGAGCGTGCCCAGTTGATCCATCTATGTGATACTCTCGTCTCTTCTGTTATCATCATTTGGGCTGAAAATAAATCGTTTTTATACTGGTGCAGGACATTTCAGGTCTTCTGAAATGATCTAAGTGAAGCCTGGGCCTGTTCTTTGCGGAAGAACTTCATCAGTTCAAGTTGATCCCGTTTCATGTACATATGGGCTGATATGCTGATCGTTTCAAGCCACCCCAGGGTCAGCGGGTCTTGTCCCTTCTTCTCCCTCCCGGCATTGATGGCTGCAAGGATATGATCCTGCATATGTGCAAGACCATAGGCATTCTGGCCCCAGGCCGAGAGCATATCATTGCTTCGGAACAGGCAAACCAGATTGAGCCGCATTGAGCGATCAATAAGGCACTGGACTATCTGCAGGCAGGGTGGTTCTTCCCGCTTGATATCAATGTCCGGCACCCAGGTTATTGCAATAGCCCGCCGGCTGGTAGGGTTCTCTATCAGCCGGGTAATAATACTGGTCTGAATCTGGTCAATACCCCCCTCATTTCCATCTCCCTGATAGGTCACTCCACCCCCTGATCCTGCAGGAATATATCCGAGTGGCTGCATCAGGCGATCCAGTAATCTTCTGCTCCAGGACCGGTCTCCAGGGGACCCGAAAACAGCAACAGGATAGTCTCTGAGCCGGTTGCCATAGGTATACGTCGCATCGGTACCATCGTTCAATCGTCGGGTTATGGTATATAGTGAGGCCTGGTACAGGTCAGAGAATCGATCCCCGAACAGAGATGCACTTGACTTCATCGGGCTGCTGAACGGTGCTTCAATATGGATACATATCGGTTCTTCAGGATCATAGGTGATTTCATCATCCTCAGTCACCCTGGTCTCTCCACTACAGCGATCAGCTATTGTTCTGACCACCTCCTCGTGAGCCTCGCCGATGGTTCGGGTTCTGATTAGGATCATAGTTAACTCTTATGTTGGCTTTTGTGCCTGATAGATATATCAAGACTATCAGAAAAAGAGTCGCGATATCATCTCAGCAGACAGACATCTGTCAGGTGACTTCTGATTAACTATTTTGCCCGAGAAGACAACCGCTTATCATAGCAGGAACCAGGTTGTGTATTTATGGGAGATCCAGGTATCATTGATCAGGGCGATCGTCTCACGCCGATATCAGTATTGTATGTTGATGACGAACCCTCCCTGCTTGATATCGCCCGGATCTTCCTTGAACGCGGTGGGGGGATGAAGATCACAACCGCCCTCTCAGGTTCTGAGGCCATAAAGCTGCTGAAAACGTATCAGCCAGATATTATCGTCTCTGATTACCACATGCCTGATATGAACGGGATTGAACTATTAAAATATCTTCATCCCCGCTGCAATAACATCCCCTTCATCCTCTTCACTGGTCGGGGACGTGAAGAAGTTGTCATTGAGGCGATCAATAACGGGGCTACCTTTTATCTCCAGAAAGGCGGGGATCCCAGATCTCAGTTTGCAGAACTGGCCCATAAGATTAAACAGGCTGTGAGGCAGCGCAATGCAGAACAGGAGTTGCGAGAAAGCCGAAACAGATTTGCCAATTTTTTTAACCTGCCATTAATCGGAATCACCATGATCACTCCTGATGGAGAATGGATTGAAGTGAATGATCGGACCTGTGATCTCCTTGGGTATTCACGTGATGAACTGAACTCCCTTACCTGGAAGGATCTGACCGTGCCTGAGGATTTTGAGAGAGAGATGATGCTCTATGAGGAGATTGTTACCGGCATTCGAGCATCATACACACTACGAAAGCGCTGTATCAGAAAAGACGGGTCTCTCATTTCCACTGAAATTTCTGCTATGCCGGTCAGGAGCGAGGATGGAACGATCGAGTACATAATCGCAATTATCCAGGATATCTCAGAACAGGTTCGAATGGAAGGGGAAATTGTAGAAAGCACCCGTCGGTACAGGGAACTTGCAGATCTCCTTCCCCTCCCGGTCTTTGAGGCTGATTCCCGGGGAATGCTAACTTTTGTGAATCAGAATGCATTAACCACCTTCCAGTACACTCTCCAGGATCTGATCCAGGGTCTCTCATACCTCATTATGATAACTCCGGAGCACCGGGAGAAAGCAGCTACAACTCTAAAAAACCGATTGTCAGGGAAGATTTCGCATATAGGGAGTGAGTATCTCTTTGTACGCAGGGATGGAACCCAATTTCCCGGAGTCATTTATACGAGCCCTATTTACCAGGAGGGAGAGATAACCGGTCTGCGGGGAGTTATCGTTGACATTACTGAACTGAAGCAGCAGGAGGAGAGTTTTTCAAAGGTTTTTTATCATAATCCCTCGCTAATGGCGATAAGTTCCCTCCGATCCGGTCTCTTCATCGATGTGAATCGATCTTTTGAAGAACATACCGGATATCCCCGTGACATGGTTATCGGAAGGAGTCCGGCAGAACTTCATCTCTTCGTAAGTCAGACCCAACGTGACGCAATGCTTATGGATATAATGAAAGGGGTCCGGCTTAAGGATTTTGAGGCTGACATCAGAACCAGAACCGGTGAGATTCGAACTCTGCTCTTTTCAGGTGAAGTACTGATTGTCGGGGATGAAATGCTCCTCTTCTCTCAGGCTATTGATACTACCGACAGGAAATCAGTAGATAAAGCGCTACGGGAGAGTGAGGATCGACTCAGGACCCTCATCAATGCCATGCCTGATATCGTATGCTTCAAAGACGGCCAGGGACGCTGGCTTGTGGCCAACCCCTTTGATATTGAACTCTTTAAGCTGACTGGAGTTGACTATCAGGGTAAGACTGACAGTGATCTCGCTGACTTCAGTCCATTCTATCAGGAGGCCTTTTTAGCCTGTAAGGACTCTGATGAAAAGACGTGGCAGGCAGGAAAAGCCATGAGAGGGATTGAAGTGATTCCAAGGCCAGAAGAGAGAGATCTCATCTTTGACATCATCAAGGTTCCGACATACCATGATGATGGGAGCAGAAAGGGGCTTGTCGTCATAGGCAGGGATATCACTGAACTGAGAGATGCTCAGAATGAGTCAGCCCTTGCAATATCAAAACTGAATCTGCTCTCCACAATAACCAGGCATGATATTCTGAATTCGCTCACCGGACTACTCGGCTACCTTGAACTGGCGTCACTATCAACAACATTTGAGGAGATAAACGGGTACCTTACCAAGTGTACTCTCTCGACGCATGCAATCAGGCATCAGATTGAGTTTACCCGGGATTATCAGAACCTTGGAGTAAAAAATCCGGTCTGGCATGTTGCTGCAGGCCTTTTTAGATCTGTTCTTGATATGCTTGAAGTAAAAGAGATCCAGGTTGATTCTGATTTGGATACCCTGTATGTCTATGCCGATCCGCTCCTGGAAAAAGTAGTATATAATCTTATAGATAATGCTTTGCGATATGGGGGAAAAATTAGCACTATTAAGAGCTGGTTCCATCATTCAGAAGTAGGAGTGATATGGGTAATTGCTGATGATGGAATTGGCATTGAGGATGGGATGAAAGAGCGGATCTTCACGAAGGGTTTTGGCAGGAACACGGGTCTTGGTTTATTTCTTGCGAGGGAGATCCTTGCCATAACCGGGATATCGATAAAGGAGGTTGGAATCTATGGGAAAGGGGCCCGATTTGAACTAATAATTCCAGAAGGCCATTTCAAGATTTCGCCATCCGATCATACCGCCCCCTGAGACCCACACCAAAGATAATATTCAAGGGATCGACATCCTCATATTCTCTGGCAGAGATTCATCTTCATGGTACCTGATCAGGAGATATCAGTTGTAGAAGTCCCCGACATGCTGGTTGTTGGTATGAGGCAGAAAGGACGGTATGAGGATATCGGAGGTATGCTGATGAAGGTATATTTATATGCTGATGAACATTCAGCGGTGTTCACCGGCCCACCGATATACCTGACCCATGAGAAGAATGTTAGCGAGGTCACCCGCGCTATGGCAGAAGGGAATGCTGATATTGAGGTAGTATTTCCAGTCCAAGCTCATGTTCCGGCTTCTCATACTATCAGATCATACACCCTCGAAGGAGGTACTATGGCGATGATTCTGCACACCGGAGCATATTCTGCTTGTGAGAGATCCTATGCACGCCTCTTCTCCTGGATTCTTGAGAATGGGAAGACCATTGCAGGTCCGTTCAGAGAAGAGTATCTCAATGACCCTAGCATGGTGTCAGAACCAGAGCTGATGACGCGGATTTATGTGCCATTCACCCAGTAGTGACCTATATAATAAAAAAGAGATTTAGCCTATACATTTCAAAACCTTTTTAGGTTTACGCTTTTCCCAGTACTGCTGCCATCCACCAGCTACCGTCGATGTCATGCACATAATAGGTCTTACCAGCAACTCCCGACATTTCAGGGGTCATGATTCCACCACCAGATTGTGCAAGATCCCGAAGCTGCCTGACTATCCCGGTGTCATGATCATCTCCAATGCATGAAGATCCGATAGATGCCTGGTTGAACGGATCAGCTAACAGCGTTCCTTTTGGATCATAAGCGGTAATATACATATCACCCCTGACAAAGGTCGCTTTATCTGAGAATGCTGACAATGCTGCCACCCTCCCGTTTTCAAGCGCATAGCTTCTGGCTTCCTGAGCAAGATTCATCAACAGTTCACCCTGAGTTGGGGTCAGGTTCTGTTCTGGTGTGATGGTAATGCTGGCATTCATACTGGTGTTATTTAAGAGTAAACCATTATCTTCAGCCCAGACAGAACTGACACTGAGGATCATCACAAGGGTGATGATACCAGCGATGAAACGAGATTCCATATGATACCGTTGGTGGCGGTTCTTATCATTCTTTCTCTATGCCGGTATGGTCCGGTGACCCCCCTCCTTCTGCTTTTTCATCTCTTGGACATGTTCAGAAGCAGAACTACTCCCAGTATTGCGATGCAGGAAATAAGCGGTGGAAGGGAGGATTGAGGAGTTGGAAGGGGGGCCGTCGCCGCTTCAGATTGTGTGGTTGCCCGTGCTCTTCCATCTATGGCCTCGACAAGCCAGGGGTCCTGTGAGAGGGCCTGATCATATGCAGCAACTGCCTCATCGTTTCTTGCGAGGGCCGCCAGAGCATCTCCCTTGTTACTCCATCCCCGGGCATATTCGGGATCCAGCCGCGTTGCATTATCAAGCACCAGGAGGGCTTCTTCATATCGTTTCGCTTCGATAAGGCACCATCCCTTATTGCTCCAGGCTTTGGCGTACTCAGGATCCAGATCAAGGGCTTTATCGAACATATCAACCGCTTCATCGTATTGCCCCATGTAGGTCAGAGTATTTCCCTTGTTGTTCCATGCTTTTTTATATTCAGGATTGATTCTGATTATTTCGTCATATATTGCGATTGATTCATTATATCGTTCAAGACCCTTGAGTGCTTTACCTTTTCCATTCAGGGCCTCCAAATCCTGAGGCTTAATGGCAAGTGCACGGTCAAAGGCAGCAATCGATTCAGGATACTGCTGCTGATCATACAAGGCTACTCCCTGGGCAGTCAATGACGCGGCTGATTCAGCAGATACTGATGGGAGTATGATACAAAAGCATAGAATATTGAAGAGAACGAAGAAGAGTGCCTGATTTTGCATATCTGATGGTCAGACTGGCAGAGTAATAAAAGATCTGATCAGCCCTGTTTACCGTGCCATAACCATCATCAAGACGTCCAACACCACATGGCAGAACATTAAATATGAAAGCGTACTTTACATAAATTACATTAATACTATGATTTGATAATATCAATCCAAATACTTGGCTGATGATATGGTCAAGGATCAGTATGTATTCTTCAACCGCATTAGTAAAAAAGTGAACAGTTACCCAATCCTCCAATATCACGAACCCCTCAAAACAGGCGAGTTGTAATACTGAAATGACCAGAGGGATCAACCAATTCCAAAGGGCCTTAGTCTATGGATCCGAGTTCAGACACTGAATCCATAACAGGTATCATGTCTTACAACGATGTATACGTATGAAGGTCATTGGATTTGTTGGAAGTCCCCGTACAGGGGGAAATACTGCAACACTGGTAGCCAGGGCCCTTGAGGGAGCCAAAGCGTCAGGAGCAGAAACCGAACTTATTTCTCTCCCAAGCCTGACTATTAGCGGGTGTCAGGGATGCAAATACTGTAAAACTCATGAAACATGTCGTATCAATGATGATATGCAGGATCTGTATAAAAAGATCCGGGAAGCAGATGCCATCATCTTCGGGACTCCAGTTTACTTTGCCCAGATGTCCGGGCAGATGAAGATATTCATCGACAGGCTCTACGCCCTGATTGATAGTGAGTATATGCCCCTGATAGCACCAGGGAAAAAGGCTGCTGTCATCCTTGCACAGGGAGATGAGAATGCTGATACATTCATCAGAATCAACGAAACATTCTCATTCGCCATGTCTTTTCTTGGAGTCTCCATGAGCAGCCCCCTCATTGTCCCCGGTCTTGATGCCCCAAAGGATGCAGAAAAAATCCCCAGTGCAATGGAACGTGCGTTTGTTCTTGGAAAAGATCTGGCAGTCTGATTTTGAGAATACCCCTATTCTGCAATTTTTCTGGACATTCACTCATACGGTACCCTGTCACTATCACCTTCAGCACACCTCACCTGAAGGTAAATGGAGAGACTTAATAATGTCTCAAGCTGAATGAGGTAATTATTTAAGGGGGGTTATGAATATTCCCGGGACGAACCATCCTGACAACTCTGATACTAATCAGATTGCCCAGACCAGGAGATCGCACCCATATAATGCAGATTCTGGTGAGGTTCCAATCCATATTCTCTATGTAGATGACGATCCAGACATGGCTGTTTTTTTCCGGACTTTTTTACAAAGAATGGGAAATTTTCCGGTAACAGCTCTCAATTCAGGCATAGAAGCCCTATCCTATCTTCAAACAGACAATCCTATTGATATCATCATATCTGATTATCATATGCCTGGCATGGACGGGATAGAACTCCTCAAACAGTCCAGATTGTTCCCTAATCCCCCTCCATTCATCCTCTTCACCGGAAAAGGGAGAGAGGAGGTTGTCATGGAAGCGATCAACAACGGGGCTGCATTTTATCTTCAAAAAGGTGGAGATTCGCGAGCCCTGTTTGCTGAATTGGTCCATAAAATAAGACAGGCGGTTGGAAAAAAACAGGCTGAACTGGCACTTCGGGAGAATGAAGAGAAGTTCAGACTCCTCTTTGAGTCAGCCAGGGACGGAATAATCATCCTGAAAAAGGGGCATATTATCGATTGTAATCACCAGGCTGGTGTTCTGTTCAGTATCCCCCCTCAGGATCTTCTTGGACAAACACCTGAAAAGTTGTCACCTGAGTACCAGACTGACGGGAGTAAATCGGGTGATAAAGCACAGGCCTACATGAACCAGGTCCTTGCAGGGAGTCCTGCTTTTTTCCCCTGGCGTCACCGCAGGACTGATGGATCTGTTTTTGATACCGAGGTGAGCCTGACATTTGTACTTCTTGATGGTGAACCCTGTCTCCAGGCAGTGATTCGCGATATTACTGATCGGATCAGAGCAGAAGAAGAACTTGCCCGAAGCTATTTAGATCTCGAAGTTGCCAATGAAGAGATGTCGGCTGTTGAACAGGAGCTTCGGGCACAAATGATTGAGATTCTCGAGAATGAGAAGCGTCTGCGTGAGAGTGAACTCAAATTCCGTGAACTTGCGGATCTCCTGCCTCAGGCTGTCTTTGAGTGTGATACATTGGGATATATCACCTATGCCAACAGGCAGGCCTATGAGACATTCGGCTTTAAGACTGATATACCTCTCCCGAAAACCCGTGTTCTTGACATGATTGCTCCTGAAGATCGCCAGCGGGCAGTTGACTCCCTCACCAGACTACAAAAAGCAGGACTTTCTGAACCCCATGAATATTATGCTCTGCGCTATGATGGAACCCGGTTCCCGGCTATAGTCCACTCAGCACCGGTGATCAGAGATGGAGGATATGTCGGGCTTCGGGGAATTGTTATTGACATCACCGACCGGAAGAAGGCCGAAGAAGCGATCATCAGGTCTGAAGAGAAATACCGGACTCTTATTGATCATATCCAGGACGGGGTCTTCATCGTCCAGAATGGGCGGATGAGACTTATCAATCCCGCTTATGCCAGAATTATCGGATATACAGTACCAGAACTGACAGAACGGCGGATTGCTGATATTATTGCCCCTGAAGATCGGGATGAAGTGATCGATCGGTACCGCCGCCGACATGCCGGAGAACAGGTGCCGGAACAGTTTGAATTTCATATGCTCCATAAAGATGGAAAAACCAGAATACTCATCCATATGGATGTGGGTCTGATCCTCTTTGAGGGCCATCCGGCAAGTATCGGAACCATCCGTGATGTCACTGAAAAACGTCGGGCTGAGGAGGAACTCCGTGAATCTAAACGAAGACTTGCAGATGTGATTTCATTCCTCCCTGATGCGACATGTGTTATTGACAGGCAGGGAATCGTTACTGACTGGAACCGGGCGATGGAGTTACTCACCGGAATTCCTGCTCATGAAATGATAGGAAAGGGAGATTTTGAGTATTCGATCCCGTTTTATGGGGTGAAAAGACCGATTCTTATCGATATGGCTCTCAAAGAGTACACGAATACTGAGCAGTCTTATGCCTTAGTAAACCGGATTGGCGAGACGGTCATCGGAGAGGCATATATGCCAAATATGGGTGGGGGGACAACCTACCTCTGGGGGGCTGCTTCACCACTCAGAAACGCATCAGGAGAGATAATCGGTGCCATTGAGAGTATCCGTGATATTACGGACCGAAAAAAAGCAGAGGATGAAATCCTTAAGTCACGTGAAGAACTGGAGATCCGTGTAGCAGATCGCACATCAGAACTCCTCTCTGTGAATAAAACCTTACGAACCGAGGTGGAAGAGAGACGGCTCGCAGAGGAGGCACTTCGTGAGAGTGAAGAACGGTACCGGCGCCTTGTCGAGCTATCTCCTGACACTATCTTTGTCCATGATGGCACCCAGATATGCTTTTTTAACCAGGCAGGTGTCAGGCTTCTTGGAGCAGAACGAGCTCAGGATCTCATCGGCCGCCAGGTATTAGACCTCATTCATCAGGATGATAAAGCATCAGTGAGAACGCGGATTCTCACCCTGATGAATGAAGGGGAACCCGGTCCGATGGTTGAAGAAAAATTTATCAGACTTGATGGATCTGTGGTTGAGGTTGAGGTCTCTTCAGCACCGATTCTTTACCAGGGGAACCAGGCAGTGCTGGTGGTTGTCCGTGACATCACCAGGCGAAGAAAAGTGGAAGAGCAACTGAAAAGATATGCTCAGGATATGAAAGATAAAAATAAAGAGCTGGATCATCTCACCAACCAGCTCCTTGATAATAATCAGGAGCTGGATAAACGGGTCAGGGAGCGGACAGAGCAGGTGCTCAGACTCATGAAACAGAAGGATGATTTCATCACTCAGATCGGTCATGATCTGAAAACTCCTTTGACCCCCTTAAAAGCCCTGCTTCCATCCCTGATAGATGAGGAACAGGATCCCGGGATCAAAGAGTCTCTTACGGTCCTATTACGATCTGTTCATTCAATTCAGACACAGACTGAAAAGATTCTGACGATTGCCCGGCTTACTCGCGAGGATGTAGTCATCGAATCAGAACCAGTCCCTATCAGACACATAATCGCCGAATCTGCCCAGAAGAACTGGTTATTTATCGATCGTAAACACCTGGTTCTGACCATGGACGTCCCGGAGGATCTCAGGGGGATGTTCTCTATCGCAGACGCGGAAGCGGTTTTTGATAATCTGATAGGCAATGCCTGTAAATATACACGACCAGACGGACATATTACCATCAGTCATACCATCAAACCGGGAACAATCTGTATCTCTATTCAGGACGACGGTATCGGTCTTTCTCCTGAACAGGCAGAGCATGTGTTTGACGAGTTTTACATGGTAGATGGATCCCGGCACGATCGAAGTTCATCAGGGCTCGGCCTGTCAATTGTCAGAAGATTAGTCGGGCTGTATGGAGGATCTATCCAGGTGGTGAGTGGGGGCCCCGGTATGGGGGCATGTTTTACAGTGTGCATGAGGGCCCCGAGTGCCCCAAAGTGAAGTCGGATTAGGATTTCTGTATCATACTTCTCACAAGACTTCCGATCTCTGACACAATTTTATCAGGATCTCCCGGGTTCTCTTCTATCTTTCTGACTAGCGCCGATCCGACAATCACCGCCCGAGCTCCGGCATCAGCCCACTCCCTGATCTGGGCAGATGAGGATATCCCAAAACCTGGAGCAACCGGTACCCGGGTCTGTTTCATTGCCTCCTGAAGAAGGCGTACAGCATCAGGATCCACTCCGCTTCGGGTCCCGGTGACCCCCATGACAGCAACAAGATAAATGAATCCTGACGCCTCTTTTAGGATCAAAGAGAGTCGTTTTGGAGATGTAGTCGGGCTGATCATCAGTATCTGATCGATCCCTTTCTCTGCAGCAGCCACCCTGAATGGTGTTGACTCCTCATACGGCAGATCCGCTATCACAACGGCATCAATCCCGGATTCTGCAGCATCACGATAGAACCGGGAGATTCCCCTCCGCATGACCAGATTGGTATACGTAAGGAGAGCAACTGGAGTGGTACTGGTGGTTCTGAACTCTCTGACCAGATCAAAGAGCCGGTCCGTATTCATCCCGGCTTCCATAGCCCTGATATCTGCCCGCTGAATCACCGGCCCATCTGCAACCGGGTCTGAAAACGGGAGTCCGAGTTCGATAATTCCGACACCAGCTGCCTCCATCTCCCGCATGATCCGCAGACTTGTCTGGTAATCAGGATCTCCGGCAACGGCAAAGGCCACTAGGAGCGGATGATCCAAAGACTGGTTACGAAAGACTTCTGCAATCCGGTGATTCATAATCTTCCTCCGGCATGCTCCATCACCTGTGCAACATCCTTATCGCCTCGTCCAGAGAGGTTGATCATAATAATGTCGTCCGGTTTCATGGTCTGCCCAAGGGTTCGGGCATATGCAACCGCGTGGGCAGATTCCAGTGCCGGGATGATCCCCTCGGTCCGTGAGAGATAGAAGAAAGCATCAACAGCCTCTTCATCTGTGATTGAGACATAAGTCACGCGACCCGAATCCTTGTGCATCGCATGTTCAGGTCCGACGCCTGGATAATCAAGCCCGGCACTAATCGAGTGCGACTCGACTATCTGCCCATAGGTATCCTGGAGGATGTAGGAGAAGTTCCCATGGAGAACTCCCGGTGAACCACCGCAGAGAGTCGCTCCATGCTTCCCGTCAAGGCCTTCCCCTCCGGCCTCAACCCCGTATAACCTGACATCATCTAAAGCAAACGGGTGAAAGATCCCGATGGCATTGGAACCTCCCCCGATACAGGCGATAATTGCATCGGGTAACCTGCCTTCTGCTTGTAATATCTGCTGGCGGGCTTCGATCCCTATGATCGACTGGAGATCCCTGACCAGGAGTGGGAAGGGATGGGGGCCGACCACGGTCCCGATCAGGTAATGGGTATCACCGACGGTTGCCACCCAGTCCCGAAGTGCCTCGTTGATCGCATCCTTGAGTGTTTTAGTTCCTGAACTGACCGGAATTACTGTTGCACCAAGCATTTTCATCCTGGCAACATTGAGAGCCTGCCGGGCAACGTCCACCTCACCCATATATACCTCAACCGATAGGCCGAGTGCTGCTCCGGCTATCGCCGTTGCGACTCCGTGTTGTCCGGCACCAGTCTCAGCAATGAGTCGCTTTTTTCCCATAAACTTCGCAAGGAGTGCCTGGCCAAGAGCATTGTTCAATTTATGGGCACCGGAATGGAGGAGATCCTCACGTTTCAGATAAATCCGGCAACCAAGTTCTGTAGACATATTTCTACAGAACGTCAGAGGGGTCTCCCTGCCTGCAAATTCAGTTAAGTATCGTGATAACTCTGATTGGAATTCATCAGAGGGCAATATTTCAAGATATGCCTGTTCCAGTTCTTCAAGAGCAGCCATGAGGGTTTCGGGGACATAACATCCCCCATACTCTCCAAAACGGGATGGTAATTTCATAGATGGATCCCTCGTGCATTATGCACAAATGCCCTGATCTTTGCAGGGTCTTTTATTCCAGGTGAGATTTCAATTCCTGACGCAACATCCACCGCATAGGGCTTAACAATCCGGATTGCATCGGCGACATTCGCTGATGTCAGTCCTCCGGCAAGGATAACCGGAAGTTGGGTCTGATTGATAACAGAGAGGGCAAACGATGGGTTATATACTCTCCCCTTTCCCTGACTTGCATCAACAATCACCGCATCAGCCTCTTCGAAAGTCGGGACGGCCATACCGGGCTCTATTACTCTGACAACCTGGACCGGAACATCCTTAGGAAGCTGAAAGGGATGTGAGATCTGAATTGCAGTCGGGTGCAGACTGATCATCTCATCAAGTTCAGATCGAGATCTCGTATGAGAGACACAGACTCTTCCCATATATGGTCCTGCTGCACGGAATATCTCTTCAGCCTGCTTTGGATCTACTGATCTTGGTGAATCAGAGAAGAGCACCACGCCGATCGCGTCTGCACCAACGTTATCAGCAAGGCGGGCATCTTCAGTGCGGGTAAAACCACAGAGTTTTATGCGTATACAAATCCCTCCAGCCTTCGTTGGGGATTGTTTGATGCCATGATACTTGACCCTATCAGGTATCCATCTGCATATGATTTGAGCGTTCTGACATCACAGGGCCAGGTTACCCCGCTCTCTGAGATAACTGTCCGTCCGGCCTGTCGCACAAGGGGGGCGAGATGTATCGTAGTGGAGAGATCTGTCCTGAATGTCTTAAGATTCCGATTATTGACACCGATAAGTTCAGCTCTGGTATCAAGGGCCATGATAACCTCCTGCCTGTTATGTACCTCAACCAGGGGCTCAAGTCCCTCTTTCATGGCATAGTCTACAAATTCTCCAAGTTCTTCTCCTAGAACCGCAGCAATCAGAAGGACAGCATCCGCACCAAGCATCCGCGTCTCAATCAGTTGCCTTTTATCCACGATGAAATCCTTACGTAGTATCGGGACCTGAACCATCTGACGGATTTTTTGAATCGTTGCTGAACTCCCCTGAAAGTATGATGGTTCAGTAATAACTGACAGGGCGCAGCATCCTCCGGCAATAAGATCCTGGGCAACAATGGCAGGATCTCCAATATCGCGAATCTTTCCCCGCGAAGGGCTGGCAGGTTTTATCTCTGCGATAATCGCATTTTTCCCATTTCTCTCTTTCACCGCCCTGGAAAGACTGATCGGCTGATGCTTCGAAACCGTCTTAAATGAATTTGTTGTGCTACATAGCAGGGTCATATCCGCCGGCAATGCTGCAGCTCGTACAACTGAACCTGCAACAATCTGATCCAGGATCATCTTCTCTCCCCTGACGCTATAATGAGGTCAGTCAGTTTCGTCTCTGCCTGCCCTGATTTGATACATTCATACGCGATTTTGACCCCGGATGCCAGATCAGAAGCCCTCCCGCCAAGGTAGATCGCTGCCCCGGCATTCAGGGCAACAATATCCTGACATGCTCCTCCCTCTCCTTTGAGTACCGTCCTGATTATGGCCGCGTTCTCTTCGGGTGATCCACCCTGAAGGGATCCCTTATCAGCACGGGTGATCCCAACCTCCTCAGGGGTGAGGGTCCTGCTGGTAATGACTCCTTCAGACAACTCAGCAATAAGGGTTGATCCGGTCACGGTAATCTCATCAAGGCCGTCACCATGGACAACCAGTGCCCGGGTTACCCCGAGTTGACGGAGTACGTCAGCAATCACCGGAACCAGACCGGGATCATATACTCCGATAAGTCGTGCCTGTGCCCCGGCTGGGTTTAGCAGCGGTCCGAGGATGTTAAACACCGTGAGAACACCCATTTCTTTGCGAATTGGAGCCACATGGCGCATCGCAGGATGGAAGAGTGGAGCAAATAAGAATCCAATCCCAACCTCTTCGATGATTCGGGTAGCCTGTTCAGGAGTTTGAGTAATGACAACACCTAGTGCCTCAAGGACATCAGCCGATCCGCACCGGCTTGAGACACTTCGGTTTCCATGTTTTACTACGGGGACTCCGGCTGAGGCAGCGACTATTGCAGCAGCTGTACTGATATTGAAGGTCCCCCCGCCGGTGTGAACATCACCACCAGTTCCACAGGTGTCAACCATCATACCAGATACCCGGGGATGGATCGTATGAGCACAACCCTGCATAACCCTGGTGAAGGCTGCAATCTCGGAGGCACTCTCTCCTTTCATTCTGAGTGCAGTAAGCAGGCATCCTATCTGGACACCCGTATACTCTCCTCTGGCGATAGTGCTCATCACCTCTGCTGCCAGATCTGAGGACAGATCCTCATGTGCCATAAGTCTTGTGAATGCTTCCTGATTCATGCCAACTCTCCATTCCGAAGGAAATTGGTCATAATCTGCCGCCCTGACGGGGTCATGATGCTCTCAGGATGAAACTGAACCCCGTATACTGGAAATTTCCGGTGTGAGATCGCCATAATACATCCGTCTCCTGCAGATGTTGCAGTTACTTCAAAGTCTGATGGAACCGAATTGGGCCGGACAGTCAGAGAATGATATCTCGTTGCTATGAAGGGATTTTCTACCCCTGAGAAGATTCCGGTACCAGTATGAATGATCCTGCTGGTCTTCCCGTGGACCGGTTCGGCGAGCCTGACAATATTGCCCCCGAATGTGCTGGCTATGGTCTGATGACCGAGACAGACTCCGAGAATGGGAACAACACCCGCATACCTTCGGATAACATCAGGGCATATCCCTGAATCATCAGGTGTTCCCGGTCCGGGGGAGAGAATAATCCGATCAGGATTTTCCTCTTCAATTCTCCTCAGGGGGTTATCACAGGTTATTGCCACCGGTGCAGCCCCAAGAGTTCCGACCAGCTGGGTAAGATTGTATGTAAAACTGTCAAAGCAATCGACAATGATAACCTTCATGCTAACCTCCTGCTTGCACGGTTCAATGCAGAGAGTAGAGCACCGGCTTTCTGCCTGGTCTCTTCGTACTCCCGGGTTGGATCAGAATCAGCCACTATCCCGGCACCAGCCTGGATACGCGCGATGCCATCCCTGACGATCATGGTTCTGATCGCTATTGCAAACTCTAACCGGTCATCAAATCCGATATACCCAACTGCTCCGGCATACAATCCTCGGGGGTGAGGTTCCATCTCTGCTATGATCTGCATCGCTCTCAGTTTAGGGGCACCCGAGACAGTCCCTGCCGGAAAGCATGATGCCAGAGCATCAAACCGATCACATTCATCATTGATTTCACCGGTAACCAGAGAGGTTAGATGCTGGACATGAGAGAACTTCTCAACCTCCATAAATGAAGGCACCTGTACAGATCCAAATGCTGCTACCTTCCCGATGTCATTCCTGGCAAGATCGACGAGCATAAGATGTTCAGCCCGCTCTTTTTCATCAGCGAGCATCTCATCTGCAAGTCGTTTATCTTCTGCCGGATCTCTCCCCCGCGGCCTAGTTCCGGCAATCGGAACGGTGAATAAGGCATCACCATCTACCTTGACCAGCATTTCAGGACTCGAACCGATGATCGTCTCATCACCAAACTCGAGGAAGTAGAGGTATGGAGAGGGATTGAGATCCCTGACCTCACGATAGATATTGAACGGATCTCCTGCATACGGAGCTTCAAACCGTTGTGATATCACTGCCTGAAATATATCTCCGGCCCTGATATGACCAAGTGTGGTCCTGACTGCTTCTTCATACTCACCCTGATTCATCAGAGGTACAACAGGGATATCAAGTGTTGAATCACTCAACTCGAGCTGCTCTCTCTGAGTAACCTCCCCGATCCGGGCAGCAATGAGGAGAACCTCCTCTGAAGCCCGGCAATAGATATCCTTCAGATCTTCCCCCTGAGAGACCCTGGGTGAAGAGAAGATGGTGCAGGTTCCTGCCGGATGATCAAGAACAATCCCGACAGATGCCCGCATAAACCTGACAAGAGGGCATGTTTCCTCCTTACCTGATTCAAGACGTCCTTTGTGGAGGGTCGAGACCATATCATACGAGCAGTAACCGACAAGTCCTCCGGTAAAACCATGTTCTGCCTGGCCAGATAGAGGACTCTGGGCCATGTATTCACGTATCAGGTCCAGGGGTCCTGCATTCCCATCCTCATCTCCATTCAGCGAGAAGATCTCCTGTTGACCACAACCTATGATGGATCGAACCGCCCTTCTTGGAATCCCTTCCATTGATTCAAGGAGAAATCCCTGCGGCTGTCTGAGGTGATGATAGAGATCAGCCGGTGAAACTCCGGGAATCGGGATGGTAAGCGTCACCGGTATTATAACTGTGCCTGATGTTTCGCTGGCGGTTCTGGCAAATATTTCAAATGGTGGAACCGGTGACGGGGAGTTTGCCGTCACGGCGATCTCCAGTCCACCGGCATCACCACATTCTCGGTTTGTAATATCTGAATCATGTATATACACGTTATACGGCGTACATATTTATACATTATTGCAGATGTATGCACATCACAAGTAGCGATGAGATGCTGGAGGGATACCACCGAAAACATTCCGGTGTTACGATGTGGACTCATATCAATATGTCAAATCTGAAACAGGTGGACGACGAAATCGACCCCAAAAAAGTTTTCAGGCAACATAGGATACATTCCCAGGATTTGAAGTAACTTCACTCGAATCGGTAAAAATTCATCAGACATTGTACAGATAGCTCACTTTGCGAACCCTGCCCATATTCACCCATTATTTTAATGAATGAGGATAATTTTTTTGGCTTTTCATTTAATTTTTATCCTTAATGGATAAAATACTCCCGAAAAAATGTAAGGGTTCGCAAAGTGAGAGATAGAGAGTCAGTGCACTTATTATTCCTAAAATAAATATCTTACGTTAGAGAGATAATGAGCCATGGAAAGTTCTAAGCTGGATAAATACTCCAATTACCCTGAAGAAACGTGAGTACATCGAACACAGATATCATCCCGGTTTTTTAACCAGGGATGAGGAAATGGCTTACAAAATGCCATACGGAATATGAACGGATGATAGATTCTATTCAACAATTACCATTAACCCACCCAAGAACCCAGATGATTCCCCCCGAGTTGTCAAATACATGGATCCTTGGGATAATCAAAAGGTTGGTCAGAACCGAAAATTGTGCCAATTTATTGCCAAATCAGGAGCACACAATCGAATCACCGAATCATAGGTAATGGTCCTGCCCTGATCTATGATATTTAAACGACTCAATGATATCATCAAGCAATTAATGAAGAAATCTCCAGGTTAACCCAATATGTGACCAAAAACGTTGAAATTTGATGAAAACGTTAGATGTGTTTCACAAATTACCTCACATTACACATGAAATATCAGGGATCTGTATAACGAAAAACCATAGAGAAAAACACCAAGTGACGAGGTGCCCTTCATGGGATCAAAGAACGGAGAGGGAAACACTCGTCCTCCTCCCCCCTTAATCATCAGAACATTGTTAAGAAAAAAAAGAAATGACAGATATTTATTGAATCATCCGTGCACAAAAATGGTTCGCCCACAACTGCACAGGAACCACCAAGGTTATCCATAGGATTGGCTATTCCCAACATTTTGTGGGTAAGCTAACACTCCTAATCCAGAGTGCACGACAATTGCCTAAGCCCTGCTACTTCTGAAAGTTCAAGTTTACCAAGACGAAGATAAATCATAGTGATAAAATTGTCAGTATTTCTA
>DATMXW010000080.1:0-2217 GCA_035561295.1 Methanospirillum sp. | reverse complement strand
TTGTAATACCCACTATTACGCATGCCTCCTGAAACAACAATCCCGATAAAACGTGCTACTGTAACACGATTGGTAAAACACGGGCTAATGAGGGAAACGTATGATCATTTGATCAATCGAATTCTCGATGATTACGAGTTTAATGAAACAAGGAATTGCAATGTTACTACAAGTTGAGAAACAAGGCGTCGATTTTTTTATTCCTCCACCTTTGGAAATTACTCGAGAAGAATTGCAACACATTCCGGACCCTATTGTGCGAATGCTTGCCGAGGATTATGTGCGTCGGGGGTTTTGGAAAATAGTATGATGTGGTGCACTAAACGGTGGTTTTATTTACTGCGTTTATGAGCAACATGGGACTCATAATGAGAATCATTACGACAGCAGCAGGAACCCAAGAGGTTCATACAAGCGTAACAGTACGTCTCGATCTTCATGAGAAAGCTAAGGAATTGAAAATCTCTCTTAGAACAGTTTTAGAGAATGCATTAATTAATGAGATAATTCGGAAAAACGCGTGATTCAATGAGTATTATCCAATTTAAGCCCTTGCATGATGTGGGTGCATCAACAAGGACTATTATTTCACCTCTATTCAAAAGGCAAAATTTATTTGATGTTTATCAGGATAAAACTATCTCTCATCAAAAATTGCCACCTTTCGAAAATCAACTGATCTTTGACCTTCTGTATAACTCTTATAATGGAGGGAAAGAATGTCCCGCCTGATAATTGATAAGGTAACTGACATCAGGTCTGATCTGCTCCCTGAACTTGAAATTAGATTTGGGGAAGTACCCTCTAAAGTTGAGAAGAATAGGATTTACTTTAATTTTAGAACCGAAGAGCATGCCATCTGTGGACAAGCGTCCATAGGTGATTACATAAAAAATAGGGACATCCCTGGTCGTGTTGCCTGCGATTCTAACAGAATAGTAACTCTGGTAATTGGAGAAATGGATGACTGATTCGTCGTTCTTCTCACCTCTCCCCTGGCAATTGCAAAGGGATGATTTACTTTTTGTTTTGATTCCTAAAGGAGAGAAGGGGCCAAGATCACCCGGTTGGAACAGGACGGATATGGGACTTCGAGGACAAGACCCTCGGTTGTATCAACATATCAGAGATGGTGGTAACTATGGCTATTATCCAGCTCCCGGATCTTTACTTCTATCATTGGATGTCGATGATGCGGATTCGTTTCATCTAGCAGGCGGTGAAGATCTAGTTCGGAATACTTATCGGTACTCGGCGTGGCCAGACAGGCATAAGTACAGGGCTATAGTAACATGCCCTGATATTCCTTTGGAATGGCAAGGTCGCAAAACTTCAATCATGGGAGATAGAAAGATCCCAATTTTTGAACTATTTTTTCCTTCGAACATTGAAAAGACAGGCGGTCAATGTGTTGGTCCTGGCAGTATTCATCCAAATGGAAATCAGTATGCCTCTATTGATCCAGATGCAGCGATTTTAAGCGTTTCATGGGTGGATATCTGGAATGTTGTTCAAACGCTTAGCCCGGCGACCGTTCCTAAAACAATCCCTGATTCTATAATTAAGGTTCGGTCCCCTGGAATTAGCAAGACTTTAGCAGAAAGATATGGGTTATCTGTTCGTGATCACCATCCTGATAATTCTAGGATTTGTGGAGATGAAGTTAGAGGTTCTCACCCGATTCATGGTTCGTCAACTGGTGAAAATGTTGCTTTGAATCCTGGAAAAGGAATATTTTATTGTTTTCGATGTCAGAGGGGTGGTGATGCCGCCATCTGGGATGCGATCAACCGGGGAATCATCCGGTGTGATGAATCATATGATCACGAAGCCTTGAAAAGACATGCGGAAATTCTTGATCATGAACGGCCTGATGTCCGATTTCTTGAACGTATTGAATGGAAACGAAACAAACAGAAATGGGGAAAACGATGAGTGGTGCGGTAGTCAATTCCCCTATATTTACAGATAAGTCACTCGAAGCGCTGCGTATTGCTGGGGGTAGGTCTTTATCGAAGGTAAAGGAGTCTGGTGCATATCTCATAAAAAGAGAACCTGATAAAGATGGAGATCTGTATCATGAATTTTGGGATATTGCAGTATATTCTCTCCAAAAAGGAAAGAAACCTGAGGATTTAATATCCCTACTTTCCACCCGAAACAAGAAACTGGGGCCAGAACAGAAAATATCCTATGATAAATTGCAAGATATTAAGG
>DATMXW010000079.1:0-74343 GCA_035561295.1 Methanospirillum sp. | reverse complement strand
CTGTGAAATTATGGAGCGAAATGAGAATGCGTTTGAACATATTTTTGTCTCACCCACAAAATATGATATACCAGACACTCGGCGGTAAATATTGATGAATTTTGATTTATTTCTGACAAACTGATAAATATGTTAACACATACTCTCAATAGGGATGTGGGGCTAAAGAATTAGAGCCCTATCTGAGGCCTTTAGTGATATCATCAAAATGAATACTTCAATGGTCTGATAATAGGATGTTCATTCCGATGACAGAAACACCGAATATTAAGCCAAATTCTGATTTAAGTCATTTAAGAAATCTTAATATCAAAAAATTACTCGCCGAGTGTCTGATATACCTGAATAAAGCTCGTTTTAAATGGTATTATCAAACCGAAATTTTGTAGTGTGGTGATCTTTTATGGTGGTCAGAATAGATGGGTTTGGGTAAGGGTGAGAAACGATGGTTACAGAGATATTATCGTTCAAACCCTTCATAGTGCTGCTCTTTTATGTACTGGAGATGAGACGATCGCTGATGTGTTTTTTCACGGTTCCTTGATTGCCTGCTACTGATGAGGGGAAGAGGAGCACAACCTTGATGATCAGATTGTTTCTTTTTGCTTCCTGGATGAGATTATTACATCCTTTGCTCACTCCATCAGAGAGAACAAGAAGGTGTGAACCATATTCTGCCAGTTTTGAATCACGGATCATACCAGCTGCGTTCAGATCTGCCTCCCAGTCAGGAAGGATCTCCTTGTTTTTTATATTTAATTCACCGGCATATTCTTTTGCAATTTTCTCAACTCCGGTTGAACCGCCAGTAACGATCTCTTTGACATTCCCAATCTCAGAGAGAAATTTTTCAATCTCTGCAGTGACTGGCACTTTCTGATCACAGGTCCGGATTCCTGATATGATAACTTTAGACATATATTTTGGTGGATATGGCATTCAGAAGGTCGGGAATCCAACCGGATGGGCTGCTTCCGGTTCTGAAACCCCAACAAAGGCGCCTACTGTCTTGATAACCAGATTACACCGCTTTGCTTCTTCAATCAGGTTCTTTGACTCTTTGCTGAGACCGTTAGTAAGCACTAACAGGTGGGTTCCGTATTCTGCCATCCGGGCATCCCTGACCATTCCTGCTGCATTGAGGTCATCCTGCCAGTTTGGGGTAAACTCCTTGTACTTTATCTCCTTTGACTCTGCATACATCTTTGCGTAGAGATCAACACCGGTAGACCCACCGGCGACAATCTCATCGACTCCTCCGATTTCTGAAGCAAACTTGCTTATCTCTGCAAATACTGTCTCTTTACGGGTGCAGGTTCTGATTCCTGATATAATTAATTTTGACATGTTTTCTCCTTTCAAACTTCGAACGTTGTCTGAATATCCGTTGGTTCAGGATGCATATAAGGGCTGGATTGAGGGAGTCCCAAACCAGAAGCTATTAAGCCATCACATTTTTGTATATGTCCAGAGACTTCTCAAAACATATGCCCCCGGGTGCTTAACCAGAGTACTTCAGATCACGAACTGTTCGTTCAGAGCGTACAGATTCTCTCTCTCCTTATCCGTCAACAATATGTTTAAGTATCGGAAATGAGGGGGGAGAAATTTGGTGACTCTTGCATACAATCTAGAGATTTTAGAGCACCTACGTTAATCCTCCCTCTGTATGATGGTATCTTGTGATGGCTCTGGGAAAAAAGAAAGATTACTTTGAGAAGATCATATGTTCAACAACTGCTCCCGGGTCCAAACTCTTGGTGATGGTTGCATTAAAGGCTGAACCGGTATCTGACATTTTAAAGGTAAATCCACCTTTTTCAGTCCACCTCCCAATATAGGTCTTTCCATCCTCTGAAATTACCCCTTCAAGGATTCCGGTTTCATCATTTACATTGGTAAGTGGTTCGTTGACTCCAGTGACGGATCTTCCCCGTTGCCAGAGATGATACGATTTTTTCCATGTGGTCCAATTGCCAGTCCATGGATTATTAGTGTCCAGAAAATCCCCGATCCTTGTTGCATTACTGGTATAATTAACCGGTCCGGACATGGGGCCATAGGGGTCAGCAAATCCGTCTATGGTAAATGTCACATAATTGTCTGACATTACATAGGTATTTGATCCGGATTCGATCCATACTCCTGAAACTGTCTTCCCATCATCTGATACATTTCCTTCAAGCCGGCCAGGATCTAATACATTCAGATCTTTTGGTACATAGCCACCAAAGATTCCTGATTCATTCTGATT
This sequence comes from Methanospirillum sp., assembly GCA_035561295.1. Lineage (GTDB taxonomy): Archaea > Halobacteriota > Methanomicrobia > Methanomicrobiales > Methanospirillaceae > Methanospirillum. The sequence continues at coordinate 72,089 of DATMXW010000079.1, read as the reverse complement.
GATGTAGGCTGTATAATTCGATGTTGACCACGTGCCGTTCCATATGAATCCTGACGGGCTTTTTGTGCCGGTTGCCTGCTCAGCAGATCCTACGCAGACACAAAGGAATGCAAAAATAATCAGATAACCGGCTAACTTTAAAATTCTCATGAACTTTCACTTGTTCCTCATCGAATTATTATCGGTTGTACTGATATATGTGTCGATATACCTGTCCATAATATTTTGTACAATATGAAAGCATCTCATTTGGATAATCCACCCAGAATAATTCCTGCAAAACTACCACCACTTTTCACAGCCCTCTGGATATGGAAGGGTTTTCAGAGAAATGAGCCGTCCTGGAGTTTCCTTTCAAAGGATTTCCAGCACACTGTTGAACCATCGATGAATGAGTGCCAGTTATCAAAAAATTAATCGATAATTTTATGTATGAAAGAAACTTCACTGATCATATGCCATGAAGTTGGTGTGGATTATACTAGGTCTATTCTGTCTCGCTTTGGTTTGCGGGACTGCATATGCTGATGAAAGGAATGATGCGACACAGCATACCATTATTGCGAATGAGAAGGCGAATGATACCCCGGCCTGGAACAATAATGCGGAAGACTTTGAATTTGCCAACCGGGGATTTATTGCTACTGATGCTCCCCTGATAATTCCCTCTTCACATCCTGGATACACTGCATGGAGCATGGATGCGTATAGTTTTCTCAATAACGGCTCCTGTCCTGATACGGTCAATCCTCTCTTATTCAGACAGGCTCAGCTCAATAACATCAACGGACTATTTCATGTCACCGATGACATTTACCAGGTCAGGGGATATGATGTTACGTCAATGAGCGTGATCAAGGGGGACACCGGCTGGATCGTCGTAGATCCGATGGTCTCTGTTGAGACCGCACGAGCCGCGATGGCACTCGTAAATAAATCACTTGGAGATTTCCCGGTGAAAGCCGTCATTTACACGCATCCGCACGTAGATCACTACCAGGGAGTAAAAGGAGTTACCACCCAGGCAGCAGTAGATGCCGGTGATGTCCAGATTATCGCCCCTGAACATTTCATGGAACATGCATTAAGTGAGAATGTGTATGCAGGAAATGCCATGTTCCGCCGGGCGACCTATCAATATGGTATTCAGCTTCCTAAGGATGAGAAAGGAAATGTCGATATCGGCCTTGGTAAAAGCCCCTCTACAGGAGTGTCCTCTCTGATTCCTCCGACGATTGATATTACCCATACTGGTCAGAAATTAACCATAGACGGGGTAGACATGGAGTTCCACCTGGCCGAGAACACCGAAGCTCCGGTTGAGATGGACATCTGGTTCCCTCAAAAGAATGCGTTACTGATGGCTGAAGATTGCTCGGCAACATTCCATAATATTCTGACCCTTCGCGGAGCTCAGGTCAGGGATGCACTCTCCTGGGCAAATGCCCTGAACGAGGCCCTGGAGTTATATGGGGATAAGGCCGATGTTATCTTCCGCTCTCACCACTGGCCGGTATATGGAAATGATAAGGTCATTGAATTGCTTGAGAATCAGCGGGACATGTACAAATATGTCAATGACCAGACCTTGAATCTCATCAACAAAGGGTATACCATGGATGAGATCGCAAGCAAGATACAACTCCCTGAATCACTGAACTCATACTGGTATACCTATGGATTTTATGGCCAGGTCTATATGGGTGTCAAGGCTACATATCAGAAATACCTGGGATTCTATGATGCAGATCCGATTAACCTGAAACGACTACCCCCTGAAGAGTATGCAACGCGAATAACTGAGTATATGGGTGGTGCTGATGCAACGATGCAGCGGCTTCAGAAAGACTATGATGCTGGAAATTATGAATTGGTAGCCTCTATTGCCCACTATCTCGTCTTTGCTGATTCGACAAATATGGCAGCCCGGGAGATGGAGGCTGCAGCTCTTGAGCAACTCGGGTATCAGTCTGTGTCAGGTACTGCCAGAAATGCATACCTGTCGGCAGCTAAAGACCTCAGAAGTACTGAGCCGAACAAGCAAATGAGTGGAATATCTCCGGATATCATGGCTGCAATGTCCATGAGTCAGTTACTTGACTATATCTCTGTCCGGGTGAATGGCGAGAAGGCAGCCGGTGAGGATTATTCAATGAATCTGGTTCTCTCAGATACCGGAGAACAAGCCCTGATCACGGTAAAGAACAGTGTTCTTGTCTACTTTGTGGATACGTCATCACCAGGTGCTGATGTAACGGTCGAGATGCCGAGAAAGACCCTTGAACAACTCGCCCTTGATCCATCAGTTACTCCGGCAGACGTTACCACGAATGGTGATGCTGCAATATTTGACCGGTTTGTAGGGATGCTTGATGTATTCGATACCGGGTTCAATATTGTTATACCCTAACCTTTTTCGCGTTTTTCCTGTTTTTGGGGGTTGTTGCCACGTTGTGATACATCACTGATTTGCATAAGGGAAGAAGAAGCATCCCCCCTACCATTCTTCCTTGGATAAGAGAACATATCTGGCTAATGCCCTCACCCCACCGGGTTGAATAAGAAGTGCCGTAGAAGTAATCGGTGAAGCATCAAAGAATATTCCTGATTTCCTGAAAGAGAATCATTTGGGCATTCCTGGCGGGATATGGCAGTTCTTTGGGATAGGATTATCCTTAGGGATTGTAACAAATTAATGTGAGCATATTTAGTCATATTAAAACTAATATTTCTCATGCAAAAAATTTCCTTTGCCGATAAATATGATCTCATAAAACCATATTTAAATGAAAAGGCAAGGCGGCTTTTCCTCGGGGCAGAAGCAAAAGCATTGGGTAGAGGAGGGATTTCGCAAGTATCTTTAGAAACTGGGGTATCCCGCAATACAATCTCACAAGGATTGCATGAATTAGAGAAACCAGAAATCATTGAATCAACCCAAATAAGAAAGAAGGGAGGTGGAAGAAAGAGGACATTGGAATTAGACCCCCAGTTACTTTTAGATATTGAAAAATTAGTAGAACCAGTTACCAGAGGAGATCCAGAATCCGCACTTCGATGGACATGTAAAAGTACACGAACGTTAGCTAAAGAATTAGAGGAATTTGGTTATTATACAAGTCACTCGCGAGTTGCTGACATCCTAAAAATCCTGGGATATAGTCTGCAGGCCAATAAAAAAACAATTGAAGGATCTGGGCATGTAGACAGAAACGATCAATTTGAGTATATTTATGCAAAGTCAGAAGAATTTCTTTCAGAAGGGCAACCGGTAATTTCTGTTGATGCAAAAAAGAAAGAAAATGTTGGCAATTACAAAAATAATGGGGCAACATGGCGACCAAAAGGTAACCCCGAAAAAGTAAATGTATATGATTTTATTAACCCATTAAACGGTAAAGTTACCCCTTACGGTATTTACGATATTGATAATAATCAAGGTTGGGTTAATCTTGGAAATGATCATGATACGTCGGCATTTGCAGTTGAAAGTATCCGTAGGTGGTGGTTAATGGTTGGAATAACAAATTATCCTGATGCTTACAAGCTGTATATTACAGCTGATGGGGGAGGGAGTAACGGATATCGGAATAAATTATGGAAAGTTGAGCTACAAAAACTCGCTAATGAAACGGGATTAGAGATTTCAGTTAGTCATTATCCTCCTGGAACAAGTAAATGGAATAAAATTGAGCATCGATTATTTTCATTCATTACCTTAAATTGGAGGGGGCAACCCCTTACGTCTCATCAAGTAATAATCGACTTGATTTCCTCAACAAAAACGAGGACTGGCCTGACTGTTCAATGTGATATCGATAGTAACTATTATCCGATTGGTATCAAAATTAAAGATGAAGAAATTGAAGGCTTAAACATGACCATGGATATTTTTCATGGGCGGTGGAATTATAATATATCACCCATGTGGGGGGTAAAATATTGCATAAGTTATTTCGCTACAACTACTTACTATGACAATTCTGGCCAATATTACCCTATCAATTATCTTTTAGGGTTGTCTTCGTACTTCTCTGGTATTTAGATAATCCGGAATTTATCCATGGGTATAGTTATCTCAAATCTAACTCCCATCCCTTCGACTCCATTCTCACAGATTGTGAAATCATGTGATTCCAGAACCTCCGTGATAAAGGCCATCCCAAGCCCTGAACCTTTACCAAATCCTCGGACAAAGATTTTTTCCTTGTTTATCTTGGGAATTCCTTCACCATTATCCTGGTATATAAGTGAGCCGTACTTCTCTCTTTCCTCAAACGAAACCCGGATAGTATCTGCATTTACTCCATGTCTGATGGTGTTATCGATGAGGTTATATATTATCTTCTTAATCAGCGGGTCAGCCAGGATCTCAACTTTATCACAGGTGTGGGTGATAATAATCTGACCGGCGAACTCATTCTGGCTTTGGTCCAGGAGCTTTCCGATATTGTGCCATATTGGCTGGTCTTGTCCAATCTTCTCATAATCATAGGTAAAAAACAGGAGTAACGTGATCTTCTCCAGAATCTGTCCTGCCTTCTCAGCATACTCATCGACACTCTCTTTATCATCGGTCTCCGGAATCACCTCGAGATATATCTTAAGGGCCGTAATCTGGTTCAGAATATCATGTCTGGTGATCTCTGATAACTGGGTTAAGCGTTTATTAACCTTAGCTAGGGAAATTTCTGTCTTTTCCCTGAGGATGAGTTCTTTTTTGAGATCCAGTTCACGTTTTTTGATCTCATGAATATATTCATTGATACTGCCAACCATCTGATTGATACTGGCTCTCAATTGTTCGGTTTCATTAACTCCGGTTGCCCGTACAGAGTGGGTAAGTGATGAAGATGCGATGAATCCGACATCTTCTGTCATCATCTCGATTGGCCTGGAGATATTTGCAGAGAGGTACTGGGCAAGGACCAGGCTTAATACAAGCGTGATGATGGTTACGAGAATGAATCCGGTTCTGTAAAGCAGAATGCTTCTCTCGGTACTATCTGTAGAAAAAACCTGGATTCCCACGTAACTTCGTTCAGATCCTGATGCGGATCTGGTTGTTGAGAGATTTATATAATGAATAGATAGGATCTGGTTTTTATCTGGATTATCTATGAGCGATGATTGCTTTGAGATAAAGGTCTGGTTGAGTACTCTGTCCAGGTCATCCCCATGGAACATCCCAGTGATCGAAGAGAGGTTTTTTTTCCGGTCATCTGACCAGATGGTCTGCTTCCGGTGTGCTTTATCATATACTTCAGCGTGAGTTATGCCGGGGATATCCAGTGCATCGCTGGTGACTCTCCTCAGTTCTGAAATCATTTCCTGGTGCATATGAGAATAGTTCTTCTCTATGAGCCCAAGTTCAAGAATGAAATCATGGTCATCTGTTGGCATATACCCATATTTCCAGTATACATCTGAATCATAGAAATCCCTTATCCAAGGATCGGATCTGAACTCATTACCCAGACGGATATTGGTTAAGGAAGAAAAAAAATCCGGATATTGGCTAAAATCCTGTTTATAATCTCGCTTATATGTGGTATACTCAACGATCCCGTCTTTGTTGATCATATGCAGTTCAATATCACCGGGAGCTCCAAGAGATATCTTTTCTTTCAACGCCTCCAGGTTGATCATAGCCGGGTTTTTTCGGTTCTCCTGGTAGGCCTGGAGAAATAAGAGGCTCCTCTCATGAAGGAGAAAATCATACCGGGTATCGAAGGATTCAACTCCAAACTCTGTTAGTATTACTGATGAAACAAAGGTCTTTTCGGCCAGTAATCTGGTAGTATTGAAATCGTTCATCACCTGGTTGATGGTAAAAAAATAGGTGATGCATGATATGAGCACAATAAAGATGAATAATATGGTCGTGATGACCACAAATAATCTGGTCCGGTATGATGGATAGTCATCAGTTACTGTGTATGATTCAGTTTTTTTGACTACCATTGTCTCTGTTCATCCTAATTGGATTTTGAAAATATGCAATCATTAATCAATCACCATATTGGTTATACTTTTTTATAATACGGCAGCATAGGGGTTATTGAGTTATCGAGGTCCTAGTCGGTCTATTCTATAGGGCTTATGCAGTACTACTTCGTAAGTCCTACTCAAGAGGGAAGGATTGATGATGGTTTCTCGAATTCCTTGTGAATGCTCAAGCACTCTCCTTTACATTTTTTCACCTGGAACACATTGCCGATTATTTTTGTCCCCTGTTAATTTGTACTGGGTTGGTCTTGAACAATTTACCGTTCCAGTGACAATGTCGATGACTAAAGTCCCATTACGAGTCATCGGCCTGGGGGGAACAGGGAGATCGTGATCCTGATTAAATCAATTTCACCGGGAGAGGAGGAGAGGGCATCGCAGGGATTCTGGATACAGCTCGGCAATTTTGAAAAATATTCCGATCATTCCTGGAAAATTCCCCGATGGAGGTGAGGATATGCAGGTAATGAATCTCAAGGTCTTCTCCGTTTTTTTCTTCCAGACCTTCCCATCAAGCGTGGCCATGTTGGAAGATGGTGAGTCTGTTCATATGCCGTCTTCAAAAACCTGAAACCTCAGTTTTCGACATAGTTTCCACAGGAAACGCCGTCATAGCGGATGATGTTGCAGTAGTTCTAGAAATATTAGCAATGGCTGCTGAGTAATTTGACATTAAAAATCATCTCATTGGAGTGTATCTGTTCTAATCTGTAGCATGGGACCAAAGTTCATAGGGAAACAGCCTCTTTAAGTATCCGCTCAGCCAGTATGGGTTGGAGAGCTGGAACAGTGGTGATATTAATAGTTCTCCCAAACAGGTCTTCAAGTTCTTTTTTAAAGCGAACAAGGTCAAGAAAGTCCGACTCCTCGTCCATATCAACCAGGAGATCAACATCAGATTGATCATTATCTTCTCTTCGAGCGACGGAGCCATACACCCGGAGATTTTTTGCTCCATATATCCGTGCAATTATGCTGAGTTCTTCTCCTCTGAAGAGCAGGAGATCGAGGAGTGCAATCTTATTATTAGACAATATTTATCCCATCCCAAAACTTTCTCTATGGAAAATATTCCTTTCAATTTTTAAAGTGTTCTTTAGTAATACTCCTCGCGGAAAAGAGGATCCACACGATCCGGGTATAAATCTATCCCGGAGTCCATGTTCTGTTCTACCATAATCGGATTTACCAGTTATAAGAACCAGAATGTTGGTCTTCGTTTTTATAGATCGATATTCTTTTCTCTCTATGCTCCCCTCTCTCAAGAGAGGAATTATGATACGGACTGGCTTATTTGTGACGCTCATTATGCTGATGATTGCGGGATTTTCTCTTTCTTCGGCAGAAACGCAGAATCCTCCTGATCTGGTCGGAAACTGGACAGGCACATCAGTGGGGCATGACCGGACTGAAGGGTATGATGGACCTTCAAGCTGGGATTTCATCTTATCCATTTCAGAACAGAAAGGGCGGGTGTTTAACGGAACGATATCATTCACACACAAAGCTGATAAGACAAAAAATGGATCTGTCGGGTTCTCAGGGGTTATCGGTTCTGATATGAAGAGTTTATACATGGCCGAATATTTAGACGGGTTTAACGTTGGGCAGATCATGGGTCCTGACACCCTGGAGATCCTCTACCTGGAGAGCGGGGAAGAAGCATCAGCTGCTATTGATACCTTTACCCGGGAATTACCCAAATAAGGGGAATTATTATCATGATGAGGGGAGCGGTTCATCACCCCCCTCATCCAGCAATCGCCTGGCACGGTTCCACTCTTCTCAGGAGAGTGCCCTGAGTATCCTGATCGTTCCTTTCTTATCAAGCGGCTGGTTGTCATTACCACACTTGGGTGAATGAATGCATGCCGGACACCCTTCTGTACATCGGCATTTCTCCACCAGATCAGCCGCAATGCGACAGATGTCGGGGAAAAGATCATATGCCCGCTCGGCGAGACCCACTCCTCCCTCATATCCGTCATAAATAAAGATTGTTGCTGTTCCTGTCTGATGATCAAAAGCAGTTGAAAGACCTCCGAGATCCCACCGGTCACAGAGGACATAAAACGGTGTCATGGCTATCAGGGCATGCTCAGCTCCGTGGAGAGTACCAGGGATATCAGATCCCAATGCAGCGATGGCTCCGATCTGATCAGCCGTGATCGTGGTCCAGAGTGCTACGGTTGAGAAGACAATAGAGGGAAGACTCAGGGGTTCGTACGCTATCGTGGTCTGCCGAATGATCTTTCTGTACCCTGAGTATGACTCTGAAACCTGGACCATTCCCAGATGAAGGCCACCTCCGGGTATCTCACGGGATCTCGTCTCTCCAACAATGCTCACACTGGTCTGTTGATCTGCCCGGGTGTAATAATCCACATCAGCATGTTCTGCAAGGATTCGGTGATGTTCATGATCCCATCGGTTCACCTGGAACTTCTCACCCTGATGGAGGAGAATTGCTCCCGGATGTGCTTCCCGGCAGGCCTGACCCATGTCAACTGTCTCAAGGACTCTTCCTTTCACCTCAACCGTCCAGGTGGATCCGATTCCTGAAAGTGTCACCAGTTCGACTGCCCGTTTTCTTCCGGTATACACATATCCACGGGGAGTTGATTTCAGAACATGGGCGCCGTCCAGTGCCTCAAGATGGGAACGGAGCCCTCCTCCAAACCATTGGGCATCCATTTCCGGTTTTATCGGTAATTCGGCAGATGCACAGAGTATCTGTCCTGAAAGAATGTATGGATTGGTTGTAGTGATGATCGCGTGTTCGTGGGGCCGGTCAAAGAACTGGTCCGGGTGATCCATAAAGTACTGATCCAGTGGATTCTGAAATCCGATGAGAACCGCAAGTGAAGGGCCTGCACCACGCCCGGCTCTGCCGGTCTGTTGCCATACTGACATCATCGTCCCCGGGTACCCGGTCATCAGTACGGCATCAAGGGATCCGATATCGATTCCAAGTTCAAGTGCATTTGTTGATACGATTCCTTTCAGGCTTCCGTTCTTGAGGCGCTGTTCAATATCCCGCCTCTCTTCCGGGAGGTACCCCGCCCGGTATGAAGAGATTAATGAGGCCTTCTCGAGACCCCCTTCGATAAGTCGCTCTTTAGCCCATGATGCGACCAGTTCAGTCATCTTTCTCGAACCGGTAAAGCAAAGGGTCTGAAGACCGGTCTCAACCATCGAGGCGAGCAGGGTAGCACTCTCTGAGTAGAGGGATCGTTCAGACGGGCCGTCAATATATGGATTGTACAGGACAAAGTACCGGTCACCGGTTGGGGCCCCTGACTCATTAATAACGGTAAAATTTCGCCCGGTCAGTTCATGGGCAAAGGTATCAGGATTTGCCAGCGTCGCGGATGAGAGGAAAAAGACCGGGTGGGATCCATAATGCTCACAGATCCGAAGCAGTCGTCTGATAAGCAGGGCCATATGGCTGCCAAATACACCGCGGTACTGATGAGCTTCATCAATGACGATGTATCGCAGCCGGGAGAAGAATCCTGACCAGAGATGATGCCAGGGGAGGATATGGTGGAGCTCATATGGATTGGTCAGCACCAGCCCGGCTTTACTCCGTATCCCTGTCCTGTCCTGTCGGGGGGTATCCCCGTCATAGATCGCCGGAAGGAGGGGAATCCCTGTCTCTTTCTCGAGTATGGATGCCGCTGCGAGTTGATCTCGTGTCAGTGCCTTTGCCGGGTAGATCGCAAGGGCGGTTGCCCCGGGATCATCATGCCGTATTTTTAGAAGCGGGACAAGAAAAGAGAGGGTCTTTCCTGATGCGGTCGGGGTGCAGAGGATGACATCCTTCCCCTCGGTAATTGCATCGATGGCACATGCCTGGTGAGAGTAGAGCTGAATTGCATTTCTGCTGAGGTACTCCCGAACCCCATCAGGCAGAGCCGATGCAGGCTCGCAGTATCGCGCCTTTTGTCCGGGAATCTTTCTGATGTGTGAGATATATCGGTAAAATCGATCGTTTTCACCGACCAGATCAAGAAATGCAGCAACACTCACGAGCTTTACTCCTGAGAAGATTCAGCAGTCCAGTAAGACTTGCGACATCCTGCCGGTTATGCTCGACAATCGGGACCAGGGGTCCAGGGTTGCCGGTTTCCATATATCTGATGTACCATTCAGGGACTAGCATGCCTGGAATATCAATTTGGCGATGAATGTTGAGAAGCTCCTTTTCTATTGTGGAGAGTTTGCAGTCATATATTGTTCCCTTCCAGAACCTGCGTGAATAGTGGAGCAGATCCAGGTGGGGGAGGGAAGGAAGAGGATCAAGTCCGTAGTACGCATACCTCTCATTGAGATACGGTATATCAAAGCTTTTGCCATTGAAGCTGACCACCGCCTCAGCATCCTTCATCAGATCTGATACAGCAGCAAGGGCAGCAGGTTCCTCATCAATCTCTCTCAGTAAGAACTGATGAATGATGAGACCCTCCGGACCCGGGCACCCGATACCAAAGAGGATGACTGGTCTTCCAAAGATCCCCATCGTCTCCAGATCAATGAACCGGAGACCTGCAGGATCAAATCCTTCTGAAGCGATGAGACCAAGGGGGTGAGAAGGGCCAAGGCGACTCCTGATAAGGTGCCCTGCTCCGGCTGGCCCTGCATCAAGTGCAGAAAGGACATGGTCAGCTCCATTTAGATACCTGCGGTGATGAAGAAGGTCAGGGATTGTTCCGCATCCTCGCCGCTTCAGGTTCTCGGCTGCCTTGGGACCAATACCCCGGACTAGTCTGAGTTCTTTGGAGATTACCGGATCGGGTGGGAGCGGTCCGGCAAGATCTACAGGTCCCGAACTCTCAATGCAATAGCACGTCCCTTCATCTGTCATCCTGGTTTTCCCGGGAATTGCTTCTTCCACCGCTGTACCTGAGTAAGATGCACAAAGACTTCTTAGATACCGGTCATATCTGGTGAATACAGCCTCACCTATAGATGAGGCATGCATCCCCATTCGATAGGCATTGTCATGAGGAATAACTGTATAATCCGGTGATGCGGCAATCTGCCTCTGCCACCGCTGACTTACTGTTATAAGGTCCCCTTCAAGCTGCATCTCTCTGATAACCTCACCTGCGTTGTATATAAATTAGGAAGGGCACGGGGTGAAAGTGAATAACCTATTGTCTGCCTGTTTTGCACGCTTCTTTTGCCAGAATACCTCTCACTGCTTCAGCACCTCTCTCTCGTGCTTCGTCAAGAATCACCGGATTTCCTCTGACACCACCATGCCCATCCATATTTTGAGCAAGTATATTGGCGCAGTACGAGAATCCGAATATATTAAAAAGTGCCCGCATCATCGGAATTGCAGTGTCGAAGACATCATCCCGGTCCATCCCTGCGGTTGAGAGAAAATACCCCCGATGGAGGAGTTTTTTATCAGGGGGGAGAGGGTCTGTTTTCAATGCACAGTGTCTGACCCAGAGATAATGTGCCCGGTCAATAAACCCTTTCAGTTCTGACGTGATTCCCATTGTATAGATCGGGGATGAGATGGCAATGCAGTCTGCGTTGAGCATCTGCTCAAAAACCTGGGGGATATCATCATTTAGGATACACTCCCCGGTCTTGTGGCAGACATTGCACCCTCTGCATGAAGTATACTTCAGCCCGGTGAGCACCACCTTCTTGCACTCCCCACCCGCTTCAGATGCTCCTTGAAGGAACGAATCGAGCAGGATCTCTGTATTCCCCTTTCGGCGAGGGCTTCCAAGGACTCCGATGACAATAATTGGAGTATTCATTGAGAGAGCCGCTCCCGAAGCGTTGCAATGACCTGCCCACTAAGATGCTCAGCCTCTTCTCGTGCGGAAGGATGAGTTAGAATCGCTCCTTTCTCATCGACACTTCTGACCATAAGGTATGAGATATCTGAGTTTTTGACATCAATTACATGGAAAAAACATTTCATGACTGGTATTGCCGCATCAAAGACATAATCCCAGTCCTGCCCGGCGGTAGACACAAAGATCCCAAGTCGTTTTCCTCTCCGTTCAGGAGGAACTATCGGAAGTTTGAGCACGTATTTTCGGGATCGAAAAACCTGAGCACGATCAATAAGGGCCTTCGCCTGAGAGCAGATGCTCATACAGTATATCGGCGCGGCAACGATGATACAGTCTGCATCAATGATCTGGTCATGCAGTATGTCCATCCCGTCCCGCATAACACACTGATTTAGTTTTTCACATGCATTACATCCCCGGCAAGGACTGATATCAGCTTCGCTCAACGTCACCTTTTGAACTGACACATCAGGCTGATTGACCATTGATGTGAGAACCCAGTCAAGTAGTTGCTCTGAGTTTCCGTGCCTGCGCGGGCTTCCGGCAATGGCAAGAACCCTGATTCCCATTATGGGTATGTTGGTTCTACCCGGATAAAAGAAGAGAGGTTAGATCTTTTTGAAACAGAGATAGAAGTCTTTGCACTCATACCCTTCAGTCATCCGTTTCTCAGCCTCAGCGACGGTCTTTGGTGCCGGAACTACTACCTTGTCGCCTGGTTCCCAGTTTGCGGGAGTGGCGACCCCTTCTTTGTCGGTTGTCTGAAGGGCCTTGACAAGTCGGAGAATCTCAGGAACGGATCTACCATTGCTCAAAGGATAGTAGATCATAGCCCTGAGAATGCCTTTGTCATCGATGAAGAAGACGGTCCTAACCGTTGCGGTGCTGCTCTGTCCTGGATGGACCATCCCATACAGAGTTGCAACCTTCATATCAAGATCAGCGATGACCGGGAATGGAATATCGACTCCCATCTTTTCCTTGACATTTCTGACCCATGCTATATGGGAATGAACACTGTCTATAGAGAGACCGATCAGCTGGGTGTTCAATGCCTTGAATTCATCGTTGGCCTCAGCCAGTGCAACGAATTCAGTAGTACAAACCGGCGTGAAATCAGCCGGATGAGAGAACAAGACCACATATTTTCCCTGAAAATCAGAGAGTGTAAGTGGTCCATGGGTTGTTTCAGCCTGAAAGTCAGGAGCTGGTGCCCCCAAAATTGGCAGGCTGATACAGTCGCATTCGCAATCTTCGTCACACATATTCATAGATCACATCACCTCTTCTTCAATGACTTTCCCGTTCACATATGCAGGCATCCCTGCAAGGAGATAGGCCACCCTGAGTGCTTCCTCTACCTCATCCTTGGTAACACCAAGATTTTTTGCTCCTGCCATCTGCGCCTTAATTGCGTGTTGATCACGCATTGATGCTGCTATTGCTATAGCAATCAGTTTCTTGGTCTTACGGGTGAGCGCCCCGTCATCCCAGATATACTGATCGAGTTTAAGGATCATCTCATGGATGTCAGGATCGGTCTCTGCGAGTTTTTTGAAGATCCGAGGTACCTTTCCGATCTTCTGCTCAAGGTCGTCCATTCCTGCGGTCATTGATTACTCCTGCAGAACCATCGCTTCGCCGCAGCAGATAAGTTCTCCGCCGCCGACTTCAGTAACTTTTACGACATTTCCACAGATCTCACACTCAAAGATCTGTCCTACTTCTGATACATTTACCATTGTATGTTCCTCCGCGGATGAAATGATCTACAGGCGTTACTGACCTGCCTGGACAGGTATGAAGGCAATTATGAGCGCTTCGGTGGGTTTATTGCGTCTTCGGGGGTTTTTACGTCGTCCCTGATATGGGTTATCGGGAGGCAGTCGTACATTTCACAGGCACATGCTGGGCAATGGCGCAGATCCTGTTCAGATTCTGTCATCTCGTATGCTTTTCCACAGTCGACACATACATATTTCCCTGGGCCGACCTTTCCGCCAGCCTTTACCCGCTTCTCTTCGCTCATGGTTTTCACCATAACGTACTCATCCTGTGGGCTATTTAATTATTCGGATAAAATCAGGCGTTGATTTGAAAGTCTCTTAACATATTTCTCCCATATCGGGCTTTTTCTGGAAAGATACATAATGGACCGAAATATACTTGACTCTAATCCGGGTAATTAGAGTATATGTCTCCCCTAATCATTGCGCTGCTTGGCAGTCCTCTCGAAGAAGGCAATACGTCGAAGCTTCTGAAAAAAGCCGTGGCAGGTGCCGAGACTGCAGGATGTCAAGTCAGGACTATCCATGTTCCACAACTTGACCTGACATCTTGTATGGAGTTCTATTTCTGCCGTGATCATGAGACTTGTATGATGGAGGATGGAGTCAGTGCTCTCTATCCGGTCTTTCGAGAGATGGACAGCCTCATCATTGCTACACCTGTTATGACCATGGGTATCCCTGGCCATCTCAAATCGTTTATGGATCGGTTTCAGGTCTTCTATTGTGCCAAGTACGAACGAAAAAGCCGCCTTGTTGAGAAAGAGAAACGGAAAATACGCCGAACCCTTTTACTCTCCATCTCTGGGATGAACCTGCCTGAGAACTTTGACGGGGTCAGGTTATCTGCACGATCTTTCTGCGATGTGATCGATTGCCGGTATGATGACGAACTGGTGATCAGGGATATGGATAATAAAGTGGATCTTGATCGGTATCCTGATCTTCTTGAAGAATCATATCAGAAAGGATACCGTCTTGGTGGTCTGCTTACCGGAGTAGTTGGGGAGTAACGATTGAACAATTACCCGTTTTTTTAGATCAGCCTGAATAATGGGCACCCGGGGCGAAAAACAGAGGTCAGAGATACCCCAGTTCACGCAGAGAAACAAGTCCACCCTTCGCAACAATTATATGATCAATGAGACCTATCCCGAGGATCTCTCCTGCACTGACAAGCTGCCTGGTTATCTGGATATCAGGGTTGCTTGGTTGCAATGTTCCTGAAGGATGATTATGGATACATATGATGGAGGCCGCACGGTCCACGATAGCGTCTGAGAACACTTCCCGTGGATGGACAAGGCTGTGATTTAGGAGTCCCATGGTGATCAGTCGTGATCGAATGACCTCAGACGCCCCGTTTAGGGTTATGGTCAGAAACAGTTCCTGCTTTTTGCCTCTGATCTCCCTGACCTCTGGGATATCAAGAACATCGGCAGGAGTAGTTATCTTAACTGCAGGTTCCTCCTCAGCAGTACCATATCTGCGAGCCATCTCAAAACACGCCATAAGTACAGAAGCTTTGCTCGGACCTATACCCTCAATCCTAACCAGTTCTTCATAGGTTAGTATCTTTTCTTTGTGTATCTTTCCGGCGACCTCCCGTGAAATGTCCAGAACATCACGACGTTGGGTTCCTTTGCCGATAATCGCTGCGATCAGTTCGGTATCAGACAGGCATTGCGCGCCTCGGTGCTCAATCTTCTCTCTGGGACGATCCTGCTCCTCAATGTCCCGCATTCTTTTGGGTGCCATACAATCAGGAAAACCTGTATTGAGGTTAGATTTGATTGGGAAAAAGGTCTGTGATATGAATCCGAATAGGGCCTGATGTATATATTCTCCTTTACTTTTCTCATCTGATCAGAACTGATTTATGCCTCTCTGGAGAATTGATTGGTATGGCGACGAAGGAAAATCTGAAGGCTGGATTTGCCGGAGAGTCTTCGGCTAATCGGAAATATGCATCATTCTCTGATAAAGCAGCAGCAGAAGGGTTCACAACTGTAGCTAAACTCTTCAAAGCTGCGTCTGAAGCAGAGGCACTTCATGCTCGAAGACATCTTCAGGTCTATGGTATTCCATCAACGGTGGAGAACCTGGCAGCATCGGTTGAAGGAGAGACCGAAGAATTTACTGAGATGTATCCGGCATTCATCAAAGAGTCTGAAGCAGAAGGAAATGCAGAAGCAACAAAGTCCTTCACCTTTGCGATGAAAGCAGAACAGGTTCATGCAGGATTGTACGAAAAAGCACTTGCAGCTGTGAAGAGTGGTTCTGATCTCCAGGCTTCAACGGTACTGCTCTGTCCCGTTTGTGGTAATGTTGCATTAGATACCGCCCCTGGTGCCTGTCCCATATGTGGTGTTCCGGGGAAGAACTGGAGAGAGATAACCCTGTAGTCTAACAGAAAACAAGCCGTACCCATCTCTTTTTAATATTCTTTCTCTTTGTTGAATACTCAATATCTGATCAAATATTTGATCCTGCCTCTAATAAATATGATAATTGGGCGTGTTTTGTCAATATAATGTGGTTTTTTTCTCCTCTGTTTATTATGCGCTGACAATGACAATCAGGGATAAATACATTCGTAGAGAATGAATAGGTGCATGAGATCTATCTTCTGGATTGGATGTATCCTCGCGATTCTCGTCTCTCTGCTCGTCTCCGGCGCAGCAGCTGGTTCTATGGAGAATTCTACTGTAGAGGCAGCTAAGGCAGAGGTTGCACCAGTAACCGCTGTAGTTGAGATGGCTGAAAATGTGACCGCAACTGTGGCAGAAGCCGTGAATGGTACCGAAAAGACTGAGGCAAAGAACGTCACTGCTGAAAAGGCTGATGTTAACCTTACCAATGTATCTCCTGTGGTAAAGCCTGCTGAAGTCGATATGGTGAATGAGACGCTTGTCAAGTTTGTGACCGGCGCAAAATCATTTGCTGCGATGAATGGTAAGGAAGTAGCCCTTGCAGCATTTAATGACCCTCGCGGTGCCTATGTCAACAAGGATATGTACATCTTTGCCTATGACTACACTGGTAAGGTTCTTGCAAACCCTCTGAACCTTGATCAGGTCGGAACGAACCAGATCAGCCTTACTGATTCCAAGGGCTATCGCTTTGTACAGATGATGGTTGACACTGCAAAGAAGGGTTCAGGCTTTGTCAAGTATCAGGATGTCAATCTCATGAAGATGAGCAGTGTGATGGACAAGGTCTCCTATGTAGCAGATGTTGATGGAACCTGGTTCGTCGGCGCTGGTGTCTTCAAGGACAAGGATGCACCAGTTGCACCCAAAGTAGTTCCAAAGGTAGAGGAGAAGGCAGGATCTGACAAGCCCGCAGAGGCAACATCAGCAATCAACGCCACTCCGGCAGAAGTGATCCCGGCAACTCCGGTTGTTAAGGCTGAAGTGAACGCCACTGAAGCTAACGCAACTGTTGTTAAGGCATAACCCTGCCCTTTTTTCTCTTTATTATCCGGGGTATTGTTCTCTGATACTGCTTACGACTCTTTTGTCATCTAAACTTAGTTTTGATGAAGTGATCCCCCACGAAAACTTGATATAACCTTTTCCCAAATATCCTCAGAATCTTTATTGAGGTCTTGGGGGGAATTCATGAAATCTGAAAGCGGGTTCATTCTGATAGTTCTTTTTTCTCTGTTGATAATACCCGGATCTGCAAATCCGGAAGACCTGATCTGGCAGCAGACTCTGGGTGGACCTATTGGTGAAGAATGGGGATATAGCCTTGATGCCACTCCTGATGGGGGGTTGATCGCGGTGGGGATAACCTACTCCCGGGATGCCAATATTACCAACGCTCATGGAAATGGTGATCTCTGGGCAGTACGGCTTGATGGAGATGGGAATCTCATCTGGGAGAGTGCATACGGGGGAAATGAGTCCGATTATGGTCTTTCTGTGAAAAGTACTGCAGATGGCGGTTCTGTCATTGTGGGAACAACTGGTTCATACTCCGGGGATGTTACCGGATATCATGGGAATGGAGATCTCTGGGTTCTCAGGCTCGATCCATCAGGAAATTCGGTATGGCAAAAAGCACTAGGCGGAAACCAGACTGATGAAGGGGGTGATATCCTGCAGACATCTGATGGGGGGTACACCCTGGTCGGATATACTCTGTCTGACGATGGAGATGCCACTGGTCACCATGGGGGTGGTGATCTCTGGATGATCAGACTCGATCCTGGTGGAAACCTTCTGTGGCAGAAGACCTTAGGGGGATCAAGACGGGAGAGTGGGGGGAGTATTATTCAGACATCAGATGGTGGTTATGCAATCACGGGTAACTCATACTCTTCAGATGGGGATGCCACTACCAATCACGGGAGTAGTGATGTCTGGGTTGTAAAAACCGATGCTAATGGAAACCTTCTATGGCAGAAGTCATATGGCGGTTCTCAACTTGACTGGGGTCATTCTCTGGTTGAACTTCCAGGAGGGGATCTCCTGGTCACTGCGGTGACCGTCTCCTCTGATGGTGACGTCTCCCTCAATCATGGTGCTGGTGATGTCTGGGTACTCAGGCTTTCTCCGGATGGAACCCTCGTCTGGGAACGAACCTATGGGGGAACCTTTAGCGACAATGTTTGGAAGGCAGAGTTGTCACCTGCAGGGGGAGTATACCTTGTTGGAGAATCCTTCTCAACTGATGGTGATGGTT
This sequence comes from Methanospirillum sp., assembly GCA_035561295.1. GTDB lineage: Archaea > Halobacteriota > Methanomicrobia > Methanomicrobiales > Methanospirillaceae > Methanospirillum. The sequence goes on along the minus strand of DATMXW010000079.1, from coordinate 53,776 downwards.
TAGGAAATCATGGCGATGCAGATCTCTGGGTCGCTGAGATAGATGGGAATGGAACCCTCCTCTGGCAACGTTCTCTGGGTGGTAGTGATTATGAGAGTGGGGCCTGGATTCGAAGACTCGCTGACGGTAACCTTGCTGCTGTAGGGACTACACGGTCATCAGATGGTGATGTGACCGGAATAAAAGGGGCTGGGGATCTCTGGATTGTAAAACTTAGATCTACCTATGATCCCCTGAATGTTCCTGTTCAGGCTTCGCCCCTCAATCCCTCCTCCGGTCAGACGTCTGATGGTATCCTGGTCATAAATACCACCGGTAATCTATCGACCCCTGATGGAGCCCCGAGCATTAATCAGACTTCATCCCCATCTGATCCTGGGTTGGTCAATAACTGCACAACTACAGAGATAATTCCAGTACCCTCAGAAGAGATGTTTACAAATAGTTCACGGTCTGATAACCTGTCTCCTGGTGCACAGAATGGAACAGGTTCAGATGGTAGTCCAGCGCCCCTGATTCCCATTCCTGGTAACGATGCACTACCCGGAGATCCGGATGGGGATGGATTGTATGAAGACCTGAACGGGAATGGGAAGATAGATCTTCAGGACACTACTGTCTTCTTTACCAATATTGAGTGGATCCAGAGCAAGTTCCCTGCCTGGATGTTTGATTTCAATAAGAACGGGGGTGTGGATCTTGGTGATATCACTATCCTCTTCTCTGAGGCGTCTTTATGAAAAAAAATAATATTCTCTGCTTCATTAGCATTCTCATACTCTGGCTTTCTTTTTTAAGCCCGGCTTCAGGGTCAGCCATTCTTGGTTCTTCCTCCTCTCTCTCAGGTCCGTCTGCGACCGGGAGCATGGAGCTCTCTATTGACAGTGTCCCGCAAGGTCTTTCCGGGTATATTCTGACCGTGACCCCTGAAAACCCGGAGATAGTTACCATAACCGGGGCCACTTTTCCTGCATGGGCTGCAATAAATGATGGATCTCCAGGAGAAGGAAACCGGTATACACTTCGCGCGGGCGATCTCACTGATACGATAAAACCTGGCGCTACGAGTGTACCTCTTGCTACCCTGGCGCTTGCAGCGAAAGCCTCGGGATCAACCCGGATCCTCATCGAACCTAAGCAGTTTGATGATGATGTGGGTAATGCCATCACGGTCTCTGCAGCATCCGGATCTGTCACCGTGGGTGGTGGTGGAGATCAGAACGTAGATCTTATCCTGCTTCCTGGCTGGAACCTGATTGCAATCCCGATGACCCTGAAATCCGGCTCAGATACTGCGCAGATCTTCCGCGACGTACCCAGTGCCGGGCATTCTGTTTTCTCATATGATCCTGGTGCCGGGTGGCAGACTGTCGGTTCTGACGTAGTGTTGAGTCCCATGAGCGCGTACTGGATATTTACTGAACAGCAGATCACCATTACTCTGAAGGTGCAGGGAAAACCTACCTTATCTCGGATGCTGAGTGCCGGCTGGAGTTTACTTGGAATCGCGGGAACAACATCGGTCCCTGCTGCACAGGCCCTTGCAAGCCTCTCAGACTGGTCCTATGTGATAGGATTCGATTCTGCCATCCAGCAGTATAAATCCCCTATCATAAAAGGTGGCACCGGGGGGAGTTCAGATCAGACCCCGCTCATCCCTGGAGCAGGATACTGGGTCTATCTCAACTCGCCAGGTGAACTTCGGCCCTGACCAGCGGCCAAATCCATTTATTTTCTCAAATCATTGTACTGAGTGACTGACCCTCCAGGGTTCAGAATCGGACGATGATATTATGTACCTGAAAGCCGGAATCATTCTGTTATCAATCATCTTCCTCATCGGTAGTGTATCAGCTATTCCTCCGCTTCCGTATGAGTTCTATGGTAATATCACGATCAACGGCACACCTGCCGCATCCGGGACGATCATCGTCGCCAAGCTGGGTGAGATCGAGGTTGGGAATATCACTATTACCGAACCTGGTGTCTATGGTGGATCCGGGACCTTTGATAAGAGGCTCGTGGTCAATGGCGATGAGAAGAAGATAGGTGAGTATATCTCATTCTGGGCAGGTGGTATGCAATCATCCCAGAAAGTCAAACTCTGGGCTGGTGAGTCTCAGCGGCTTGATCTGACCTTTGCTCCAGGGAGTGCAGGGAGTATTGATGCATCGATAACCCCTTCACAACAGACTACTGTGCAGGATATTCCGACTAGTGAGCCGACAAAAGCAACTCCGCTAACCGTCGTTCCTCTTGTTGCAGGATTATTTGCACTGGTGCTCTTCTCCCGGCGGGTCTGATTAATTCTCATCTCCCATCCCGCATCTTCATATCTTTTTACGGCGTAAATCCCTGTATGCCGCAGGTGACCGTCTATTCAACCCAGAATTGTCCCTATTGTCGTCTCGCTAAAGCATTTCTTGATCGGTACGGCGTTGCATACCACAGTATTGATGTTGGTATCGAGCGTGACGCTGCAAAAAAGATGGTCGAACTCTCTGGCCAGTACGGTGTCCCGGTCATCGTCGTGGATGATGAGGTAATTGTCGGATTTGATTCTAACCGTCTAAAGGAACTCTTTGGGACTGAGGTAAATCCTGATATGTATGATGTTATTATTATTGGAGCCGGCCCTGCAGGACTTACTGCTGCACTCTATTGTTCCCGGAAGAATCTGAAAGCAATTATCATCTCTGAAGATATCGGTGGTCAGGCCCTTGAGAGTTGGAATATCGAGAACTATATGGGGTATCGGATGATCACTGGCGATGATCTCATGACAAAGTTTGAGACCCAGGTGAGAGAAAATCAGATTCATATAGAACTCGATAAAATCGTCTCACTCCTCCCTACTGCAGGGGGATACCTGGTGAAGACTACCTCTGATCAGCAGTTCAGGGGGAGATCCATTATTCTGGCTCATGGGAAACACCAGCGAAGGCTTGGTATTGACCGTGAGGAAGAATTTACCGGACGTGGAGTTTCGGTATGCGCGACCTGTGACGGACCGCTCTTTAAGGAGAGAGTTGTGGGGATTGTTGGCGGGGGAAATTCGGCACTCCAGACCGCGATTGAGATGAGTGGGATTGCAACCACCGTGCATCTGATTGTTAGAAGTATTATCCGTGCTGATCCGGTCTATGTGAAAAAAATTGAACTGATAAAAAATATCGTTATTCATACTGGCTGTGAAGTTATCGAACTGAAAGGAAAAGATCGGCTTTCAGGGATTGTCATTAAAAATCGGGATACCGGGAAATCTGAGGATTTATCGGTTGATGGATTATTCACTGATATTGGATGGGTTCCAAACACCTCATTCCTTGAGGGTCTTATCAGACTTAATGAACTCAAAGAGATTGAGATAGATATCAACGGTGCAACCAGTGCCCCGGGAATATTTGCAGCCGGGGATGTGACTGCGGTAAAAGGGAAACAGATCATCATTGCATGTGGGGAAGGTGCGAAAGCTGCTTTATCCGCCTTTGATTACCTGATGATCAATTAATAAAAAGCACCCGGCAGAATTGCTGATTTTTTTAATCTTTTCTGAAGAGGACAATACGGTTCGTATTTGTCCCCCCCTCCATATTTGATACTCCCCAGATATTGGCGGTCTTGGTAAAGTTCTGACTGTTGATGATGATTCCCATGCAATCAAATCCGGCACTACATCCCAGGGGTACTACTGTTTCATCAAGTCGTATTGAACCCTTTCTCAGTTCTCCAACCTCAAAAGCAACAAATCCTCCCATGCAGGTGATACGATAGAGCTCGAGAAAGACATCGCCCATGACCGATGCCCAGTCATCCAGTCTGCGATGATGCGAGATCTTTTTTGCAACCTCGTCAGAGTCAATTCCGTTAAACCAGCAACGGAGCCAGTTATCTCCTGAGTACTGGACAATGTCAAGGAACGGGGGGGATGTTACGGTAAGCATCACGGAATTATCCGGAATCTCTGAAGTCTGCCTGGCATCAGAGGTAAAAAACCTGGCTGTACGTCCTGCTTCCTGAAGGTGACAGATCTCCTGTTCAGTTACTCCTTTGATCAGAGATTTGGATTTTTTGAGGATAATATTATGTACTGATCGATATGGGGGTGTCTGGCTCCGTGTCTTGTTTATCTTTATTTGTCTCCCGGGTGAGACTGCCTGGTTAGGGGGAAGAGTATAGACCGAGAAGAATCCGGGTGAGTGGCCGGTCAGCCGGTTGGTTGCAACCATCCGGATCCACTGGTCCAGATGATCCACCGTTCCCTCAGCTACTCGCGAAAGGAGGTACTGACGGAGCGATACGATCTCAGATTCAGTAGATGGATGATAGAACATGGAGAGGTCACGATCAGCATGGGCGCTCGGATCACCAGGTATAGATAACAATCGCTCACGAACATCTTCAATATTGGGGACAAAAAAGCGGGGTTCTGTTAGTATTTTTGAGAGTGGGTTGATATCATTGGCAATAACCTTCCTTCCGAGGAGTCCTGCCTCCAGTGGGGTGGTTCCTCTTCCTGAAAAGGGATCATAGATGGTATCACCTGGATTTGTCAGATGTCTGATAAAAAAACCCGGAAGTTGCGGTTTGAAGCATGCCCGGTATGAAATCTCCTGGATATTTGATGCCTGTCTCTGTTTTGCAGTCCAGTACTCGTTGGTATATCGGGGGACTGAGTGCCCGGCTACCTCTGCAACATCAATTATTGTCGTTCCACTACTAAGTGACGCCTGTCCGTTCTCAACTGCGTTGAGATCAAAGGACTGGAGAAATGCAACAATCGTTTCTGGTGTCTGTGTAGGCATTCAGTTAAAGGGTCTCCTTCTTCAGATATCCTTCAAGAAGGAGCGTCATCAGGTTCTTCACCGGCTTATCAGTATGTTCCTGAATATGATATTCACAGAACGGGCATATCGTGATGACCTCATCAGCCCCGGTCTGCTTTATAGCCGCCCCCCTGAGTTCACCCAGTGCTGCGGCTTCTTCCGGCATCCCGGACCTGACTCCGCCTCCTGAACCGCAACATTGTGCTGGCATCTCCACAAATGTCCCTGCAACTTTCCTCAGTAGCTCACGTGGCTGATCTCTGATGCCTTGCCCATTCATCAGGTGGCAGGGGTCATGGTAGGTGACGGTGCGATCAAGTCGCGCGGGTTCTGGAATTCCAATTTCGGTAAGGATCTCGGTGACATCCTTCACTACAAACGGTGTTTCATAATCATGTTTGAGCGTGGATCCACACCCTGCACACATGGTCATCACGGTGGTAATTCCTTTACCTGTGAATGCAGCGATGTTTTTCTCTTTAATCATGTCGAGGAATGATGTCTGACCTGTTCGTATCAGCGGTGAACCGCAGCAGATCTGGTCTTTGGGGATGATCACTCTGATTCCCACTCGTTTCATGACCTCGATGAGATCCAGTGCCCTGTCAGGAACACGCCCATTGAACAGGCATCCGACAAAGAATCCAACCTCGGCACGAACTGGGCCATCCGGCTGGACGACTTCTGGAACCTGTGAGAGAAAATCAGCGCCTGCACACTCTACACTCCGTCCGGTTGTTCTGACCAGTTCTGCGACAACCTGGTGACGTGGAAGGGTGAGCCCGCTACGGTTTGCAATTTCACGGAGTTTCTCAATAGCTTTGCCAGGTGTCTCTATTTCTTTCGGACAGACGATCCGGCATCGCTGGCAGCTGGTGCAGGTGAAAAGACCCTGGGAGATTGCATCCCTTATCCGACTTCCTGCCTCGCGCGGGTCAAGAGCAATCCTCATCTGCGCTCGCATCGATGTCGGACCGATGAACCCGGTCACCTTCATTGCCGGGCAAGACGAGACACAGGAGAGGCATTCGATACAGTCCCTGAGTGGTTTCATCAGTGCAATCTGTTCCTGGGATGGGATAGTAGAACAATCACAGGGATGAATACGGGGTATCTGGTTGATCCCGGGCACGAGTTCAACGATAAGATCCCTGATCACCGGGAGATTGAGGGGCTCAAGAAGCATATTGGCTGTTGCCTCTTTCATGCATGCCAGTTCAGGTTCGCCATTCACCAGGATTGCACAACTGCCACACTGCCCCCCCCGGCAGCTGGATCTGTACGAAAAGGAGGGATCCTGCTGGTGAATCGCTTCAAGTACATTGAGGACCCGGGCCCCTTCATTCACCTGTACGGTAAACTCCTGAAGGTATCTGCTGATACCGGCTTTTGGCTCTGATCGTGATACCCTCACGGTAAACTCGTTCATGATGCCCTCCGTGTTTCAATCTCCTGATGATCTCTTCGGATATGGGTGTGCCCAAATGGGGAAGTTGTAGCATCCCAGTCCTGATGGATGTCTGTGCGGACGTGTGCCCCCCGTGATTCTTCCCTGATTAGAGCAGACATAACGATAAGGCGTGCCGTTGTGAGCATATTTTTAACAATACAACACTCTGCCAATCCCCTGATGTCTTCTGCTCTCATTCTGACTTCATCAAGAGTAGTGATCTCGTCCAGGGCCTTCTCAAGTTCAGTGCGTGTTCTGAAAATTCCTGCACCTGCCCACATCGTCTGTTCGAGGCGTGCTCGGACGATATGCGGAGGGGTATCTCCTTCAAGCAGAGATTCCAGATCCCGGGTAATCCTGGAAACCTCTTCTTCTGGCAGTACTCTCTCCCTGACCTGCTCCACTCCGGCAGAGAGGCCGGCCCGTCTTCCAAATACCTGTGTGTCGGCAAGAGCATTTCCTCCAAGCCGGTTTGCTCCATGAACCCCACCGGCAACCTCGCCACAGGCAAAAAGTCCATGAACCGTTGTATGGCAGCCGGTATCGATCCTGATTCCTCCCATGATATGATGAGCTGTCGGTGCAACCTCCATGGGTTCCTTTCTGATGTCTACGCCGAACTGAAGGAACTGCTCAAGCATAGTTGGGAGTCGTTCTTCAATCTCTTTTGCCGGAAGATGGGAGATATCAAGCCAGACCCCTCCATGAGGAGTACCCCTTCCCTCGTTGATCTCAGTGGCCGCTGCACGTGCTACTACATCGCGGGTTGAGAGTTCCATCTTCTTTGGATCATATCTGCTCATGAATCGCTCTCCATTGGCGTTCTTTAGCACTCCTCCTTCACCTCGTACTGCTTCAGTAACGAGTCTTCCGCGCGCGTCCCAAGGATATACCGCACCTGTAGGGTGGAACTGGACTTGTTCCATATCTATCAGATCTGCTCCAGCCCTGTATCCAAACGCATATCCATCACCAGTTCCGCTGGTGGAATTCGTGGAGATATCATAGACTCTGGTTCCTCCTCCGGTCGCAAGGACCGTTGCATCAGCCAGGAATACCATTATTCCGCCATCCCTGTCAAGCCCGGCTGCTCCTATGACCCGGTCTTTGACCTTCAGCAGATCGATGATAGTGACCTCGTGAATAATTCGCACATTTGTTGAGGCAAGTCTGTCCATCAGGGTAACCATCATCTCATGACCGGTCCGATCGCCAGCAAAACAGGTTCTCGGGAAACATTGGCCCCCAAATGGACGTTGTGAGAGGCTACAGGTCCCGGTGACATCAAAGACTGCCCCCCAGGAGATAAGGTCCTCAATCCGGTCAGGAGATTCGGTGACCAGCGTTCTGACAAGGTCTGGATTATTGAGAAACGCGCCTCCTCTCATTGTGTCAGCATAATGGTCATCTACCTGATCGTCGCTACAAAGGACTGCATTATATCCCCCTTCTGCCATGATTGTGCATCCGCCTTTTCCGGCTATGGTCTTTGAGACAAGCACACAGTCGCCGTGGGCTGAAGCCTCAATTGCTGCGCGAACGCCAGCTCCTCCGCTGCCGATAACCAGAACATGTGAAGTGATGGTCTCCCTGATTTGCATCTTATAAGTAGGGTGCATCCTTACATGAGATAAAAAGTACTTAGTATGAGAGTTGCGGCTGAATGAAGCTCATAATGAAATTCGGGGGCACTTCCGTTCAGAATCCGGAAGCTGTCGGACGTACTGTCGACATAATTGCCAGCCACCTTAAAAAGGGAGATCGGATGGCAGTGGTTGTGTCTGCACAGCGCGGTGTTACGGATCGTATCATCACCACTGCAGAACAGATGATCAGTTCACGTGACACTTCAGCGGTAACGGATCTAGTTGAGTTCCTGACCACCAGTCATCTGACAACCTTGCAGGGTGTTGCACCAGATTACTACGCAGAAATCAGTGAGATCATCAATCGGAGAATCAGCAGTTTGCGGGACTTTTTACATGCGGTCTATCATCTCCGTGAACTGACTCCCCGGTCTCGGGACTATGTCATATCATTTGGGGAGCGGCTGAATGCCCCGGTGATCAGTGCTGCCCTCAGACAACAGGGTATCTCGTCCCTGGTCCTTGACGGATGTGAGGTTGGGATCCTTACAACGTCAAACCATGGGGATGCCATTGCACTTCCTGCTGGTGAACCACGGATCTGTGCACGGCTTGAACCCCTTATCGAGACCTCAGTTCCGGTTGTGATGGGTTTTATGGGGTGTACTGAGAAAGGAGTTGTTACCACCCTTGGCAGGAGTGGTTCTGATTATTCAGCTGCGATTTTGGGTGCAGCTCTCAAGGTTGATGAGATCTGGATCTGGACTGATGTGGATGGAATTATGACCACGGACCCAAGATTGGTTCCCACTGCCCGGGTGATTCCCCGGATCTCGTATATTGAGGTGATGGAACTCTCGTACTTTGGTGCCAAGGTCATGCATTCACGGTCTATCGAACCGGCTATGCAGAAGAACATCCCGGTCTGGGTCAAAAACACCTTTAATCCTACATGTCCTGGAACCTGCATTGAAAAGAGTGAACGGCGTGAGTCACGGGTTGTCAAAGCAATTACCTATATCGACAAGGTCGCGGCTATCACTATCACCGGAGCCCAAATGATTGGCAGACCGGGAGTTGCCAAACATATCTTCTCTCTTCTTGCGGATCATCATATCAACGTGATGATGATTTCTCAGGGTTCATCAGAGGCCAACATATCACTTATCATCGAAGATAAACAAGTGAAGACCGCTATGGATGCTCTGATGCCGCTTCAGGAGCGGTGTGTATTTCGGGAAATCACCGCGAATGAGGATGTCGCTGCGGTGGCTGTTGTGGGATCCGGGATGGCAGGAATGGCAGGGACTGCTGGTCGTACCTTTACTGCCCTAGGAAAAGCAGGTATCAATGCCATGATGATCTCCCAGGGTTCATCAGAGGTAAATATCTCATTTGTAGTAACTCAGGAGGACGGACCCAGGGCTGTTAAGGTTCTCCATGATGAGTTTGCTCTGTCAGAACAGTGTGAGGAGTGCTGATGTCACAGGAGAATCAAAAACGGGATGCCTACCGGGAGGCTGGTGTCGATATCGATCTTGAAGCGCAGGCAGTAAAAGCTCTGATCTCTCAGCTGACGTACCGCCGTACTGGTGAGTATACGATGGCATCAGAGATAGGGCATTTTGCCGGGCTCATCTCATTTGGGAAGCATGTCCTTGCACTGGCGGTGGATGGGGTCGGGACTAAGATGCTGATCGCTGATGAACTTGAAGACTGGTCAACGGTTGGTATCGACTGCATCGCGATGAATGTGAATGATCTCTATGTCATGAATCTTGAGCCGGTTGCGTTTGTGGATTATATCGCAACTGATGCACTCTCGATCGAACAGATGAAACAGATCGGCCAGGGTCTCAATGAAGGGGCACGCCAGGCAAATATTTCAATCATCGGTGGCGAGACTGCAACCCTGAAGGGCCTTGTAAGTGGTCTTGACCTTGCCGGTGCATGTCTTGGTATACAGGAGAAGGACAAGGTTATCAGTGGAGATGCGGTTATCCCCGGCGATCTGATAATCGGGATCCCTTCTTCAGGAATCCATAGTAATGGTCTGACTCTTGCTCGTCGGATGATTGATGAACATGGATCGTATGAAGAGCGTCTTACCGACGGGAGGACAATTGGTGAAACTCTCATCACCCCTACCCGGATCTATGCTGAAGTGCTTACCCTGACCCGGGACACGATAGTGCATGGAATGTGTCATATCACGGGTGGCGGTCTGCTCAATCTCACCCGGCTCAGCGCGCACGGGTTCCTGATAGATGATCCGCTTCCCCCCCAGGATATCTATCGTTGGATACAGGAGGCAGGGGAGATCTCTTCGAGTGAGATGTACCGGACGTTCAACATGGGGATGGGGTACGTCTGCATCGTTCCTGAAGGTTCAGTATCATCAGTCCTCAGTGTCTTCCCTGATGCTCGAATTGTTGGAAGAGTGATTGAAAAGCCAGGGGTCTTCCTTCTGGGAGAAGAGATCCGGTAGATCCGGATATCATATCCGATGCTATTTGCCCTATGTATTTTCAGTTACAGGCTCAAAGAACTCTTTTTTAGCCCGTTCAGAATCGATGAGTGAATTCCCCATGGGATCCTCGATTATCAGGGTGATTGCAAAGCATCCATTTTTGGTATCCGCTATCTTCTGCTTCAGGTCAGATGCGGTTCGGCGCTGGTCTTCATCACCGTTGAGGAGTGTCCCATCAAGAATCTTATCTACGCGCATGAGAATGCCCTCGACATTAGAGATAAATCCTTCACATGCCGGGCCGGGTGTTATCTCAACTCCCAGTTCCGGAATCCGAATCTCACCCTGGGTACTGCGCACTACACGGACCATCATATCATCTGCGCATTCAACACGGAACTCAAATCGGACTGGCTGGTTTACCGTCAGAGATTGGACATCAGAGAACCGGTAGCCGCAGATCGGGCAGGAGCAGGAGATTATCAGAATATCAGAAAAGTAAGGAATATTTTCGGTCTCATACAGGTAACTAACCTCTTCTCCACAAGCAGGACAACATCCGGTAATTTCCTGTCGCACTCAGGCACCGCCACCGATGCGGTCACGGGAGACCTTGACATTGCGTGGTGTTATCACCAGGTATTGCTGATCTCCAAGACCCACAATGTCTCCGTCAACATCGCGCGCGACCTGATAAAAGTCCTTCATGACGCGTTCATAATTGATTTTGTCCATCTTTAACCTGTTGATATCAACGATGACAATATTGCCTTCATAGATCTCATCTTTGATTATCTGGCTCTCCCGCAGACCTGTGACGTTCGCTACCTTCACGATAAGTGCAGGCATCTCCCCTGCTTCATAATCCTTCAGGGGAAGTTCTTTATAATCCTCAGGGTCGGCGTTATCCTTGCTCCCGAAGATAAGATCTCGGAGTCCCATAGTAGAACCTTTTTTTGTGTGTTGAGTATTAAATGTGCTGGTTTTTAGTACTTTTCAGGATAAAAATCTGCCTTTTATGGGATTAGAGTTCAATATTCCAGATCTCATCCCCTACGTGGTGGAAGGTACGCACAACCTTCCCTTTCTCCTGTGCCATCAGGTCTTCTGCATCAAAGAGGGCAATGCCCAGGGAGAGTGGTTTTCCGTGCCGTTCATCCACGATCTGGACCGGATGGCCTGCTTTTACATCAGGGCTGACCGACTTTATTCCCGGACGCATGATGTCGGCCCCATTCACCACAAAGGATATCGCGCCCATATCGATCACAACCCGTCGTTCCGGGAAGGGTCGTGCAAGGGCGCCCTTCAGGCTGGGAAAGAGAACTCCATCCTTCTCAATGAGCAGGGGTTCTTTGTCCACGAGATAGATATGCATGTCTGTTCCTGTCTCAATAACCTCAATCGTCTTTGCAGTGAAGAGTTCTGCTGATGGACCAATCTCGGCTCTGAGCGATCCGATAAGATCGGCGACCTGTGATTTCCTGATCGGATGCCGGCGTTTCGCGATTATTTTTCCCATAGATCAGGTAATATTTTGCAGAACAATCGCATAAATGTCTGCGGGGTTCTTACGTGATTCATTTCCTGAACCTCAGGGAATGTTTAAGTACCGTCCAAACTCAACTTATTCACTCATCTCGAGTATAGCAGGGTAGTAATATGACCAAAAGACCTATGGATATTTTAGATCAGGTCCTTAACCGGCAGCCAGTAATGGTGTCTTTGAAGGGCGGACGGGAGATAAAGGGCGTCCTTCAGGGATACGATGTCCACATGAACCTCGTTCTCGATAAGGCAGAGGAAGAGATCAACGGACAGAGCCAGAGTATTGGTACCCTGATTGTTCGTGGCGATAATGTAATCTACATCTCCCCTTCAGCCCAATAAGAGGTAAGTAACTCATGTCAAAAGGAACTCCATCACGTGGCAAGCGCCAGACCCAGACCCACCTGACCTGTAGGCGGTGTGGAAAGATGTCCTACCACAAGCGGCACAAGATTTGTTCTTCATGCGGCTTTGGCAAAACCCCAAAACTCCGTGGATACCGGTGGATTAACAAAAGACCAAAGGTAGCGACTCACTAAATGTGCGGGATCGTTGGCATCAGTAGTTCTGCCGACATCTCTTTTTCTCTTTATTATGCGTTGTATGCCCTTCAGCACAGGGGGCAGGAGAGCGCGGGTATGGCCACGTTCAATGGCTCCGGACTTTGTAAACACAAGGGGCACGGTCTTGTTGCTGAAGTTTTTTCAGAATCTGTTCTCTCTTCTCTCACCGGGCATGTGGGTATTGGGCATGTAAGGTATCCTACAACCGGTGAAAATCGTCCTGAAAACATACAGCCTTTTTTGTTCACCTTTCGCGGGCATGTAATAGCCATCGCCCACAACGGAAACCTCGTTAATTATCGGGAACTGAGATCTTACTTTGAAGATAAAGGGCAGATCTTCTGGTCTACCTCAGATACTGAGATTATCTCCAAGATAATAACCGAGGAGATCAGAAAGGGGGGAACAGTCGAGGATGCAATCCGCCAGTGTATGGAGTGTCTTAAAGGATCATACTCAGTTGTTCTGATGTATGATGGAGATCTCTATGCATTTCGCGATCCTCATGGTATCCGGCCCCTCTGTTTCGGGTCTCTGGATGGCGGATATATCATAGCGTCTGAGAGTGTTGCCATTGATGCGATGAGTGGAAAACTCGAGCGCGATGTCTATCCTGGGGAGATGATCCATATCAGTGCTGATGGGGTCAGGTCCAAACAGGTGGCAGAAGCCGGGCAGCGCGGCCACTGTGTTTTTGAGTTCATCTACTTTGCCAGGGCAGACTCACGGATCGATGGTGCACTGGTCTATGATGTCAGGAGAAAGATAGGAGCTCAGTTATCAAAAGAGGCTCCAGTGTTTGCTGATGCGGTTTGTACTGTTCCTGATTCCGGGACTGCCTACGCAGTCGGGTTCTCAGAGCAGTCTGGGACTCCCTTTATGGAGTGCCTGATCAAGAACCGGTATATGGGAAGGACCTTCATCATGCCGACTCAGGAGAAACGGGAGAGGGCGGTTAGGATAAAACTGAACCCGATTCCCGATCATCTCCGCGGAAGATCTATCGTGCTGGTTGATGACTCTATTGTGAGGGGTACTACCTCACGGCGAATCATCGAGATCATGCGCGAAGCCGGTGCTCGTGAGATCCATATGCGGATCGGCTCACCGATTATCAAAGCCCCCTGTTACCTTGGTGTGGACATGCCAACCCGGGCAGAACTCATCGGGAGCAACAAGGATTGTGAAGGGGTCAAGAAGAGTATCACGGCAACCAGTCTGCATTATCTCTCTCTTCCTGCGCTGGTTGATGCTATTGGTATTGGGAAGGAGCATCTTTGTCTTGGTTGTCTGACTGGATGTTATCCGGTAGAGATTCGGGATGAGGTCTGTGAGAACCGATGTATAACCATCGTTGACCGTGATTTTCAGACTAATCTGTTCGGACGATAACCTCTTTTTTTGGTAAAGTGCTTACCGGCCCTGATCATCTTCTGATCGTAATGGGAATTATCAAGTCTTCTTCGGGTAACCTTTGTAGGAGTACTGTGACATATAACGTTCTGGTCAGTGATGATCTCGCAGAAGAAGGGATAGCGATTCTCAGGGAGAAGGTCATGGTGGATGTTCAGACCGGACTTTCTGAAGATGAGCTGGTTGCAACCATTGAAAACTATGATGCGCTGCTGGTCAGGTCTGGCACTCAGGTGACTCAGAGGGTTATCGAGGCAGGCAAACGGCTGCGATTTATCGGACGTGCCGGTGCAGGTGTTGATAATATTGATATGACTGCTGCCACGAAGCAGGGTATTATCGTCGCCAATGCACCTGAAGGCAATACGCTTGCTGCAACAGAGCACACCATGGCAATGATGCTCTCTCTCTGTCGCAACACGCCGCAGGCTAATGCATCGATGCAGGCAGGGGAATGGAAACGAAACAAGTTCATTGGCATTGAACTCAATGAGAAGACCCTTGGAATTGTCGGGCTGGGCCGTATCGGACGTGAGGTCGCTAAACGATCTGCATCATTTGATATGAAGATCATCGGGTATGATCCCTTTATCACCGCCGAAAAGGCTGCGGCTATCGGTATACAGGCGATGAGTCTTGAAGAACTGTTCAAGCAGGCCGATATCATAACCGTCCATACTCCACTGATTAAAGAGACGAAGCATATCGTCAATGCCCAGTCCATTGCTACAATGAAGGATGGTGTTCGGATCATTAACTGTGCCCGTGGTGGTATCATCGATGAGAAGGCTCTTGCAGATGCGGTAAAGGCTGGTAAGGTAGCTGGTGCGGCCATTGATGTCTTTGAGCAGGAACCCCCGAAAGATTCTCCTCTTATTGGTGTTGCCGGGATCATTACCACACCCCATCTTGGTGCAAGCACTGTAGAAGCCCAGAAAAATGTTTCAATATCAGTTGCTCGTCAGTGCCTTGAGGTATTGGATGGCGGGGATGCCAAATATGTGGTTAATGCCCCGATCATTCCACCGGATCTGCATGAATCAATAGAGCCGTTTGCAATCCTGGCTGAAAAGATGGGGCGGTTCATGATCCAGATTGTAGAAGGAAGGATTGCGAAGCTGGAGATGACCTATGGGGGAGACCTCTCCGGTATCGGATCTTCATCCAAGCTCATCACCCATATGGCTCTGAAGGGTATTCTTGATCCTATCCTGAGGTTCCCGGTGAATATGGTGAATGCAGGAGTTGTTGCAGCAGACCGTGGAATATCAGTCTCTGAGACAGTAACCGGAGAGTCTGAAGGGTACAAAAACCTCCTGACGATAAAAGCGACAACTGATACCTCCTCGCTCTCGATCAGTGGATCAGTTCTGTACAAGGGTGGAGATCGGATTGTCTCAGTTGGCGGCTATACTATGGACATGGTCCCTGAGGGCGCGGTCATCATCTCACGTCACCTGGATAAACCCGGGGTTATCGGGAGGGCATCGACCATCCTGGGCGAAAAACAGATAAATATCGCAGGGATGCAGGTTGGCAGGGTTCGCCCCGGAGAGGAGGCAATCATGGTGCTAAATGTTGATAGTGATGTTCCTGAAGATGTAATGGCAGCGATTCGTGGAATGCCCGGGATCTACTCAGCAAAATTTGCGAGGATCTAATCTCCCCTCTTTCTTCTGGATAATGGAAATCCTTATATGTGCCTGCACCCTACATTGTAAGGCACAACCGGGGGCTCGTGGTCTAGCTGGTTATGACGTCGCCTTGACATGGCGGAGATCCTGAGTTCGAATCTCAGCGAGCCCATAACCGACAGATTATTTCTGTCAACTTTTTTCCCGATTATTTAACGTTACAATTCTTATTCCTAAGATAACCCGGTAAAGAATTACTGCAAATAGAAAAGAAGGTTTCAGGTGAATAAGGGAATTCTGGAGAGAGTAATTCCCCCAAGTTCCCGGTTCATCTGTTCATAGAGTGGTGTTCCATATAAAAACCCGTAGATATAATCTGCCATAACTTCAGGGTCAACATCTATGAATTTATCCGGATAGAGTGCCTTTCCGATAACATATGCATTGATGAGATCTGCATCATGCTCCTCCCCATACAAGGCGGTTGGGAGCAGACCATACACCTCTCCATTCCTCACCGCAGCCATCTGCCGGTAATCATCATCTGTTTCCAGCTCATTCATTGCATTATCCTCCAGTGAACGGGTGGTAAGGTCCAGGGCAATAATATCAGGTTTCATCCTGGTGAATACCTCATGGGGTATTGCCACTGGTCCGAGTATTCCCTTCTGACCTGCGTAATCCTCGGCACTGTTTCTCACCCTGACGAGTTGAAATGGCAAATATTCTGGATCAGTTGACAAAAGACTGCGAGGCTCGCCATCGGCATATGCTCCCAGGTACCCGCTCTTCATCTGATACTCAGCGATGGTGGCGGTTCTGGTTTGCAGGTTCTCTACAACTTTGTCAAAGAACCTGATCACATCTTCAGCACGGTTGCTTTTTCCAAGGACTACTCCCATCAGGCGGAGCGCAAAGTTCATGTCATTGCGTCCATAGGCGAGATCTCCCTCTCTGATGACGAGCACCGGGATTCCGGTCTGCATCTGGAGTTCATCGGCAGGCATCTCTTCAGACTCTCCCGTCCTGATGATAAGATCTGGTTTGGGGCTAAAACTCCGGATCATTGAAGGGTATGCAGAGAGACTGTTCTTGCGTAAGGCCGGGAGATTGAAGATTCTGGGATTGGCAAGAAGATATGCAGGTACTGCAGATCCGTGAATCGTGAGCTCATTCTGGTCCACACCACACGCCTTACCGGTTGCCCCGAGCCACGAAAGGTATCGCATAGAACCCGGTCCAAGACAGAGAATGTTGGTGATATTGCGGGGCACGGTCACCTCACGCCCAATCGCATCATTCAATGTAATACCACTGGATGTCGCGGCAATGTCCTCAAGGTCAATGATTGAAGGGCCTGGAATAGACTCTGGTGGGGGTGCTTTCTGTTGGGTTGTGCATCCTGCAGCAAAGCAGAAGAGAAGAATGATACCTGTGAGTAGGATATACCCTGCTTTGTTCATCACATTCACCTGTATCTACCGTGTACATTGTGAGAATTTGAGTCTGCAGGAAGCGAGAGTTGATTGTCGGGTGTTACCAATAGATGTACAATGAGTCAGATCTACCCGGTGATACTGGCCGGAGGCGTTGGCACTCGTCTGTGGCCACTTTCCAGGACTTATTATCCTAAACAGTTTTTACAGATAAATGGGCACTCTCTGTTTCAGGAGACATATCTCCGCGCATTGGATCTCTCAGAACCTGAGCAGATTCAGATCGTTACCAACGAAATGCATCAATTCCTGGTCAGGGATCAGATTACAGAGCTCGGATTTGCGATCTCTGATGAACAAATTCTCTCAGAACCTGTTGGCAGAAATACACTCCCTGCGATTGCATGGGCGGTCAGGGAGATTGCGCGTGAGAATGCCTCTGCTAAGGTCATCGTTTTTCCCAGCGATCATAAGCTCGGACATGAGGCCATCGATGAGATCAAAGGAGCTGCGGGTCTGGCTGATGACTTCCTGGTCACCTTTGGGATCCGTCCCGCAGGCCCTCATACCGGATATGGGTATATTGCGCCTGGTGAAAAGGTTGGAGTAGGCTACCGGGTCCGCGAGTTTAAAGAAAAACCGGATCTCAAGGCCGCAGAAGAGTATGTATCAGAAGGGTATCTCTGGAACAGCGGCATGTTCCTCTTCACGGTAAAGATCTTTGAGGAAGAGTTGCTCAGGTACCAGCCAGATATCTCCGGTGCGTTTTCAAAACCTGACCTCCAGTACTCGTCTTTGCCTTCCCTCTCGATAGACTATGGTCTGCTTGAATTATCTGATCGGGTTGCAACTGTTCCTCTTACTGCCTATTGGACTGATCTGGGGACCTTTGCCGCCTGGTATGATGTTGCTGACAAAGATGCACATGGAAATGTTGGTACATTGGAAGAGATAGAATCGAGTGGGAACTTTGTGAGTTGCGGCGATCGGGTTACCGCTCTTATCGGTATAGAAAATACCATCGTTGTGGATACTGATGATGCCCTTCTGGTCTGTCATCGTGATAAAGCTGAGCAGGTCGGTGCCCTGGTTAAAACTCTGAAGAAAGCAGGAAACCCGATTACTGAGTATCATAGGAAAGTCTTCAGGCCATGGGGTTCATATACCCATCTTGAAGAGACAACCGGATATAAGATAAAGCGTCTGACTGTTAATCCTGGGAAAAGACTCTCTCTCCAGCGCCATCACCATCGGAGTGAACACTGGGTCATTGTAACCGGGACTGCAGATGTAACGCTTGCAGAGGATCAGAAATTTCTCAGGCCAGGTGAATCAACATATGTTCCCGCCGGGGTGATGCACCGGCTGGGAAATTCAGGGAAGATACCGCTTGAAGTGATAGAAGTTCAGATTGGTGAGTATCTGGAAGAAGATGATATTGAACGAACTGAAGATGATTTTCATCGTGCTTAAGTCCTGACGGTGAGACTCTCCCTGATTTCTTTTGCATACTCATAATTTCTGTTCTCTGGGCTGGTGATTGAAGATCCAAAACCCATCTTTTGCATAGATCTGTTCTGAAGTATTCACAACCTTCTGATATTCATCGACTGAAAGGGGTCGTGCCTCTCCCCAGATCCACTCCCCGAACTTTGCAGTAGTGAACATCCGTTCTGATATCAGGGTGTAACTATATTCATCAGGTTTGAACTGGTCAGGGCTGAGACGGTCCGGGTGCTTTTCTGATCGTATTGTTCCATCTTGTGTCATCCAGAGTGTTGCATAATAGATATTCGTATCAGTATAGATGGTTCCGTTCTTATGGTTCTCTGCAAGCCATCTGATGCCTTCTATCTCACTTTCAGGATGATTGATGGTGTACTGCCGTTCGTCATAGAGCAGATGTCCGGGAGGTACAATAATTCCAAGAAACACCAGCGCCGGGAAGGTAAGGACAAGACTAATCGTGCAAAAGATGGTCAGACCCAGGGTTACCAGAGTGGTCCCCGAAATCCGTGTTGGCTTTTCATACAATCGGGCGCTTCCTATTCCGGCTATCAGGCAGAGCGGGGCACACAGATAGCCAAGGGTGCGCAAAGGATCTTCGACCAGTGATGGTTTTAAAATCCCGATAATGAAATAGACTGTGAGTGTGCTCATCCAGAAAAACACCGGAAATTTTCTCCCTAACAAGATACTCCCGAGCCCGGAAAGGGCAATGAGAAAGAGGATCAGGGAAGGGAGGAGCATGGGGATTGGATAACTTATTTTTACATGGAACAGGCCGGATATGAAAAGGAGACCGCTTATGAATGTACATATCCCGCCGATCTGGATGATAAGGACAATTCGATCCAGAGGAAAGTGGCTGATTTTGTCAACAGAGTTCTGTATCAAATTATGCACTTTTTTGGTTAACAAAAACGGGTACGGAAGTGAGATTGAAAACGCGAGTAGGATGAGAAGAGATGCTTCGGGCAGATTTAACCCTGGAACAAAGTCTGATATCTGATCTCCCATCATCCTCATAAAATGAGGGTTGAAGAGGAGCCCCCAGAAAGTGGTGAAGAGAAAGGATCCGACAAAAACTGCCCAACTGGGGAGAAGTTTTTTCCAGATATCATTGCTCCCTCCTCTCACTTCTATCCCTATCAGGAGTGCCAATGAGAGAGCCCACCAGGATATGAGGAAGATGAGGGCAGAAAGGGTGTGAAGGAGGGGGAGTGTTATTGTGCAGATGAAGGCTGGAGCAATAAGTTGATGACGCCCTGAGAAGATTACCCGGTACCACAGCCAGAGAGCCAGGAACAGTACTGGCAGACCAAGAGTCTCGCGTACCGGCTGGGTGAGCCAGTGAAGAAACGGGGTGCACACAAGGTAGAGAACCGCTCCGAGAAATGCTTCATCTTTTGTGATAAACTCTTTTCCAATATAATACAGGATTAGGGGGGAGGTGGCTCCGCACAAGGGGATGATGATCTGCTGCATGAGCATCGGATCTCCATGAGTCATTCTGGTGATCCATGCCAGCAGCTCAGGCATCAGGGGTTGAGAGATAAGTGATTGAAGGACTGGTTCATGGATGATCGTAAAGTCGAGGTGTCCAAGGGTCAGGGTGCGGATCACCATAGCATAATCCTGCCAGGGATCTCCCCAGGGAAGGTAGGGAAAACGTAATGTGAGGGTCAGAGAGGAGAGGGCGGAGATGAGTAGCAGACCGGGTAACGAACGGGAAGAGAGGATTATCCAGATGAGAAGAGCAAATAAACAGAGAAAGACTGGAAGGAGTGCTACAAAGTCACGGGAAAAAAGAAGGATTAATCCGGATACCAGGGTAAGGGAACATAAGATCGGAATAGAAGACGCTCTCATCACATTTCGAATCTTAAAAAGTATTCTGGTACCTATGCAGTTCCCTGCACCTGTTCCTCAGAAACCTCGAATATTTGACCTGTTCCGACGATCTGGTATGGTCCGGTGGCTTTTATGCCTGTTCCGTCACGTTTTGTTGAATAAGGTACAACAAATTTCCCATCAGAACTCTCCTGCCGGTATGTAAATGCTCGCCCGGCATTCGTTGTTAGTGGTAGCTCTATCGTTCCGGTTCCGGCAATAGTATATCCTGCCACCCGCTCGAAGATCTTCACATCATGAATCTGCTGATACTCATCTGCTGCAATGGTGGTCGGTGATTCGTAAATGAGCCGGTAGTGATGGAGGGCTGTAACCGTTGAAACCGGACGGGTGTACTGGGTGGATATGATGTCAGTAGAGGGAATTTTCGCCTTGCTGAGCGCCTCAGTTGTCTGCTCCGGAGTGAGCGGTGAAATTTTTGATACAGTTGGTATAACCCTGCCATTCATCGTCATATCTGTATAGGTCACCAGGTTAGCCCCGGTTCCATTTGTTTCTGACCCATCAAAGATGTGAAGACGTGCTATCATGGTATTGAAATAATCAGGTTTGAGGGTGAGGACAGGATCATACTGATTCGGGTTATTTCGTGATGCCTGATAATAGGAGACCTGGAATCTTTCTGCAGCCTGTTTCCCAACTGCCCATAGGGGAAGGGCTGGAAATTTACTGGTTATCATCGAGAAGTCTGATATAATATATCTGGCTCCAGTCTGGTTTGCTATGAGGTCAGCATCTCTTTCATCGGTTGCGATCAGGAACTTAGCCACTTCCTGCACATTATTCTGGAATGGAGATGATATCGGGATACGCTTTGCAAGATAGGTTATCCAGTGACCATAGTCCCACCAGGAGAGAACTCCATATGCAGAATCCGGATATGAAAAGCCTTGTTTATCGTATATCTTCAAATAATCAATCCCTGGTTCCGGAGAATTCTGGTTCATCCAAACCAGTGAGTCTGCCCAGTCATCACTCATAGAGATTATCTTCAATTGTTCTGTGGCAACTGACCAGGTGATCTGGGTTGATAAGATAGTAATTACCAGAATTATCAATCCAATTGATACCAACGGGATTAGATCTCTGTTGATATTTTTAGATGGAACTGACTCCTGTTTCCCTTTTTTCTGCTTTACTGAGGTTTTACCAACTACAAAATACTCCTGTATCTGATCATAGAATACTGAAAGAACATACCCGGTGAAGAGGATCACTACAACCGCTGCATAATATTCATATCTTAAATGGAGGATGGTAGAGAGGAGGATGACGACCCCCCAGATCAGAGCACATACAACAACCGGGTTATACCGTTTATAACTCTGGTATGCTGCAACTGCAAGGCCGATTCCCGCGAGGATGAGTGCGAGGTTGAATGAGTGAAATGCTCTGGTAAAATCCCACATCTGCATCTCGTTGATGAATGTAGATTCGTAGGAAAAAAAGAAGAAGTAGGCGAATGAATCGCTGATTCTTGAGGTAATTGCAGGTGCCGCGAGGGAAGCAAGGATATAGAGGGCAATAGGGATGGCGACGATAGCTCCTCCCAGCTGCCACTGTGGTCTTTCCCTGGAATATTTGACAAGGAGCGAGAGGATGAATGGCTCGATGATCAGGGCAATGGCAAGAATGATGTGTATCGGTGTGTACCGGTCAAGACTGAATCCAGATTCATGAATACCGGTAAACGCAAAGAGGATGACGAAGGTTCCAAATATCATTCCGTGGATGATGGAAAGTTGTTTGAGTGAGTTCTCATCACGGGAGATACATGCATGAAAGAGACCAAATATCCCGATAATTCCGGCAAAAAGAATTATTGTGGGAATATTCATCGTACCAAGATAATACACCAGTCCGGCAAGAACTGAAAGTCCCAGAAGATATCTGTCCTGCCAGATTTCCTCACCCTCTCTCTTTCCAATTCTTTGGATAAGGGTGAAGTACAGAACCATAAATCCCGTTGAAAAGATGACCTCAAGGAGGTGATGATCGATGTATCCATAAAATGAACGGTAGAGGTACTCTCCTGCAATAACTGATATGAGGATCGCTCCGATAACTCCTGCTGTCTTGTTGAGCATTCTGGATCCTGCACAGTAGATGAGTGGGATCATAATGAGAGAGAGTAGCGGAGGGATCCAGGATGCTACAGTTATTATCCCCGGTCTGGTCGTGGCTCCGAGGATGACAGCAATAAAGGCAGAGAATACCGGGTAGAATGGCCCCCAGTCGATATCTTTACCAACCGGATACCCATTCATGGGATCGAACCAGGGGTATGCTGGCAGATTCGCAGCAATGACCTCAATCTGGCGCATACTATACCAGGGATCCATAAATATCAGCTTCTGCACCGGCCCGCTGGTAAGTTGCTCCATTGGAAGCAGACGGAGCCAAAGGCCAAATAGCGCGAATACAAGGATTACTAAGATAATTAGCAGGTCTTTTCTATGTATCAGCCGGTCAAAAAACATGTTATTCTGCTATTAGATGGAGCACCGGGAGAGAAATATGTTTCATTTTATCTTCATCTTCAAATTTGGCGGGAGTGCTCTTCAGAATGAACTAATACCATAAGAATGTAAGTATATTCACATCTTCAGACCACAATATCCTATTATCTGGTTTGAATCAACCGTTCCATGCAATTTTTATGTCAGGTGATTTGTACCTATGAATCCGGAAGTATCTGTTATTATACCGGCGATGAACGAGGAGGAGACGATAGGGATCTGTATTGATAAAATTGTTCAGGTCTTCAGGGACGAGAATATTTCCGGTGAGATTGTAATAGCAGACTCATCAGATGATAAGACGCCAGAAATAGCCCGAAATAAAGGGGCCCGTGTGGTCCACCCTGATAAAAAGGGATATGGTAATGCCTACCAATACGGATTTGCTCATGCTAACGGTAAGATTCTGGTCATCGGAGATGCTGATAATACCTATGATTTCTCCATCATACCTGAGTTAATAAAACCCATTCAACAGGGGAGAGCTGATATGGTCATAGGCTCACGGTTGAAAGGGACCATACTTCCCGACTCAATGCCAGCCCTTCATCAGTATATCGGCAATCCCCTCCTCACCTTTCTCCTAAATAAGTCTTTTGGAACCCGGTTTTCTGACTGTCATAGTGGGATGCGGGCTATCACCCGGGAGGCGTATGATCACCTCTCTCTGCATACCGGGGGGATGGAATATGCATCTGAAATGATGATCGAGGCAGGGAGAAAGAAACTCAAAGTGGCTGAGATTCCAATCACGTATTATCCTCGTAATTCTCCCTCAAAACTTCATAGTTTTGCTGATGGATGGCGACATATCAGGTTCATCATGCTGATGCGACCTTTGCCATTTCTCATGGGTCCGGGGATGTTATTCACCCTTCTTGGTCTTTTTTTAATGGCAGTATTGATCATCAGCCGTCCGGTTGAGTACCACGGGCTCCATTCCTTTATCCTGGGAGGAATATTTCTGACTGGTGGTGTTCAGTTGATTACGATGGGTGTAGTGCTCAAGGCATATGCCGTGACTCATGGGTTTGATGTCTGTGGACTCTGGTTCTCGAGAATTCTTACGTACCAACGACTGGAGATTGTTCTTTTTAGCGGAATTGGGATTCTTCTCCTCGGATTTATCAGCGGGATATATATTATGTGGGAGTGGTTTTCTCAGTCATTTGGGGCATTAACCCAGGTGACAAGTGCAGTCTTTGCTCTGTGTGGTGTCATCATCGGACTTCAGCTGATCTTTACGGCCATTCTATCAAGTATGATGCTTCTGCGTAGTGATCGCGGGGAATAGTTCTCATGATCAGGATTTAATAGACCCATATGTTGAAAAGACATCAGATTATTACTATCGTTTTCTCTCGATAGCCCATCCAAACAACGTGACCTGGTTGTATTGATTCATAGAGTACCAGGTTTAGATAACGGATATGGATATTTTTTATCACTTGATTGGATAGCCTACAATTCTTTCTACCTTGTTTTTCCTTCTATCTCTATGGTGATATTCGACATTACAATCCTAGTTCTGATAATCTATAAATGAGATGCAATTCAATAAATCGATCCTGGAGGCAGCCGGTCCTGTAATGATCTCAGTATTGTATGTTGATGATGAACCACTTCTCCTTGATATTGGGAAAAGATTTCTGGAGATGTCCGGTAACCTGAAGGTAGATACATTCCTTTCTGCCTCACCTGCGATAAAATTACTCTCGTTCTCGTCATATGATGCAATCATTTCAGATTATCAGATGCCTGGAATGGATGGTCTCGAATTCCTCTCCGAGGTCAGACGTATTCAACCGGATCTCCCCTTTATCGTCTATACTGGAAAGGGGGGAGAGGAGACGGCCATTCAGGCTTTAAATCGGGGTGCTGACTTCTATCTTCAGAAAGGAGGGCATCCCAAAGCACAATATGGGGAACTTGAGAGGTTTATCGTCAATATTGTCCGACGAGAACATGGCAAAGAGGAGCTCCTTCTCGCGAAACGAAAGGCTGAAGAGGCACTCTCTCTCCTTCATACACTCTACGATAATGCACCGTTTGGTTTTGCTTTTGTGAATCCTCAAATGGAGTTTATCCATGTGAATGATGCTCTTGCCAGGATCAGTGGTCTTCCCAGGATAGATCATCTGGGAAGAGTAATGGAGGATATTATTCCCCGGTTCCACGAGCGTATGGTAGGTCAAGTCCGTGGGGTTCTCGACACGGGAAAACCTATCCTAAACCATGAGATGAACGGTGGATTTGCGGAAAAATCTGGAGAAAAATCAAACTGGCTGGTCAACTTCTATCCGGTTAGATCCAGAGATGATGAGATCCTGGGTATTGGGATTCTGATTGTTGATATCACTGACCGGATGAGAATGGAGCATGCTCTTGCGGAGAGTGAAGAGCGATACCGGACCCTTGCTGAATCGGCAGAAGATGCCATCTTTATCATTAACCGGAATGAACAACTCGCGTATATTAATTCGTATGGGGTAGATCTGCTTCAGGTGGGTACGAAAGATATCATCGGCAATGTAATCAGTACATTGGATCCTCCATTTCATGATCTCATCCGTCCGGATCTTATCCAGACGGTTTTACAGACCGGAACTTCAGCATCATATGATGCAGAAATCCATCAGAGTGATGGCAAGAGGTGGATGGCAGTTCTTCTGATTCCTATGCCCGGGTTTGAGACTCCCTCTGGTGAGGTTATGGGAATTGGCAGGGATGTCACTGAGCGTAAGAGAGCAGAATCATCTCTCCTCAACGCAAATCGTAAACTCAATATACTTTCTAGTATTACCCGCCATGATATTGTAAACCAGCTTAGTTTTCTCTTTATTTATCTTGATTATATGAAAGAATATGTCATTCCGGAATCCAGGGGTCCATATATGTTGGATCAGATAAACCAGTCGGTGAACTCTATTCATCATCAGATCGAGTTCACCCGTGAGTACCAGGAGATTGGGATTGGGGCACCTATCTGGCAGAATATCCATGCAATCATAGAGAGATCCGTACATTCTCTTCCTATGGGAACGATCAGGTTAGAAGAAACGGGGACGAATCTTGATATTCTCGCTGATGCTCTCTTTGAGAAGGTAATTTATAATCTAATTGATAATGCTATCCGGTATGGAACAAAAATATCAACAATCAGGTGTTATAGTGCAGAGGTGGCATCTGATGTCAGATTTACCATCGAAGATGATGGAATTGGAATTCCCTTTTGTGATAAGGAGAATATCTTCACGTTTGGATTTGGGGAGCATACCGGATTTGGGTTGTTTATAGCCAGGGAGATACTCTCTATCACCAATGTAACCATCAAAGAGACCGGTGAACCCTCCGTGGGAGCCAGGTTTGAGATAACGATTCCGCAGGGTTATTACCGGTATACAAATTAATTGATATCAATTCCCGAGTATAGCCCATAAAAAAAAGGATAATAATGTACTCTTAAGTGGTTTCACTGACTCAATATAATACTATAATTATCTTGAGAAAAAGGAGAGACTGATGGTAAGTCCTATAATTTAAACTTCATCATCTCTCTGGTTACCAGATCAATATCAGTGGTGACTTCATGGATTGCTTCTTCTATTTGAGTAATCCCCGCAGATGTCTCCTCTGTGGCGGCCGCAGAATCGGCTGCTCTCTGAGCGGTTGTCTGGAGAAGGGTAGAGAGTTCATGGATACTGGCGGTAATCTCCTGCACTGATGCTGCCTGTTCCTCTGATACTGCAGCAACCTCAGTGACATTTTTTGATATGTCTCCGATAGACCCGGCGATGCTGCTAAATGATGTGAGGGTATCAGCAAGAGCGATATTTCCTTCCTTCACGATCGCCCCTGCGTTCTCCACCGCATCAGCTGCCTGTAGTGATTTATTCTGGAGACCCTGGATCATATCAGCAATACTTTCTGCTGATTTTCTTGAGTCCTGTGCAAGAGACTTGACTTCCGCTGCAACCACCGCAAATCCGCGACCAGCATCTCCTGCTCTGGCAGCTTCTATAGCAGCATTCAATGCAAGGAGGTTTGTCTGATTGGCGATGTCAGAGATTAACTTGACAATCTTTCCAATCTGATCCATCTGGGTCTTGATCTCCTGGACAATGCCGGCAACCTCTTCAGTATTTCTGGTTATTCCCCCCATAACCTGCTTGGTCTTCTCTGCCAGCTCTATCCCCTGTTTGCTCTCATCACCTGCCAGGGTTGAGAGTTTTGCAACAGATTCACTTCGCATAGAGATATCTGATACAGTTATATTCAGGTCTTCCATCGCTCTGAGAACCTGCTGTACTCCGTCATCACCAAGATCCGCATTATGGCCGACAGTATTTGCATTCTCGGCCAGGAGTCTGGTTCCTGATGCAACCTCTTTTATGCTTGCATCCACCTCTTCAGTATTTGCTGTAATATCCTCTAATTTCTCTTTGAAAAAGTGGAACGGGGCTATCACCGTATCAAGCAACAGATTTATCTTCTCTGCTATCTCAAAAAAATCTCCGGAGTAATCATTCTGGTGGGTTCTGACAGTGAGGTTCCCCTCCTGTGCCGCACTCGTCACTGCAATTATATCCTCAATCGCTTTCTTCTGAAGGGTCAGATCATAATATACGGATAATACGTGGGAGACCTTTCCGTTTGCATCAACCAACGGGATATTGGATCGTTCGACGGTCTTTATACCAGTAGGGAACTTGATCGTTGCCTCACCCCTACTAGTTTTTCCGGACTGGAAGGTATCCTTTACTCCCTCCCCGGACTGGGCGAGGTAGGTAAAATCTTTTACCGTCAATCTCCCGATATCTGTTGCATGATACCCCATCAGGGTCAGAGCAGACCGGTTCATTGATTCCACGAGAAGATCAGTATTCCATATTACCATCGGATATGGGTTATCTTTGATGACGGCATCTGAACGCTCCTGAAGAACCATGATCTCATCGTACTGTCTGTGTTGATCTGTGATGTCAATATAGACAATCAGGAGAGATTCTACAGATCCGATCTCGTCAAGAAGAGGGATTGAGTACCTGGTAAGGATCTTCTTCCCGGTGGGGTACTCCAGTTCAACCTCGCCAACAACCCTTTTTTTCTGATTAAAGCATTCCTTGACGGATTCTCCTTCAACCCGTATGGTTTTAAAATCAGAAAAATTCATTTTGTTCAGAGTTTCCTTGGTATATCCGGTAAGATCAAGGAACGCAGGATTATAACCAATTATTCTGAGTGCCGGGTCAAGAGTAAGGATCGGTATGGGATTTTCACGAAGGATTTTTTCTACCTTCTTCTGCTCATGTACCTCACCGGTGATATCAATGTATACTCCAAAGACCGCAGTAACATTTCTGTCATCATCAAGGAGTGGAATCGTATATCCCTCAAGAGTTTTTCGTCCTGAAGGAAAATCCACCACCATGATTGCTTTACCTCGTTTCTTCTCCTGGATAGCAACCCTTGAACCGGTACCATCCATGCTGATAACTTTCATATCAGGCACTTTCATGGAGAGGGCTTGTTCCACGGAATATCCACTCATATCAGCAAATGCGGTATTTGCATACGTTATCTGGTATCCTGTATCATACTGGAGAATTGCAAGAGGGTTCTGATCCAATATTGAGATTGTCCGATGTTCCAGATCTTTGATCTCTTTCAACTGCCTCGATTGCTGGGTGATATCATTATAAACCGAGAGAATTCTGATCATTACTCCGGTTTCATCGGTGACCGGGATGGTATGCCTGACCCAGGTGACGATGCCTGTTGGGAACTGAAAGGTTGCTTCCCCGATCTTGGGTTTTTGGTCCTTTATCGTTTCTTCTAGTCCTTCACCGGTTTTGTCAAGATATCTAAAATCCTTCACCGTTGAATTAAGTGTCTTCTGGCGGGTCCACCCGGTAGCATTCAAAAATGCATCATTCACATCAATGATCCGAAGATCTGCATCCCAGATGAGGATTGGATTTGGGTTCAGTGTGAATATGAAATTATTCTGTGAATTCTGCGACCTGAGTTTTTCATTCTCGCTTTTCAGGCGCTCTATAACCTCGGTACGAGGTGGTAATTCTGTAACGGTCTCGTTCATGAAAACCCCTGACTACTGTTTATTACTCTGTATGGTTGGTCATAATATTATTGGCCTTTAAGGGGTTCTCTCTCTCTTACGCTTCTGGTATCAGGCTGGTTCACTAAAATAGATGAGAAAACCACAATTCTTCGGTTATAAGTCTGTGTGTAGATATTTGTGGGTATTTGTTGAATAATTGGTGTTATTCTTTTGTCTTTCACGAAGCGGATGATTTATTACCCTGGGCGGTGAGAATTAAATTGCCCTCCCTGGAGGTTGGTTATGAATAAAGTACATATATTTTCCATCATTGCAGCATTCCTAATGCTTGTCTGCATGGTGTCTGCGATTGATTTCACTGACTGGAAACAGACATCTGTTGATGAATCAGCATTTAATAGTTCTTCTACGGTGAACTTTACAGTAATGGTTCCACCCGGGTATAAAGTAGAGACAGTAGATTCACCTATCGGCCCGGTTACGAGTTTTCTGAATGAGTCAGACAGCAGTGCAACCACCTCGATTGTTATTATTAACAATCCCATCGGACAGAAACTCAATGATAAGAATTCTAAAAAATACCTTGACGGTTTCATGCAAGGAGCAAAAATAACTCCGATCCCTGGCACAGAACCTCAATATCTGGAAGATGGTGGAATTGTTGATTATGGCACCAGTGGAGATGGAGCTGGGGGGGTATACATTCTGAGCACTGATGAGAAGGTAATTATCGTCTCCGGATTCTATAAAACCATAGATGATGCGACTGCTGGTGCTACCAATCTGGCCCTGATTGCTGCAACGGTAGAGATAAAAAGTTCTGAACCCGAATAAGCGGGTTAAGATTGTTCCTTTTTTAACTCCACTTATGATTGTGGTGGATTATTCTGACCCGTGGAAAAACAATACTTGGATATTGTATCAATAACCTTTATTGAGATCCCAGAGCCGAGTTCTGGTTCCAGTGATTCAAGCCAGACAAAAAACCCCACCTTGGGTGGGGTTTTACGCTCGTACCTGAACGTACCCTCTCCGTCAAAGACCATCTTATAATATTCCTTCTTCTGTCTGAGTCTGAAATAGATGAGCGGGGTATAGTCTGGCAGATCAGCTGCAAGGATAACTTTAGAAAACTGGAGCTGAATATCCTCATAACTGAGTTCCTTGTCCTTGTAGGTAAAGCGGTATTTCTCGGTTAACCGTTTATTGGTTGAGGGATACAACCGCCCGAAGATGATCTTTTTGACCAGGGTCGCGGAACGATGTGGGGATGGGAGATTTGGTATTGTATCTCCTTCGGTCAGATGAGTAAAGACCCATTCACGTTCAAGATCATGAAATATTTTATAGGTGAACGGGTTGCAAAGATGCAGATTTGTTGCCCGAATTGTCTTTTTTGGGGGGAGGATCGGGGTCATTTGCAGTTTGTTCCAGGATCCGGTTATGAAGGATCTAAACGATTCACAGGCTTCTGTACATATCGAGATGTGTTCTTCAGATCCAAGGACCTTGCGTCCTCCCTTATAGTTCGTCAGCGGGAATGAGGTTACCAAGATAAATGTTACCGCTTTCTGATTAAACAGATATCTGATTAACTGCTTCTTATAGTAGATCTCCTGCATAAAATCACGCAGGTCAGCCGGCGACGTAACCACCTCGACAAATACAAGAGATCCATCTTTCTTCATGAGTAACTGGTCAAATTCGGCGAGGTCCTGTCCGTTTCCCCTGATGGTGATATCCCCGTTGCGCGAATAGAAGAAACCATCCTGGCCGAGGGCAGGGAGTTCTTTCTTCCCCCTGACATCATCACCTTTGAGAACAACAGATCGGATGGTATCAGTCTTAGATGCCAGATCAAGAAAGAGCTCATATGAGATCATCTCAAACCAACGACCTTCCGCAGACTTCATAAAAGAGATCTCGTCAGAGAACAGGTTCTTGCGCTCTACCCGTGAGAGGTGCCTTACAGCCCTGACTACATGCTCTTTTCCTGGCTGACAGAGTTTTTTATTCCCTGCAATCCAGTTTGCGAGATCACTCATGATGCGCAGTCCCGGTTAACACAATTTTTAGCACTTGGTTACTCCTCTTTCTAATGAATCCCTGAATGAGCCATATATCGGGTAGAAAGGACGAACGTCCGTGCAGCTATTGTGGCAAAAGACAGCGATTCCTGTAGAACTTTTTGTTTGTTGCCACATATAGCTTTTTCATGAAGTGAGGACAATTCATAGTAACGCATCGGTGATTTCATCTATGGACCACTGGGTTCTAAGAGATGAGTTCAAATATCGAGGGTTCCCGTAATCTTTATATCTATTAACATCCTCTTTATGATGCTACGGAATAGTAAGGGTGGGTTCGTAGCTCAGTTCGGCAGAGCGCCTGGCTTTTAACCAGGTGGTCGGGGGTTCAAATCCCCTCGAGCCCGTTCCACTTGCAGTTGTGGTTTTTTCGTGCACAGAATTTTTTCAGAAACGCGTTTTCAGACGAGGGGGTATGGCGTTGAACGCCGAGGTTAATGTACTCAGGCATGAGATGGTACCTGAACACAGTATCATGAGCGAAGAGGATGTAAAATCGCTCTATTCGATGTACAGCATCGGACAAGAGCACTTGCCCAAGATCTATCACGATGATCCGGCAGTTTCTGCGATCGGGGCAAAGATCAATGATGTGATCAAGATCGTTAGAAAAAGTATGACCGCCGGACGTGCAGAGTCCTACCGTCAGGTAGTAAAGAGACCCAAGAAGTGAGCCTGGGGCTGATCTTTTGATTGACAGGAGCATCCTTTCACAGGCATATTTTTCCCGGGACCATGTGGCCCGGCATCAGCTGGACTCGTATAATTATTTTCTGACCCACAACCTGCATAAGGTTGTTGAGGAACAGCGTGTAATCGCGACAGATATCGAGTCACGGGGAAAAGGGAACGAACCAGTATCAGTCGAACTTGGTGACCTGCGGATACTAAAACCGCTTGTCAGGGAAGCTGACGGTTCGCAGTCAGAACTTTTTCCAAGTGAGGCGCGTCTGCGCAATATCACGTATGCAGCACCGATTCAACTCGGCCTGACCCTTGTACAGGGTGGAGTGAGGCAGGAATCAGTGGTTGCAACCATCGGTCAGCTGCCAATCATGGTTGGTTCAGTCGCCTGCAACTTATCAGGAATGACTGAAGCTGAGCGTGTTTCTCATGGAGAAGATCCTCTTGATCCTGGTGGATACTTTATTGTAAACGGGACTGAGCGTGTTTTGATGACACTAGAGGATCTTGCATCCAACAAGATCATGACCGAGTATACAGAACGGTACAACGAGCGGATCTATGTTGCAAAGGTTTTCTCCCAGTTCCGTGGATATCGTGCTCTGGTTGTTGTCGAACGGAACCGGAAAAACCTGCTCGAAGTAACCTTCCCTTCAGTTGCCGGCCACCTGAGATTTGTGGATCTGATGCGGGCACTTGGGATGACCAGTGACGCTGATGTAGTCAAGGCTGTATCGACCGATGAGGAGATCCTCACCTTCATGATGCAGAATCTGGAGGAGAGTGAGTGTGATTCGGTCGAATGTGGTGTGATGTACGTCGGGAAAAAACTGGCTCCAAATCAGACCCGTGACTATCAGCGTAAGCGTGCTGAATTCGTTCTTGACAATTACCTCCTTCCGCATCTGAATTATTTGATGCCGCGGGTTGTCAATGAAGAAGACGAAGAGATGATGAAGCTCGTCAGATCAGTGCGACTTGCAAAGGGGCATTTCCTCGGACGAATGGCTGAGGCCTGTTTTGAC
Organism: Methanospirillum sp.; assembly: GCA_035561295.1. Taxonomy (GTDB): domain Archaea; phylum Halobacteriota; class Methanomicrobia; order Methanomicrobiales; family Methanospirillaceae; genus Methanospirillum. The sequence goes on along the minus strand of DATMXW010000079.1, from coordinate 21,039 downwards.
CTGGTGCTTGATCGACGGCGTATCGATGATAAGGATCACTACTCTAACAAGCGGCTTAAACTGGCTGGTGATCTGATGGAGGATCTCTTCCGGATATCACTCAACCGACTGACCCGGGATATTAAATACCAGCTTGAACGTGCCAGTATGCGTCATCGGGATCTTTCCATTGCCACAGCGGTCCGTGCTGATGTGCTGACTGAGCGTCTGCTCCATCCCCTTGCAACCGGAAACTGGGTTGGTGGTCGTACCGGTGTTTCTCAGCTCCTTGATCGTATTGATCATATGAGTGTTCTTTCACACCTGAGGCGTGTAATATCCCCGCTCTCCAGGTCACAGCCCCACTTCGAGGCTCGTGACCTTCATCCTACCCAATGGGGTAGGATCTGTCCGAGTGAGACTCCTGAAGGACCAAATTGTGGTCTTGTCAAGAATTTTGCCCAGATGGTTGAGATAAGTAAGGGAGTTCCTGATGATGAAGAGATCATCAGGATGCTCTATGGCCTTGGCGTTGAACAGATCAGGGGTGAGTTCCAGTGATAGAAACTAAATCACGTGTATTTGTTGATGGCGCTCTGATCGGTCTTGCAGATGATCCCAAGGGTCTAGTTCAGAAGATAAGGACCATGCGCCGGCAGGGTGTCATACCAACCGAAGTGAACTGCTCTCACAAGGAGTTCAATGGCGACATCATCATTCATACGGATCGGGGGCGTGCACGGCGGCCTCTGATTGTTCTTCAGGATGGAAAACCCGTCATCACTGATGATGATCTCCAGAAGCTGAAGGCAAAGGAATGCGTATTCACCGATTTTATCACCCGGGGACTTATTGAGCTGGTTGATGCAGAGGAAGAGGAAGATCTCTTCATTGCAATAAAACCAGAGGATTTGACTCCTCTTCATACCCATCTGGAGATTGATCCCTCTCTTATTCTGGGTATCGGTGCGGCACACGTTCCCTTCCCAGAGCATAATGCATCTCCCCGTGTAACCATGGGTGCCGGGATGGTCAAGCAGGCACTCGGATTTGCCTGTGCAAATATGAAGCTGAGACCCGATACCCGTGGTCATCAGTTGCATTATGTGCAAAAACCTATGGTGTACACCCAGACATCAGAAGGTATCGGTTCTGATGATCGTGCGGCAGGGCAGAACTTTGTCGTTGCTATTCTTTCGTACGAAGGGTACAACATTGAAGATGCACTGATCTTCAACAAATGTTCTATTGATCGCGGTCTTGGAAGATCCCACTTCTTTAGAACTTATGAAGGAGAGGAGCGCAGATATCCTGGTGGACAGATCGATAGAATCCAGGTTCCTGATGAGGATGTTGTCGGAGCCCACGGTGCTGACTACTATGCGAATCTTGATGATGATGGTATCATCAACCCTGAAACCATCGTCAATGAGAAGGATGTCCTGATTGGGAAAACTTCTCCGCCACGTTTCCTGGAAGAACCCTCTTCTGAACTGATCACTGTTGAGAAACGACGTGATACCTCGGTTACCATGCGTAGTAACGAGCATGGAATTGTAGATACCGTCATCCTCACAGAAGGTGAAAATAACTCCAAACTGGTCAAGGTACGTACCCGTGACCTTCGTATCCCTGAAGTCGGCGATAAGTTTGCATCCCGTCACGGACAGAAAGGAGTCGTTGGTTTGATCACCCCGGCAGTTGATATGCCGTTTACCGAATCTGGGATGCAGCCTGATCTGGTCATTAATCCTCACGCAATTCCCTCTCGTATGACCATCGGCCATATGCTTGAGATGCTTGGTGGTAAAGTCGGCTCTCTTGAAGGACGCCGGATAAATGGTACCGCTTTTTCAGGAGAAGTTGAGGAGGATCTTCGCCCGGCACTCAAGCAGTTTGGTTTTTCCCATACTGGAAGACATGCGATGTGGGATGGTATTACCGGACGCAGATTCTTAGCTGATATCTATGTCGGCGTTATTTACTACCAGAAACTCTACCACATGGTCTCTTCCAAGATGCATGCCCGGTCACGCGGTCCTGTTCAGGTTCTTACCCGACAGCCAACTGAAGGTCGTGCCCGTGAAGGAGGTCTTCGTTTCGGAGAAATGGAGCGAGATGTGATGATCGGTCACGGCGCTGCCATGGCACTGAAGGAACGGCTTCTTGAAGAGTCTGATAAGGTCAATGAGTATGTCTGTGCCACGTGTGGAATAATCGCCATGCTTGACCGCAAACAGAATATCACCCGGTGTCTGAACTGTGGCGGAGAGACTGATATCTACTCAGTCGAGATGAGTTATGCATTCAAACTGCTCCTTGACGAGATGAAGAGTATGATAATCGCTCCCCGGCTGAAGCTTGAGGACGTTGTTTAAGGAGGAGAAGGAAAATGCCAAGCCCTAAACGGATCGGGAAGATCGAGTTCGGCCTCCTCTCCCCGAAAGAGATCCGCCAGATGAGTGTCAGAAAGATCATCTGGGCAGATACCTATGATGATGATGGGTTCCCTTACCCGCAGGGTCTGATGGATCTCCATCTCGGTGTCATCGACCCGGGTCTACGATGTAAAACCTGCAGTCAGAAAGCAGGAGAATGTCCTGGCCATTTCGGTCATATTGAACTGGCTAAACCAGTTATCCATGTCGGGTATACCCGGCTAATCAGAAAACTTCTCCGTGTCACCTGCCGTGAATGTGGCCGTCTTCTCCTCTCTCCAGAAGAGATCTTCAAGATCATGGGTCCTGAAGATGAGAGTAGTGGAGATGCACTCTCTGAAAAGGATGTCAAGAAGGAACGTATCTGTCCGCACTGTGGAGAGCAGCAGCTGAAGATCAACTTCGAGAAGCCAACCACCTTTGCAGAGGTTACCACCGATGACCGGGGTAAGAAGGTTGAGAACAAACTCACCCCTGCAGATATTCGTGCACGGCTCGAGAAGATTCCTGATGATGATCTGATTCATCTGGGAATTGCCCCCTCAGTGGCACGGCCTGAATGGACCATACTTACCGTGTTACCTGTTCCCCCGGTTACGATGCGTCCCTCTATCATCCTTGAGAATGGTCAGCGTTCAGAGGATGATCTGACGCATAAACTCGTTGATATTATTCGTATCAACCAGCGTTTCAAGGAGAATCAGGATGCCGGTGCCCCCCAGTTGATCATTGAAGATCTCTGGGAACTTCTCCAGTACCACGTCACCACCTATATTGACAATGAAGTTGCTGGCTGTCCTCCTGCACGTCATCGCTCGGGTCGTCCTCTCAAGACGCTGTCTCAGCGTCTAAAAGGAAAGGACGGACGATTCAGAGGCAGTCTCTCCGGAAAGCGTGTTAACTTCTCCTCGCGTACGGTTATCTCTCCGGATCCTAACCTCTCAATTGCCGAAGTGGGTATTCCTCTCAAGATTGCAAATGAGATGACTATCCCGGTGCAGGCTACCATCTACAATATCGAAGAACTAAGGCAGATTGTAAGAGTTGGACAACTCCGTCCCTCAGTAAAGAGTCCTTGCGGTGCAAACTATGTCATCAGACCTGATAAGCGAAGAATCAGGCTTGTGAAAGGGACTGGGGCAGAGGATGGTAATCTTGAGACAGCGGCTGAACAGCTCGAGCCGGGTTGGATCGTCGAACGCCATCTTCGTGACCGTGATATCGTTCTCTTCAACCGTCAGCCTTCTCTGCACCGGATGTCAATTATGGCTCACTGGGTCAAGTTGATGGACGGTAAGACTTTCAGGCTTAATCCAGCAGTCTGTCCCCCTTATAACGCAGATTTTGATGGGGATGAAATGAACCTGCACATTCCGCAGACTGAAGAGGCACGTGCTGAAGCAGCCCTTCTTGCCAGTGTTCAGGAGAATATTTTATCACCCCGTTTTGGTGGACCCATCATCGGTGGTATCCACGATCATATATCGGGGATCTTCCTGATGACCCATACCCTTCGCTGGCTTACCAAGAGTGAATCCATTGATATGATCCGGAATAACCGGGTCGAACGGCTTGGTGCTCCTGGAAAGATTGAAAATGGGGTTGAGTACTGGAGCAACAAACAGATATTCTCCCGTATTCTTCCACCTGACCTGAACATGGTCTTCCAGGCATCATCCTGCAAGAATTGTGAGACCTGTCTGCGGACTTCATGTGATCGTGATGCCTATGTTCAGATACGTGATGGTGAACTGATCTCAGGGACCATCGATAAGCGAGCTGTTGGTGCATTTGACGGAGCTATCGTTCATCGTATTATCAGACAGTTTGGTAATGCCCGTGCCACCCAGTTCATCGATGATGTTACCAAACTCTCGATCCGGGGTATTATGCACGATGGGTTTACCTTCGCGATCGATGATGAAGATCTCTCCAAGAGCGATTACGGTCAGATTCGCGAAGTCCTGGCTACAGCTGCTGACGATGTCGAGCGCAGAATCAAGATCTTTGAAGATGGACAGCTCGAGCCGATGCCGGGCAGGACTCCTGAAGAGACTCTTGAGATGCAGATCATGCAGGTTCTTGGAAAGGCACGTGATAACACGGGAGAGATTGCAGGCAGACACCTTGGTCTGTCGAACTCTGCCGTGGTCATGGCGGTATCAGGCGCCAGAGGTTCGATGCTCAACCTGACTCAGATGGCAGGATGTGTTGGACAGCAGGCAGTGCGTGGAGAGCGAATCATGCGAGGGTACGAGGATCGGACGTTGCCTCATTTTAAGAAGGATGATCGCGGTGCCATGGCTCACGGGTTTGTCATGAACAGTTACAAATCCGGACTGAATCCAACTGAGTTCTTCTTCCATGCTATCGGAGGTCGTGAAGGTCTTGTGGATACGGCAGTTCGTACTTCACAGTCCGGTTACCTCCAGCGGAGAATGATCAATGCTCTGCAGGACCTCAAGGTTGCCTACGATGGAACCGTCAGAACAACCGGAGGTCGTGTTATCCAGTTCGTATACGGAGAAGACTCAACCGATCCGATGAAATCCTCCTTTGGTGAACCCGTGGATGTCGAAGGTATTGTGGGTAATATTCTTAAGGAGGAGATCTGATGATGGAAGATCTCCCAAATATTTCGGCTGAAGCCGCAAAGGAACTGATCAACTATTTTGACGAGCACAAGGTAAAGAAACGGTTCCCTGATGATGTTCCGGATCGTATCCGCGAGTTGCTTGTTGAGATGGTCGAATTTGGCATGAAGGAAGAGCACATCGAGGACAATCTCCTTGATGATCAGGCCTTCATAGCCAGAATGGAAGATCTTATCCATGCTGATAAGTTCTATGAGTGGCTCTCAGATCGGTTTACTCCCCTTATCCGGCGGCAGGAGACTGATGAGGAATCAGAAGAAGTAGAGCAGCAGGCCGGTCCCCTCATCACCCCTATCAGGAAGGCAAAATTAACACCTCAGGATAAAAAAGCAATAGAAGTCAGGGAATTCTTTGCTGAACATCTGCTGAGTGTAGATAAACTTGGAGAAGTGCCTGAACGGATTGAGAAGATACTCAAAGAAGGGATCAAGGAGCAGAAGAAGGATGAAAATCCGAACTTCAGACTGACTCAAAAACAGTACACGGTTTTTCTCTCCGAGCAGCTAAAGACCGGAGCATTTGACTCATGGCTCTCTACTGCATTTCCTATCCCTGCTGATATCGGAAAAGGGGATCTTCCGGTCAGGAGAGAAGAAGTAACTCAGCTGACTCCTATCCCCGACTGGGTTGATAATCCGCGGTTTGAGGCACTGGATCGATTTGCTCAGGATAAATTCCGTGCCCTCCTTCGGGATCATGCGGTAAGTATCGCTGAACTCATCGAGCACCCGGATGTTCTCAAGCAGATTAATGTCAGACTCTTTCAGATTATCTCTCTCAATATGCCGCATCGGACAAATACAGCGCTTGCGAAAATTGTTTTGAAGCGGGAAATTGCAGGAATTCTGGAACCCGGTCGTATCATCACTGATGAACTGTTCGATCGGATTATGGCGCAGGTTATTCAGGAGTATAAACATACCCGTATTGAACCTTGTGAGGCCGTAGGAGTCATTGCAGCACAGTCTATCGGTGAACCGGGAACTCAGATGACGATGCGTACCTTCCATTACGCTGGTGTCGCTGAAATTAACGTAACTCTGGGTCTGCCCCGTCTGATTGAGATCATGGATGCCAGAAAGGAGCCGTCTACTCCGACGATGACTATCTATCTTAGGGATGGATACTCAACCGATCGAGATAAGGCGCGGCAGGTATCCTGGCAGATTGAAGCAGCCTCCCTCCAGGAGTTCGGTGATATTACGACTGACATGGCAAACATGAAGATCGTGGTACATCTGAATAAGCAGGTCTGTGACAAGCGTAAGATCCTGGTTAAAGATATTCTTGAGGCAGCACCCAAAAAGATCCGTGATCGCCGTCATTATCGTGACTTTGATCATGAGGTTAATGAGGCAGGCGCAATCATCACCTTCCTCCCTAAAGACAGGGGGAGCTACCAGAATCTTTTCCAGCTGAAAGAACACGTTCGAAACGTTATCGTTCAGGGTATCGATGATATCGAACGTGTGGTGGTCAGAAAAGAATCTGGCGAATACATCCTCTATACCGAAGGTTCAAACATGAAGGATGTGTTTGCGGTAAGGGGTGTTGATACAACCCGTACCAGAACCAACAATATTAACGAGATCTCACAGGTACTGGGTATCGAAGCAGCGCGCAATGCTATCATTAATGAAGCACTCGCAACCCTTGGTGAGCAGGGGATTATGGTTGATGTCAGGCACATCATGCTTGTCGCTGACATGATGTGCATGGAGGGTGAGGTCAAGCAGATCGGTCGTCACGGTATTGCCGGAGAGAAGGAGAGTGTTCTTTCCAGGGCAGCATTCGAGGTTACCGTGAATCATCTTCTGGATGCGGCTGTTGCACATGAGGCTGATATCCTCTGTGGAGTGACTGAGAATGTCATCGTCGGTCAACCGATTCAGCTCGGGACCGGGGATGTTAAATTAGTAGTAAGGCAGAAAGTATAGGGGTATCTGATATGGATTTCAATACATCGCTCAGACGGGCAATCAAGACGGGGACGGTGATCCTCGGCCAGAACGAGACTAAAGAGAGCATTAATGGTGGAAAGGCACAGCTTGTGGTAGTTGCCGCCAACTGCCCGAAGGCGTTCGTGGAGTTCCTCTCTGCAAAAGAGCAGGTTAAAACCCATACCTTCCCGGGTTCCGGCGTTCAGCTTGGCAGAGCCTGTGGTAAACCCTTTATGGTCAGTGCTCTTGCAATTGTTGAAGCAGGCGAGTCTGACATTCTGAGCCTTTCGAGGTAAACACCGGTATGGGAGTAGTTCTGAACGAAGAGATGATCGCGCTGATCGCCCGGTTTGAGAAACTTACTGGTGCAGGAAGCCGTGATGTCATCACTGACGAGGAGAATGACCGGTACATTTTCATCATCAACAATGGTGAGATGGGACTTGCCATCGGAAAACAGGGTGCCAATATCAGGAAGGCCTCTGAGACCCTTGGCAGGCGTTGTGAAGTTGTTGAGTACTCTGATGACCCTTCTCAGTTTCTCAGGAACTGCTTCCATCCGGCAAAGGCAACCGAGATTCAGTACTCTGATTATCATGGGGAGCAGGTCGCTCATGTGGTGATTAGAGACGAAGATCGGGGTATTGCAATTGGCAAGGCAGGCAAAAATCTGAACCGTACAAAAATGCTTGCTCTTCGCGAGCATAATATCGGATCAATCATCCTCGAATAGAGGAGACAACACTTTTTTTATCAGATTTTTGTAGCTTTTTGTTCTCTGTCTCAGATTCTTATCAAAATCCTGAAATACTTGTAAAGTCCAGTGATTTCTATTATGAAAGGTACTGGATGTCTCATGCTGGTGCTTCTGTTCTCATCGGTAATTCTGGTGGGTATTGCAGCAGCAGCAGATACGGGGATAGAACCGGCTTCGGTGGAGACGATACAACCACCGTCAAATCTATCAATCGCTGTTCAAATTGATCAGATTGGATCGAAAATTATTGCAACATTCAGGGGTGGGTATGGCCAGAATCTCATCAAGGATATACAGATAGAACTTATCAGACCTGATGGCTCAAAACAGACGCAGACTCTGGGAACGAACATAGGTGACTCTGTAATCTATATGGGATCCGGTTGCGGGGATAAGATCACTGGAACTGCAACTTATATGAGTGGGATTATCTATCCGTTTTTAAATCAACAGATGGCCTATGTACCCGGCATTTGTGGGATAGATTATATTCAGTATACTGATCCCTGTGCTGAAATTGCAGTATCACCTTCTCTCAAGCCAGATCCGATAGATAACCTCTCTGCCAATAGAAGTATCGCGATTCAGGCTAATGTCGATATCTCAACAATAGATGTTGAATTTAGAGGAGGATTTGGTCAGAATCTCATTAAAAGCCTACAGGTAACCCGGTATGGAGCTGATGGTTCAAAAGAGACTAAAGATCTGGGCTTCCAGGTTGGAGATTCAGTACACTTCTCATCATCTAACTCATGTATGGATAGAATTGGCGTTGATGCTACCTTAATGGATGGAGTAACCTATCACATCTATGATCAGGTTCTTCATTTTTAATTCCTGACTCTTTTTTGTATGAAAATCTATGTGAAATCTCAAACAAATTAGGTAGTATCGATTTTAGTCAAGGATGAAGCAGGGTCTTATAGAGATTTTAAAAGAGATACGGGCCTGGAGGGATTCGAACCCTCGACATTCGGGTTAGAAGCCCGACGCTATATCCAGGCTAAGCCACAGGCCCTTAGTATGCTTTCATACATTGTACCTTCTGCCACTTGAATTTATCTAAAAAAAGTAGTTATCCGGCATGAAAGGCAGCCGGTCTGACTACATCTACCATACGGGGTTCTGTCAGACGGCATGGAGCAATTGTTCCTTTTACGGTTGAATTGGATAAATATTTCATCTTGCATCGCGCTGACATTCGTTCCCGCTCGATCACCTGATAGTGACTTGAGACCTCAATTGCATGTTTCATCGTGATAGCAATAGAAAGCACTTCTACGATGATACCGGTATCTCCGGCAGTTACATCTTCGCATGTAACTGAGGTTAAAAAGATACGCGTACCAGGACTGACCATAGAGAGCGCAATAACGTTATGTGCACTTGATAGTTCAACCGTTCTGGGAACTCCTTTGCGCAGCTCCTCGATCACCTGCATGCTTATGCCACTCAATGTTATGCAGTCCATTCTGAATCACCCATACATCGGGAGTGGCGGTTCTTTCTTGACGGTCTGGTCATCTGCAGACTGTACCTCTTCAGACAGGTGGTGCATCTGTGATTCTATCTCCTCAGCCTGTTCGAGCAGACCAGCAGTATCCACTGTCAGGTTGTACATTTGACTCAGAACCTGGATGGTTGCGGCAGCAGATCTGGGATCCGGAGCATTAATCGTCTCTCCAAGAAGTCCGATACAAGGGATTCCCCTCACTTTACACTCGGTTAATATACTGCTGGCAATACCTGAAATACTCCCGATTGGAAGTCTGGAAGCACTCTCCCCAACCCGTTCGAGGAGTTCCTTGGCGGTTGTCACACAAAAGACCCGTTTATCAGGTTCATTCGTGATAATACCTGCAAGAGTAACTATCTCTGTAATTTCAAACGGTTTAAGCCAGTCCAGAATAGCGTTTGCCACCTCATAACATATCTGGGGATGAATGGGAATATCAGCAAAGATACAAACCAGATTATCCTTCTCGTAAATGCGCACCGGTACTGCGATCACTCCCTCGGTCATCATCGCCATCGGAGGAAAGTACTTACTGGTAATTACCCCTATCTGAGTAAACTCTAGTTTCTCTGCCATATATGAGAGGGCAATACTACCAACGAGCCCGGATCCTGGGAATCCTATCAGAACCGTTGAGCCGGTTCTTGAAAGGGGCTGTGCCTGTACTACCACGTCTGGCACCTGACTACTCATCATTACATTAAGATACCCATCAAAGCTATAAAATGAGTATGCAGGAGTACCCGATTAAACGGACACATATCAAGGAACTGCCTGAGAATATCGTGAATAAACTTCGGGAACATTTTGGAGTTGAACCAGAAGAGTCTGACGGGGTATGGCGGATCACATATGGGGCCCTAGAATCGCTCGAAGTCAGAATGGGTGAGACAAAAAAGAGTATGATCCTTGGCACGCGCTCCCTGAAAGGAATCGAGGATGAAGAGATAGTACTGGATACCAATCGAAGGTTCCGGCGCTATCTGGATGATGTAACCGGATATACGACAAAAGAAAGGGTAAAAAAAGTAAAAACAGTGGACTAAATTTACTTTTTTTCTATTCTTCACTGAAAGATTATTGCCGGCTTATATGGAAGAGCCGCGGCTGCCTTATCGTGTTGACAGGTATCAGGGGTGGCAATAGTTACCCTGAGGCCAAAGTCATTCTCGAGAAATTCTTTTGCAGCTGTAAAGACTCCGAATTCGTTTGGTCGTGCAGCAAGTATCCTATCCACAAGATCTGGAGAGAGTCGGTAGTAATGAGTGGTGCATTTCTTTACTGCATCTGCTGCCTCTTTTCCTCGTGTTCTTACGGTTTCGTTCTGCATAACCTCACGGATTACATTCTTCTTGTCTTCAGATGATGCGATCATACCAAAGATATCCCACATCCAGTCAGGTGAGACCACGATGGTAAGGCTTTGTGGTTTTATCTTTACTATGCGGAGGAGAGATTCAATATCCTCAACTGTCCTGGCAAGGAGGTCTTCAGCCATTTCAGCAGCAATATCTATCTTCTGCGAGTCAACAACCGGCCAGGGAGCGAAAGATGCCAGGCCCTTTCCTCCTGATTCAATCCAGAGATCCTCAGCAACAAAGGGGATGATCGGCGCAAGGAGGCGGATCCACGTCGTCGCGAGTATCTGTAAGGTATCTTTTCCTCCTGATAGTTTTCCATCAAGTCTTCTCCGGTACCATTTGAGGTCAGACTCGATGCCAAAAAAGGCCTCCTGAAGCGCTTGCCTGGTCTGGAAGTTCTCCATAGCCCGTGTAACTTCAGCAATGTGCTCCTGGATACGGGAGAGCAGCCAGCGATCTATTGGTGCAGGACTCCCCTCCGATTCCAGAGCTTCCCTGATAGTCGATGCAAACCTTTCAATCTGTTTTCGGGTTGATGCGACCAGATCATTACGCCAGTCAAAATCCTGCCATGGCTCACCGCTTCCAATAAGAAACATCCTGACGGTATCTGCACCAAAGTCGTTGATAGCATCCTCAAGAAGGTATACATTTCCCTTCGAGGATGACATCTTGGCTCCATTGAGTAATCCCATTCCAAAGACAACCATCCCCTGCGGTAAGAGCTCTTTAGGGAATATTGAGCAGTGATGGAATATCTGGAAGGTCAGATGGTTTGAGATTAGATCCTTGGCTGAAAATCTGAAGTTGTATGGATACCAGAACAGGAACTCATTACGCATTGCATCGAGTTTATCCTTTTCAGGGAGATCCGGAGACTCTTTTCCGAGGAAGATGTAATCAAAGACTCGTGGGGTGAGGAGTGCAGGATCCATTGATTTGATCCTGGCTGCAATGGTGTAGTATGCCATGTACACCGTCGAGTCAGAGAGTGGCTCTATAAGCCATTGGGTGTCCCAGGGAAGTAAGGTCCCAAGCCCGATACGCCTGGTGCAGGCCCAGTCTTTAAGCCAGTCAACGGTCCGGTCAAACTCCGCTCTCACTTCGGCTGGGACTAGGTCCATATCAGCCAGATGATCTGATACCTGTTTCTTCCAGGCCGGATCGCTGTATTCAAGGAACCACTGATCATGAAGGACTTTGACATAGACCCGTGCAGCACATCGACAGACCACTGATCTGCAGTCAAATTCGTACATGATCGTAGATCCATGATTTTCTGTCAGGATCTGTGCGATATCATCACGGGCAAATTTGACTGGTTTGCCACCGAACTGGTCATACATCTTTCCGGTTGCATGCTCTGCAGAGTAGACTTCCTGGGTAAGTTCTTCGAGTTTGGGATCGTCCTGGTTGATAATATCAGCCTTTTCAACCGCTTCAATTGCAGGGAAGGCACCATATCCATCAACAGTGATCAGACCTACTGGTTTGATGGTGGTATATCTGCCTTTGCGCTGCAGATCACGAAGAGCGATGTAATCATAGGGAGCATGGGCCGGAACACTCATCACAAGGCCGGTTGCCATATCAGGATCCACAAATTCTGCTGGAAGGATCGGGATCTCCCCACAGAGTTCATGACTGACGAGCACATCCACAAGGTCTGATCCAAGTATCGTTCCAATCTCCTCAACAGCATGATCCTGAAGGCCAATCTTGACAACTGCATCAGGGGATAGTATCCACTCTACCCCATCTACTTTTGCCCGTACGTAGGTTACGGTTGGGTTTACCCAGAGGTTGGTGACCCCATACACCGTCTCAGGTCTGAGTGTTGCACAAGGGATGAACGCATTCCCATATTTAAAGAGAATAAGTGTAAATTTCTGAATCTCTGCCTTATCCCCTTCCAGGAGATCGTGATCTCCAACCGGATTCTCGCATTGCGGGCAGTATCGGACTGGATGTGCTCCCTTGACCACATGACCTTCCTGCCTGAGATGGTCCCATTGCCACTCGATAAATTTACTATAGGTTGGCTCAACAGTTGTAAACCGTCGGGTCCAATCGATAGAGAGCCCTGCCTGCTTCATCACCCGCTCATACTCGTTAGAAAAATGAGTGACAATATTGAGTGGGTCGGTGAAGGTATCAAGCACCGCCTGTGGAACCCGGTACAGATCCCGATAGAGTTTTATTGCCGTCTCGTCACCACGGGCTATACGCTTTGAGATTCCGATCACCGGGGCACCGGTGACATGGAATGCCATGGGATAGAGCACTTCTCTTCCCCGCATTCTCCAGAATCGGGCGATCACATCAGGGACAATATATGTCCGCCCATGACCGACATGCATCGCACCGCTGGGGTACGGATATGCTACCGTAAGGTAGAACTTCTCTTTCTCTGATGGCTGTGCAACAAAGACGCCTTCCCACCTGGCGCGTACTGCAGCTTCCTGCTGATTGCTCTCCTGGGTCACACCAATCACCTCTATCTATACCGTCTTCAGTCTGATAGGTTCGCCTTCATTATATCTGCGGAGCATCTCCTGCGCAATCGTGCTGTTCTTTGCGAGATGAATCTCACCTGAATCATTCACGGTGGCGGTAAACAGGTATTCCCGGCCGGCAAAAACATCCACAATCTTGCCGGTGTTGTCAGAAGATATGATCGAGAGCTGTTTCTTATCGATCTTAACCTGGAGTCCTTCGCCAAGGTTTAGTTCTTCTTTCTCAACGGGGGGAACAACTGCTGCTCCCTTTGCTGATTTCTTGAGCAGTTCGCTGGCCGGTCTGATATCAATACCCACACCAACCTTGTTCACAATGGCAGCAATATTTTTCCCGCCCTTGCCGATTGCTGCCGGAACATCCCGGTCATCGATGTAGACAACTGCCTTGGTAGCTGAGAGCATCTCAACATTGATCTCGCCATTCGTGTATCTGCTGATCTCACGCTGAATATCGCGTTCAGTGACTTCCCAAGTAGTAGTCTCTTCTTCTTCTTCTTCAGTCTCTTCAAGTTGACGGGGTGGTTCTGGCCTTGACTTCTGTGGCTCAAGTCCTTTTCCTGTCTCTGCCGGTGGTTCATACTCTACCTCTTCCAGCTCGGCAATGACCGGCATTACGATTGTTTCAGTACCGTACTTGAAGATCTCAAAGACAGACTTTTCAGAGTTCATATCACAAAGGCTGGTGACTGGTCTGATATGCATATCACTATCAATACTGTCAGGTACCTTCATTGAGAAACTGGTGGTGAACATCTGCTGTATCTGCCCGTCCTTGAGATAGATCATACTCCCAAAGACCTGGGCAAGCACTGAAAAGTCTATCCGATCAGCCAGACGTTGAAGTGCTTCATGGGGCGACACTGCATGGAGTATTCCAATCATCCCGATGCCTGCCAGTCGCATATCAGCAAAGACATCAAAGTCTTCGTTCTTCCGAAGTTCGTCAAAGATGACAAAATCAGGTCTGACCAGGAGCATAACATCTGCGGTATTGACCATACTGCCATCAAGAGCAGTATACTGGGTTATCTGGTCAGGTACCTGCATCTCACGCGGCTGCTCCATCGTCTTGACGATGTATCCCGAATCAGATAGGTATGTTGCAATTGCCTGGGCAAGTGTTGTCTTACCACAACCCGGGGTGCCGGTGACCAGAATTCCTGGTTTTTCACCGAGAAGAACCTTCTTAATAACTTCAGCCTCGGCATAATCGCCCAGCGCCAGATCTACAATAGGTCTGACTGCTGTGATTTCCATGCCGTCTGAGAAGGGTCTGCGTGCGATAGAGATCCGCATGGATCCAATTTGAACTACGGTAACGCCGCGTTTTTCTATCTCAATAAAACCATCAGGATCCCGCTTTGCCCGCTCGACGCACTCCTGGGCCATGGACCTGAGTTCATACTCAGTGCAGAGATTCTCCCTGATGGTGACTGTCTGCATCTTCTGTATTGTCCCCTTCCGGGCCATCGGTTTTGCCCTCTCTTTCAGGTGGACCGCTATCGTATGCTCATCAAAGAACTGGTCGATTGCAAGTGGAGTAAAATCTCCCACCTGTGGTCTGAGATAGACTACATCCAGTCCTTTTGCTTTCGCAACTTCTGACTGGACCACATCGCTGGTGATAAACCTGGCACCATGAGTAATAGCTACCTGTCGTATCAGGGAGTCAATCTCACCTCCGCTTGCAAGTTTTACCTGTTCAAGAGAAGGTCTCTCTCCAACAAATTCTATTGATATTACACCCTTCTCGGCGAGTTTACAGAGTTCCTGGAGCTCGGTCAGGCCTGAGAAACCTATTTCACGTCCCTGGTTTGCCTGTGCTTCAAGTTCAGCAACAACTGCTTCCGGTATTATTATTTGGGCACCGTTATATTCGCCTGTATCTATAAGGGTGGTGATGCGGCCGTCTATGACGACACTTGTATCTGGAACCAGTTTCAAAATATTCACCGCTTATAACGTGGTCATTCATTCCTTTTATTATATACCTTATCTGGCTCAAATAGGCGGTCTCCAATAATTTTACCGGTGATTGTCCGGTAAAAGCAGGTCCGGTGTCCGGTGTGACAGGCTGCAACATTCTGTGAAGCAACATATATAAGCGCGTCAGCATCACAATCGATAAGAATCTCATAAACCGGCTGTAGATGTCCGGATTCCTCACCTTTCTTCCAGATCTTTCTTCGTGATCTGCTGAAGTAATGAGCATACCCGGTCGAGAGGGTCAGTTCAACAGCTTCACGGTTGGCATACGCGAGCATAAGGACATCTCTGGAGTCGCGATCCTGGGCGATGACCGGGACCAGCCCGCTTGGATCAAACTGTATCTCGATAGGTACTTGGTCTGTCTGCTCTTGGCAATCTCCGATTATATCTTTTCCATTCATGATATTGCCATAGTGAGCAGGTATCCAAAAATATCTCCAATCACCAGAGCGGTTATCAGACCAGCAGTGATCGGGAGCAGGAATGGGACGCCATAACTGATCCAGACAGTTCCGGCTTTTTTATAGAGTTCAATTTCGCGACTGTATCGGTTTGGTTCATCTTTGAGCGACTTGGTATAGACTCTTCTGCCTCCGGCAACCAGATCACGCATTGCAGCGCCAATACCGATGAACTTCCGTTCTATCTTTCCGTCCTTCTCTGATATTTCCTCCATCACAATACCGAACTCGTTCTGAATGGTACTTCCGTTCACCGGGAATCCGAGAAAGAGGTAAGCAAGCGGAGCCCGGTTTCCTCTGCTGACATTCATCAGGAAGAGGCCGACTGGCAGGAGCAGATTCAGAATTACGGCATTGAAGAGGACTGTAAAGGGAAGAAAGGTATAAGGGGGATATCCAAATGGCGGATATCCCAAAATCGGTACGATAGGAAAACAAGGGATTAGCACGGTAATTAGGATGAGCGCTTTGGTATCAGCCATCCCGATGAGATTGAACCTCGTAAAGAGGTAAAAGGATACTGTAAAGAAGAGGATCAGTGGAATCAGGGGAATCATATAAGGAAGATCACCGACAGAGATGACCGAGAACCAGAACCAGATGAGCATCAGAATCCCGATAACAAAAGCCGGGTACCACATCACGACTGGGACTGCCCGTTCTCTGATATCCTCCCGGCATCCATACAGAAGAGTGGCAATGAGAGCGATTGCATTTACTGCAAGGGGAAGCATGAGTGCAGGCATGCTGAATATATTCATGAGAAATGTAGGGCGGGGAAGAAAAAGGAGGTTACGGAAGGCATCTATGATGATGAATCACCATCAGCAGCCATTATTATATATTTGTGGTAATTATTCCGTCATCCGGGTCAGAGTATTCCCATATCCCGAAGCCGTGCAGGCAGGTACTCATCAGTGACAAAATCAAGACCACGGGCGGCAAATGCCTGCTGTTCAGATTTGAGATTGAGCGAGAGCTGCAGATTTATCTGTTCACGCCAGTAATCTGTTGCAAACCTGGGATCGCTGAGTTCAGATTTTAACGCTGCAATATCCTGTTCACTAAGTTTGTCTGAGGGGAGATCATAATCCCTTATATCGGTTGGTTGAACCCCAATAAACTGGGCAGAAGGAGTTGCCAGTAGTTCTGATATATGGGCACTCTTGATTGATCCATACGCCACACTTGCATAGATACGATAAGACCAGGGGTCACCATCAGTAAATACCGTGACCGGGAGTTCAAATTCCCTGGCAAGCCGATTCAAAACACGCCTTGTGGATCTGGCTGGCTGACCCTTCAGGTGCACCAGGATAGCACCGTACTTCTCGTCAAATCCGTTCTCAATGAGCCGGGCATACATACCACCGGTCTCGATGGCTATTACAAATTTTGCATCGTGCTCAAGAAATTCGAGTTGTTCCACATTTGTCGGGATCTGATATCCAGCTTCACCCACATCATCCCCGCAATGGATATCACGGGTTCCCCGGCGGGTTTCCTCTCTGAGCTTCAGTGGACCAAAGATACTTGCCCCATCTTCTTCAGGTCGTAATCTGAATGCTTCCCGCTGGACATCGGTCAGGATCTCAAGATCCTCAATCAGAAGATTTGAGTCGTTCTGAGCTGCGAATTTGGCTCGCTTCCAGCCCTCAGAGATGTAATACAACTCTCTGAGTGTGGATGATCGGTTTTCAGTGATCTGATGCCTGATAAACCAGATAACGTATGCCATCTTCAGAATGTGAAGAGCACTCTTTTCACTTCCTGCTTCTCTGAGCCGCTCCCGGTCACCATATTTCCAAACCTCAGACTCTTCATCATACTCGATGTTCCGCTTGGTCCGCGTGGGCATGGTGATCGATGGCAGATCACCATGCATCATCTGATCATACCATTGTTGAGGTATCTTTAGGAGTCGGCTCAGGGTTGCCGCTTTTCGTGCCTCCTTATCGATCACGATCTACCACCACTTTCTTTTTGTCATCAATACCTCTGACATCTATCATCCCCCTCCCGGTGCCAGGATACCGTGTTTCCCAGTTCTCTCCGGAGGGTATTCGAATCTGCCATGCTGCAGAATAATCAGTTCCGACGGTCTCTACAAAAGCTGGTGCAGGTTCAGCACTATTTGGATCGTCAGGAGTGAAACTGTAGAGCGTGATATCAACTGGATGAGCCGTATGATTATGAATTGATATTGTGACAATTCCGTCAGTTGTCTTCTTCTTGGCTACGAGCCTTCGCATAATCTGCCCCTCAATCGGACTCGTATCAGGGGGAGCAAGACCCAGAGTCTCGCCAACCTTGGCCGCAATTTCAGGGATGATAGAACAGATGGCCTGTGCCCGCTCTTCACTAACCCGGTTCCTGTCACGGCGTTGAATAAATGTTTTGAGGTCTCTGCCCAGATCCTGAAGTGCAAGCGTTATCTCCCGTTCAATATCCGGAATGGATGCGATGGCATCCTTACTCTCGCTGGTAAATGGGACATTGGTTGAGGCAACGTGGACGAGGATTATCAGGGGGCCGGTAGGAAGACCCTGCTGGCTTATCCCGTAGGTCTTCCAACTCACTGAGCTGATGCATCCGGTGATCGCGCAGGCTCCCTGCTGGTACATGAGAGGGACCCGGTTGGCAAACCGCATGATCCTCGCAGAACCCTCTGACTCTAATTTTCCTCCCCATCCAAGCGCCGCTTCTACGATAAACGGATGCCCATGAAATACTGCCGCGGGGCGGGTACGCGCTGAAATAAAATCGAGTTGAAATTCTTTCTCAAGCCCCTGCCTGATTAGATCCTCCCCGATTGGTGAGAGGCATTGCTGCGCCAGAGGGGGTGGAACCTTTACGGATTGCATTGCTGCAAGAAGCGTACTAAGTTCTTTGATATCCAGAAGAGATGCAGACCGGTCTTCTGCCATCCCTGCAGTTCTCAGGATCTCTGTTGCACTCTTCTCGCCAATCCGGGAGAAACTTCCTATCAGAAAACTTCCCAGGGGTTCTTGTGAGGAGAGCGTCATTCGCTTCAGTTCACCAAGTTCAACCCCGTGAGGATGGGGTTTGATTGCCCTCGGGGGGATAATCGGTTCACTGCTGGCCCGGTCAAAGGTCATCGTCTCCCCGTCAAGATCAACTATGATTCGCGCATGTGGATTGACAACTGAGGTGTATCTGAGATATTCGATGAGCCGTTTTCTCGCGGTCAGGTTGCTTCGAAATTCGATCTCTATCCGGGTTCCATGGGTCCGATCCCAGGTGATCTCCTCCCGTGACAGGATCTCAGGCTCGTTGGTCTCGGTCTTTATCAGAATGAGAAATTTGAATGCTTTGCGATCAGACCCACATCTGGATATCACCAGGGTTGGTGTTCCGGTGGTCAGCTGTGCATAGAGGACTGCTGCAGAGATTCCGATACCCTGCTGACCGCGTGATTGACGGATCTGATGAAACCGGGATCCATAGAGAAGTTTTCCAAAGACAAACGGTATATTGTCAGGCACAATACCTGGCCCGTTATCTTCAACAACGACCTTAAATATCTCATCCTGCATCCTGAAGACGCCAAGATAGATATCAGGGAGGACACTTGCTTCTTCACAGGCATCAAGGGCATTATCTATCGCTTCTTTAACGGTGGTGATGATACCCCGTATCGGGGAATCAAAACCCAGAAGGTGTTTATTCTTCTCAAAGAACTCTGCAACACTGATACTCCGCTGCTGGCGTGCAAGATCATCTGCCAGATTTTCTGACTGGACTGATTCAGGCGATGGGGAGGTCTTTGTCTTTTTAGCCATAGTGGATGTGGATACCCGAATTTGCCCTTAAATCAGGATTTTCCTGATAGGATCTCAAGTGCAGATGTGAGGGATATGGTCTGTTGATCCCCGCCCTGTAAGTTTTTGAGGGTTACCAGTCCTGATGCAACCTCGTCCTTACCGATGATAACAACAAAATCAGCATTCTTCCCTGCGTTCTTCATTTGGGCCGAGAACCCTCTACCCATCAGATCAGTACTACAGATTAATCCGGCTTCCCGGATCTTATGAGCGGTTGCAAGCGCAGTTGCTTGTCCTTCAGGGGTGCAGATAATAACAATCTCGGGTTTATACGGCATCCAGATATGTTCCCCGAGTGCCACCATTACCCTATCAAATCCGATGGCAAATCCGACCGACGGGGTGTCTTCTCCTCCGAAGAGATGCGCCAGCCGGTATGCTCCTCCCCCGAGGATCTGGTTCTCTGCGCCAAGTCCTTCAGCAAAACACTCAAAGACAATCCCGGTGTAATAATCAAGCCCTCTGGCAATAGCCGGGCTGATCTCATAGATAACTCCCTGAGAATCGAGAACTCCGAAGAACTCCCGGATTCGATCATGACCTGGTATCTCACCGATTATGGTGAAGATTTCATCAAGAGTTCGTGCATCAATGAGCCCGAGAAGCGGGCCGGCCAGGTCTCCTCTCCCTATCTCATTGAGATAGGCTGCGGCAGCGTCGGTCTCTCGTTTGTCCAGAAATGCCCTGATCTTTTTTTGTTCACCATCAGGAAGATCCTGCAGTAGCGTGCGCATGAATGAGAGATGTCCAATCTTGAGGGTAAAGGTGACCCCTGCAGTCCTGAGCAGGTCATCGGCAACCATGATGATCTCAGCATCTGCCATGGCTGAATCTGCTCCGATGAGTTCTACACCGAACTGCCAGAACTGACGGTACCTGCCTTTCTGGGGTCGTTCATACCGAAAGCAGTCAGCATAATAGCACCATTTGACTGGTTTTGTCAGAGAGCGCCCTTCATTCACGTACATCCTGAGTACAGGGGCAGTAAGTTCAGGTCTGAGTGCAAGTGATCTCCCTCCCTTGTCCTCAAAAACATACATCTCATCGATGATACCGTCACCTGAACGAATTGTAAAGAGATCCAGTTCCTCGAATGATGGGGTAGAGACCTCACGATATCCCCAAACCCTGGCGCGTGCTCTCATTCGCGCTTCGATCTCGCGCCGCTGTTCCATCTCTTCAGGGAGCATATCACGTGTCCCTCTCGGTCTGTTCAGCATAGTCTCATCTCCCTGCACCGTACCGGTTCACTGGGACATTTCCGAGTAAACGGTCTGCCAAGCTCTCTTTTCCTGTCCATAACTTCTCCCGTTTCTCCTGTCCCTGCAAATAGAGGCCAAGGAGCATAATTCCGATTCCCAGAATATCTGCCGCTGGAAAGAGCCAGATCTCTCCCGCTCCCGTAGTTGTTAATGCTGTGTAGATAACTCCCCGCCATGCCGCAGTTCGAAATCCTGGATATCCGGTTCGAGAATAGATCCTAATATCCCGCAGCCAGAGAAAAAAACAGACTGCTGCTCCGAAGAAGGCGATATAGAAGAGATAACTTATCACAATGAGCTTATTATGTAATCTTTGAC
>DATMXW010000078.1:0-14996 GCA_035561295.1 Methanospirillum sp. | reverse complement strand
GATTAAAATGGAACAATAATCATGGAATAACGCATGCTCACATCTAAACTTGACGGTTATTTACTAATACATCCTATCTGGAGTCTTCGATCTCCCTGACATAGCGATCTCCTCTTACCTATTGAGTGAGATCTGTTTAGTATGCGGGTTCGTGATATCATACTTCCTGAAGATCGTATCTTTTTGGACCTCTTTAATGATCTTGCGGCACGGATAACTGAGGCAGCAGGATTACTAGCCGATCAGGTCAGTAATCTTTCACAAGGCATGGGAAGTTGTCAAAAGATCAGACAACTTGAACATGAATCTGATGATCTGGTCAGAAAAATTTTTGAGAGGCTTGAAGAGTCACTGATAACACCTCTTGAACCTGAAGAGATAGCACGTCTGGCAAAAGCACTTGATGATGTCATCGACATTATCGACTGGGTGTCTCATCAGATCTGTAATTATCACATTAAGGAGTCTACCGCTTCACTCCATGAATTTTCAGAATATATTATGATCTCAGCCAAGGAGATTCAGAAAGGAGTAAAAGGTGTATCTAACACCGATAATATTCGTGAAATTCGTCATTCTGCCAGGGAACTCAATAAAATATGGAACCAGTCATCAGATCTCTTATCCAGATCAGTATCAGAGTTATTTGAGATCAATAATACGCTGCAGATAATCAAACTCAAGGATATTTATGAGAACATGGAAGAGGTGCTGCAGGAGTGTAATGATGTCGGGCATGTTCTTGATGAGATTGTTATGAGGCATTCCTGATTGATATGGAACTGGAAATTATTCTTGGGGTTTTTCTATCATTACTTTTTAATTTTGTAAATGGATTGAATAATGCGGGAAATTCTATCGCTACAGTAGTAGCAACACGCGCATTACCCCCGTTTAAAGCGCTTATTCTTGCTTCAATATGTACTATGGCCGGACCGTTCCTCCTGACTACGGCAATTGCAAAGACGATTGGGACCAGTATTATCTCCCCTGGCACTTTAACTCCGGTTATGATTCTGGTTGCACTTATTTCTGCGATTCTTCTGGTGACTACCATGACAGAGTTTGGATTTCCCATATCTGCAACTCACGCGCTTATAGGATGTCTGATTGGTGCTGCAATCGCTGATTCCGGCCCTTTGGTGGTAATCTGGCCAACTCAGTCCATGATATCAGATTTTTTGAGGGCTGGAATAATCGGTATGTTTTTCGGCTCCCTGTATCTGGCATTTATTACTTGGATTTTAGACGGGCCGGTAAAAATTGGAATCATCGCAGGAGCAATAGGGGGGTTTTCTCTGATGATTCCGGGATTGATGATTATCGGCGTTCTTCAAATATCCGGTTTACTTGCCATTTTGGTCTTTATTGTAGTATCCCCTACAATTGGGTTCATTGCTGCATTCGCATTTGATATTATCATAACCTGGCTCTTCCGACGCTCAAAACAACGTCGGATGAGGAGAATATTCAGACCACTCCAGATTTGTGCCGGAGGAGTACAGGCTATTGGTAATGGTGCTAATGATGGTCTGCATGCTGTTGGTGTTATCGGTGCCCTTTTTATGGCTGCAGAAATGACCTCTTCTTTCACGATCCCATTCTGGGTTATGGCTGCTTCTGCATTATCTATTGGACTTGGGACTTTTTTTGGAGGTTGGAAGGTGATTACACGGATGGCACGAAATATTACCAGACTTCGGGCTTATCAGGGTTTTTGTGCGTCATCTGCAGGTGGATGCACTGTTTCTCTGCTTACTCTTGCTGGAATACCCACCTCTTCAACACATATTATTGGCGGGGCAATTGTTGGTGTGGGAGCTACTCGAGGAAAGAATGCTGTTAAATGGGGTGTTGTCAGGGAGATTGTTATTGCCTGGATTATTACTATCCCGGTTTCATGTGTCACTGCATATATTGTTTATAAATTTACTTCAGCTGGCCTGAGTATTTTGTAAGATACGAAGCAGAGCATATTTAGTCTTTCAAAAGGAATAATGTGCGATATTGTGGGGATCAAAGAGTGGCTTATACCTCAGGATAAAGTATTTTTTGACCTTTTCGAACAATTAGTCAGAATTGTGGTAAATTCTGCTGAAATGCTCGAATTAATGGTCAATAATAAAACTGATCCGTTGCAGGCATACAAAAAAATTAAGGATCTTGAGCATCAGGGTGATTTAGTAACCCATCAGATCTATGATAACCTGAATCGGACATTTATTACCCCAATCGATCCATTGGAGATATCCCGCCTCGCTTCGGCGCTGGATGACATTCTTGATAATATCGATGATGCTGCAGAGAAGATGATTAATTATGGAGTTGTAGAGTATGACAATTTTATGCAGGATTTTGCCCAGCTCATTCGTCTCTCTGTTGTCCAGTTAGAGTGTGGTATCAAATCGATAAGAACGCTTAAAAATCAGTCTGGGTTAGATACTTGTGGAATTGAAGTGAATAGACTCGAAAACCTTGCTGATGATCTTTTATCAAGGTCAATTCAGCAACTCTTCACCACTAAGGATGCTGTTGCAATAATTAAACTCAAAGACATCTACGAATGTCTTGAGACTGCAACTGATAAATGTGAAGATGTTACCAATGTCCTCTCAGATATCAGTATTCGTCATACGTGATCCTGATGGAGCCCATCTTAATTATCGGAATTTGTGTAGCACTCCTATTCAACTTTCTGAACGGCCTTCATGATGCAGCAAACTCAATTTCTACCATAGTTGCAACCAGGGTTCTTACACCGGTTCAGGCTGTTGGACTGGCTGCTTTCTTTAATCTTATCGGCCCGCTTTTCTTCACAACAGCAATCGCCAAGACGATTGGGAAAGGCATTATTATCCCTCAGGCATTGACTCTTGATGTAATTATCATAGGTATTCTGGTTGCTTCTTTCTGGATTTATGCAACCGCCTATATTGGAGTCCCAATCTCATCTACCCATGCCATGGTTGGGGGCCTTATTGGATCAGCAGCTGCGCTGAGTGGATATTCAGTCATCATCCTCCCCTCTCTTGGATTAATAGAGGCATTAATTGGATATGGGATATGTGGAGCTATTGTCGGGGCATGTTTTCTTGTAATGGCTGCACGACATTTTGGTGAATCTGAGTTCAGATCTTATGCCTGCCTTGGAGCATACTTCGGTTTTGTCCTGATGATTCCATTGTGCATTGTCTTTCATATTCTCCCCATATCTGGCCTTCTCGGGATACTGTTGTTCATCATAATATCACCATCTCTGGGGTTTGTTGGCGCATTCATACTTGGATGTCTGGTTATACGTCTGTGTAAAAATGCAGAACAAAACCGGATGAATAAAATTTTCAATAAACTTCAGATCGTTTCTGCATCCTTTTACAGTATCGGACATGGGAGTAATGATGCCCAGCATGCAATGGGTATAATAACCGCCATGCTGGTAACTGCCGGAGTCCTTTCTGATTTTACAGTCCCTTTGTGGGTAATTTTACTTTCAAGCGCGGCAATTTCATTGGGTACCCTTACTGGAGGATGGAAGATCGTCAGAACAATGGCCAAAAGAATTACTCATCTCCGTCCATATCAGGGGTTTTGTGCTGAAACCGGCGGAGGACTGGTTCTCCTTTTTGTTACCCTCTTTGGAGTTCCAGTATCCAGTACTCATGCCATAAGTGGTTGTATAATGGGTGTAGGTGCTACTCAGGGAAGTTCAGCAGTGCAATGGGGGATGGTCAGACGAATTGTGTCTGCCTGGATAATTACCATACCCCTGACGGCCATTTGTTCTTACTTTGTTTTCCTTGGATTTCGTGTAATATGGCCCTGATTTATTGAGAGATCTCCTTCTTTTTTTTCATAAGATGAAGATACATTCATCCGTTCGCATCGATTATGGAGATACAGTATCATATTCTAACAGGATCAAAACCATCAACCAATATCCCGTTGATATTAATGGAGATGCCTATAGGAAAAGAGGCACTTCGGGATATACTCAGAAACAGACGTTGGTCCCTTAGTTCTGAAGACAGGATGGAGAAGAGCAGAGTTATTTGTAATTTTATAAAACAGTTGATTTCTCCGGAGGATGAGGTTATGGTATACTGCTCCAAAGAACCTGAAGTAGATACATCCTGGCTAATCGAACAACTGCTACACGAAAATATCCCGGTCATTGTCCCCATTATCCAGAAGAATGATAAAAGCCTTAGATTATCATATCTCGACGATCCTTCCTGCCTGGTCGCATCAACCTTCCATGTTCCCGAACCGATGGGAAATGAGATCCCGGCAGATCCCTCTGCAGTAACCGTGGCAATTATTCCCATGCTTGGATTTGATCGGGGTGGTTGTCGAATAGGATATGGTGCCGGGTATTATGATCGATTCCTTGCAGCGAACCGCCAAATCAGAAACATCGGGATTGCGTATTCCTGCCTTGAACAGGATAACCTCCCCATAGACGAAAACGATATCATGATGGACATAATCGTCACAGAAGAGGGGATAATCAGGATGAGAGGGGAGAAAACGTATGCCTAACCCGATAAAACA
The DNA here is from genome assembly GCA_035561295.1 of Methanospirillum sp. Lineage (GTDB taxonomy): Archaea > Halobacteriota > Methanomicrobia > Methanomicrobiales > Methanospirillaceae > Methanospirillum. The sequence continues at coordinate 10,445 of DATMXW010000078.1, read as the reverse complement.
CGGAGGAATTAAGCTCGAGATTAAACGGGCAGCTGAAGAAGATGCAGGAAAGGGGCTTGCACGGCTGCATCCTGCTGTTATGCGTGCTCTTGGCATTGTTAATGGGGAATTTGTAGAGATACTCGGCTCCAAAACAGCGGTTGCTGCAGTCTGGAGTACACAAAGCACCACCCTTGATAGAAATGGTATTGCAGTTGACGGGGAGATCCGAAGTAACGCCGGCTGTGGTATTGATGATAAGGTGATGGTGAGACGGATCCTTGCTCATGATTTAAAAAAAGTAATCCTCCAACCTGCTACCGGTATAACCCTGAATAATCCTGAATTGCTCCTGGCAAAAAAATTACGAGGACGCCCTGTACTTGAGGGTCAGTCAGTCAGAATCGACCTCATCGGAAACACGGTCACTTTTTTTGTATCCCACCTTGAACCCAAAGGCGTTGGTGTAGTTACATTCTCAACTGAGGTTACTCTTCACGACGTTCCCTATCGAACCGAAGAGGTAAGCACCGAAGAATCTATCATTCACTATGAAGATATCGGTGGTCTCTCCCGTGAGATAAGTCTGATCCGTGAGATGATTGAGATCCCACTCAGATATCCCAAGGTTTTTGAGCGACTTGGTATTGAACCTCCCAAAGGAGTACTCCTTTTTGGCCCGCCAGGTACCGGGAAAACTCTTCTTGCCCGTGCTGTCGCAAGTGAGGTCGATGCTCATTTTGTCACACTTTCGGGTCCTGAAGTTATGAGCCGGTACTATGGTGACTCTGAAAAGAAGATAAGAGAAATCTTTGATGAAGCACGGAAAAAATCTCCTTCAATTATTTTTATAGATGAAATTGATTCGATCGCACCGAGACGACAAGATACAACCGGGGAGGTTGAACGTCGGGTCACCGCTCAGCTTCTCACTATGATGGACGGGCTCGCATCACGCGGCCAGGTGGTAGTAATAGCTGCTACTAATATGCCCGATGTTATCGATCCCGCACTGCGACGAGGTGGACGATTTGATAGGGAGATAGAGATTGGGATACCTGATCGTATCGGCAGGCTTGAAATCTACCATGTTCATACCAGAACAATGCCCCTTTCAAGTGATGTTACCCTTGAAGCATATGCAGAACTAAGTTATGGGTTTGTCGGGGCTGATATTGCTCTTCATTGTAAAGAGGCCGCGATGCATGCGCTCAGAGGAATTATGAATCAGATGAAAGAAGGGCAGGAAGTTCCGGCTGAGATCATTGATTCCCTGGTCATTTCAGATAAGGATTTTATTGAAGCGAGGAAATCTGTTGAGCCTTCTGCAATGAGGGAACTATACATTGAGATACCAGAGGTTTCATGGGATATGGTCGCAGGCCTTGAGCGGGCTAAGTATGAGATCGAGAAAGTTATCGAATGGCCGATCAAACGAAGAGAAGCGTTTGAAAAACTCAATATTAATCCCCCAAGAGGGATTTTACTTTTTGGCCCTCCTGGGACGGGGAAAACCCTTCTTGCAAGAGCAATTGCAGCAAAATCCAGGATGAATTTTATTGCTATCAAGGGACCTGAGCTGCTCTCCAAATGGGTTGGTGATTCAGAAAAACAGGTGCGTGAGGCATTTAGAAAAGCACGGCAATCTGCTCCTGCGATCATTTTTTTTGATGAGATCGATGCACTGGTGCTCAAGCGAGGGCAGAGCGGAGGGAACTCAAGAGTCGGTGAAAGTGTTCTATCTCAGATTTTAACTGAAATGGACGGTATTGAAGAGTTGAAAGATGTCATTGTCCTGGCTGCAACAAATAGGCCTGATATGCTCGATCCAGCAATTCTTCGTCCAGGAAGACTGGAAAAACACATTTACATTCCGGCTCCGAATCTCAATGCGCGATCAGAAATTCTCTCCTTATACCTGGATTCTTTAGTAGATCTGTTGGATTCATCAGTAAAGGTTGAAAACATAGCGGCTAATATGAAATATTATACCGGAGCAGATATCCAGGCCTTTGTATCAGAATTAAAACTTTTAATACTCGAAGAAGTCTTCTCACGCATTAATGATACTCAATCAACACCGGTGCGAATTACATCTGAACATATCGACCTTGTATTTGATGCTGTACAGGGATCCCTTGATAATAAAAGCCTGGAACTTTTTGAGATCGGTGGATGGGAGCTCTTATATCCCCGTTCAAAACGGGATATTCTCATGCGTTCTGCCCTCGCAATTACCACGTTTGACAAGAGAGTGATACACGAAAAACCTCCACACTCCATAGCTAATATCACGAATCAACTTCGGGACCTCACGTTCTGGCAGGAAAAAGATTTCTCAATTATCGAACAATATACCAATGAACTAAATACCTGGCTTGAAAACCGGGAGGAAGAACAGCAAAGTCCCCAGGGATGAGATATGTCTTCTCTATCAAGGTGAACCATCAGTAGAGCGAAAAATTGATCCTGGAGATGCCGGCGCTCTACAAGATGTATAGAAACTACGGATAAGGATTTTGGGTTGATTGTTACCCAGGCACAGGAACTTGATAAGAAATACACCCAAATATAAGTGAGAGAAACTTAATCATGAGTGACACCCCACCGGAAGAGTTCAAAAATATTGAAGATTTGCTCAGAAAGGTACTCAGTCAGGCACTTGGATCGGGTCAGTTCCGTCCAGGTGTAGTTGGTGTGAATATCATCCTGGCTGGAGGGATCCCCCCCGGGTTCCCGGGAACTACAGGGGGTAGTCCTAATCGTGATGTTGAACACCCTGTAATCGAGGTTATCGAATGGGATGGGCGGATAACTGCCACCTGCGAACTGAAAGGATTACTCAATGAACACGTAAGTATAGCACTTGCTGAAGGAACCCTCCACGTTATCGGGTATGATGGAACAATTAGATATAGAAGCTCAGTACTCATTCCACCAGTTATTGAGTCATCATGCATCAGGACATTTCAAAACGGAATTCTCGAATTAACCTGGCTTATGCAGGTTGTAGAGATCCAGGCTGAACAGGTACCTGCTGATGTTCAACTGAGCGGAGAAGAGAGATCTGATACCTGATATTACCCGTATCCAGTAACTTCATACAGTAATTCAGTTGAACGGGACTGACACTCCTGTCCGTGTTCTATCATCTCATCTATCATTTTTTTAAGCATTGCCGGAAAAACTGCACCGACAAGAGTCTGAACTGGTTTTCCACCGCAAAAATACCCGAATGTAGGTGTCGCCATGATACCATACCGTTCTGACAGCCATCCAGATTGACTGACATCAACTCTAAAAAATTTGACTGATTCAGAAAACTCATCAGCAAGCTTTTCAACATATGGCTGCATCTGGATGCAATGACGACATGCGGGGCTATAAAACATCACAAATGTCGGTTGTGAAGACTTCTCAATCTCCTGTTCCCATTGGTTCTCTTTGATATCTATCATAGAAGGATCTGACATTATGAGTATTCTGGTTATGAGATATTAACCATATGTCATTATGAAAAAAATCTCCAGGGATAGTTCTCAACTGGCAATGCTGGTGCTCTTATATAGGTTCAGGGCACACATTCACAGTACGCATGGCTGAAGATACATATAGGGAGGCTGAGATTGATGGCACTCTTGTCAAATGGGATCCTGATCAGATGCGAAAGATCCAGGAGCATCCGTGTTACAGCGAAAAGGCAAGCCATAGTTTTGGCAGGGCACATCTGGCAGTTGCTCCCAAATGCAATATTCAGTGTAATTACTGTGTAAGAAAGTTTGATTGTGTGAATGAGAGTAGGCCAGGGGTGACCAGTGAAGTTCTCGTCCCAGAAAATGCTCTTGAAAAAGTTAAAGAAATTATTGATCAATATCCTTACATCAAAGTAGTCGGTATAGCAGGTCCCGGAGATCCTCTGGCAAATGAAGAAACATTTGAGACACTCAGACTCATTCATGAGAATTATCCACAACTGATCCTCTGTATCAGCACAAATGGTCTTCTTCTTCCCGATAAGATTGATTTGCTTGACAGATATGGTGTCACAAATATCACTGTCACTATGAATGCACTCGATCCTGAAGTAGGAGCAAAAATATATCAGTATATTGACTATGAGGGAAAACGGTACTATTCAAGCAGAGAAATGGCAGAACTACTCATTGATCGCCAACTGAAAGGTATCGCCATGGCTGTTGAGAAGAAGATGCTCATCAAGGTGAATACCGTATATATTCCCGGAATCAATGAGCAACAAATTCCCGAAATAGCTAAAAAAATTAGTTCAATGGGTGTATACATCCACAATATTATTCCGATCATTTCTCAGGGAAAATTTTCTCACATAAACCCACCGAGTACTGATGAGAAAATTGCTATGCAGGAACAATGCAGACCTTATGTAAAACAGATGTCACACTGTCAGCGTTGCCGGGCTGATGCTATCGGATGCCTCGGCAAAGATGTAAACTCTTGCATGAGTAGAAATCAAAAATAGTTGAACCAGTATTCTACCATACCTTTTTTCGATCACACATCTAAGAGAATCCATATCGATTTAGATTTGAATACTCAGTGGTGTTTACTTGAGAATCATCTGTCCTACCATATTTTGCCTAATGATCCTTCTTTTATCGGTCTCATTGGCTCAAGCTGACAATGCTTCTATCACCACTCAGGATCTCATTAGAGAAAATGATCTGGTCCTCAAACAATCCGGTGAAAATATTACGGCATTGGAATACCGTGCACTTATCTTGTATAATGATGAGCAATATTCCGAAGCGATTCGATTATCAGAAGAGATCCTGAAAAAAACCGAGACGAGCACCTTTTCCTGGCATATTATCGGAAGTTCTTATGGAAATATGGGAGATTATTCTCATGCAATCTCTGCTTTTTCTCAGGCAATTGCTCTCAGCCCTAATGATCCAGCAGAATATAATGTTCAAGGGGTCGCTTTATCCCGCTTAAAGCGATATCAGGAAGCGGTAACATCATTCGAGAAAGCTCTGAAAATAAATACTGATTATTCTGTTGCCTGGAATAACCTGGGGGTGACATATCGGGCAATGAATGATACTGGAAAGGCTATTGATGCATTTGATCATGCTATCCGTATAGATCCAAAAAAACCATTATATCAGTCAAATAAAGGGTATACTCTGCTAGATAGGAGTGATTTCGGGGGAGCCCTTATTTGCGGCCTTGCTGCAAAGAAGATCGATATTACCTCTGTACCTGGCTGGTTTGTGTGTGGAGATGTATATTTTAACGAGAAGAAATATGAGAATGCTTTTTACTCATATGATGGTGGTTTTACTACAATCGCGAAAGGAGAACTCTGGTATTATCAGGGCATTGAAAATACCCGGATCACAACAAACATTGATCCAATTGAATCATACAAAAAAGCTGTTGCATCAAATGTAAAATTTACCGGTGACTGGGATACAACCTCTGTTATTGAGTACAAATTACAGCGCTATTGTACCACTCTTGATATGTACGATCAGATTATGGTAATAAATCCTGACTTTGCAGAAGGATGGAGTCGAAAGGGATATTGTGCATTAAAATTGGAACGGTATGAAAGTGCATCAGAATCATACAAACAGGCCCTTGAACTCAGACCGGATAATCCTAATGATCTGGCAGGATACGGATATGCTAACGGGAAACTCGGAGATTATCTGACGTCAATGAACTCATTTAATGCAGCTCTGAAAATTGATCCTCAAAATGCCCGGGTTTATGCCTTAAAAGGTGAGATCCATTCAATGTACGGTGAGCGCCAGGATGCCCAGAAATCCTTAGATAAATCACTTGAATATGACCCCCATAATATTGATGTCTTCAAATTTTTATCTGAATTTCAGATGAGAAATGGAGATTTTCTGGGTTCGGCAATAAATTATTTCAGAGGCACCATAGGATATTAAAGAGCACGTTAGAAAAAATCGGATATCATGGATGATACTGCCCGATATCAGCATCGCTAATACCCATTTGTTTGTCAATCGCAACGATGAGACGGAATAATGTACGTTTCACATCTCCATACATCTCCTTATCAGTCGGACCTCCAGCCTGATGCCACATTATCTTCTGCCTCAACATTGTCAGAATCTCTTCGACCTCAGTTCCCTTGAATTGTTCTGGAAGAATAAGTGTGGTAAAGTAATCCTGAACACCAGGCCATGCGCGCTCAGGAGGAAGAGAAAATTTTGCAATAAGATGAGAAATGTTTACAATAAAACCACGTCCGAATCTACTGGAAGGAGTACTGGACACCATACTCTGATATCTCTGGGTTTGAAGAGAAAGAATTGTCGGTTTAGTCAGCGAAAGATCGGATAATCCCGGATAGAAGGGATCCACCGGCTATCATCATACGGGGATGCACCAATAACGATGCAATAAGTCTTCCTGGTCGATCCATATCACCTTTCCGCACGATAAGATCCTGAATAGATGGCCTGCTCATCTCTCGAATAAGTGATTCCATTTTCGTGGGAGATATCTTTTGTCGTACGCCAAAGGCGGTATATCCTATCTTAAGCTCCCGCCCAAAATCTTTTTTCCATCGTTTTTCATAGGTTGAGAGAAAGGAGGCATCAGTTCGATCTTCTTCACAGGATTGAATGGCAACGGCAGCTGCATGTCGGGCTGATCTGATACCCGTGTAAACCCCTCCTCCTGATGTGGGTTTAGCTAATGCTGCCGCATCACCAACGACCATAAGACCATCAGAAAAAGTTTTGGGCAAGGTTCCAATCGGAATGGTTCCACTCACATAATGGACTCCTGACCTTCCAAAGGGTCTGATAAATCGTTCAAATAATTCTCGAACCCCAGATATACCACACATCCCAATTCGTGCTCTTCCTTTTCCCATCGGGATTACCCACCCAAAAAATTCAGGAGATGCATTGGGAAAAATCGCAACCTTTTGTTGTTCCATATCATAGGGAATATCACATTGAAGTCCAGAAAGGTATACTGGGGCACGATCGAGTCCTGCTGCCCGACTAATTGTTGAACGAGGACCATCAGCAGCGATCAGAACTCGATATCTGATTTCCTGGATTCCTGCCACCCCCCGAGTTTTTAAAACCTTATTACGAATGTCAACACTGTGGGCACCAGTTTTTAGTTGTATCTCTGCTCCGGCATTTGCCGCAGTCCATCCCATCTCCTGATCAAGCATACCCCTATCAACAACATACGCTTTAATCTGACCTGCATCAAAGGAGCACGATGCTGAACCGGCTGATACCACAGCACCTGATACAGTGTTCAGAACTGAACGATTGGTGACACGACACTCAGAAAATGCCGAACAGGAGAGCAGACCGGCACACTGGACGGGGAAACCAATATGGGCCTGTTCTTCTATGAGGAGTGTAGAAAGTCCTGCAGATGCACAATCAGCTGCTGCTGCAGATCCGGCAGGACCTGCACCTACGACCACCACATCCCATCCCTGATCCATATATCTCACTATCTGATCAGGGTTCCTATCAAACCTCTGAAGGTCGTGTATACTTATGACTGCAGGGCGCCAACAGATCTGCACATGGTCAGTGAGCCCGAGTTCAGGTGGAAGCAATGTATTATTATCAGAAATGATGTGAAGATGAGTTGTGGAAAGAAATGTGCGCAAGCAGGACATGCAGCCATAGGGGCATATGAGCGCAGTGATGCATCTTCACGTAAGGCCTGGATGTCAGAAGGACAGAAGAAAGTTGTATTGAAAGCGAATGATGAACGTACTCTCTTTGAATTAAAAAGCCTTGCAGAAGCGGCAGGAATTGGTGCTGTTCTCATCCAGGATGCCGGTATGACCGAAATCCCGCCAGGTACAATTACTGCTCTTGGTCTGGGCCCGGCAAAGACAGAAGCACTCGATAAGCTAACAGGCAATCTCTCACTCTTATGATTAAAAGTCAGTACCCGCTCGATCATGAGCTTGGCCTTACCTGGTATTGCTCAGACAGTAATGGTATCGGCGGAAGACTCAAGGCAGATCCTGAAGATTTTGTTGTTGATGAGATTGCAGACCATACATTTCAGGAAGGTCCGTATCTTATATGCAGGTTAACAAAGCGCAACTGGGATCAACAACGCGCTATTAAAGAGATTGCCAATCGCCTTGGATTTAGTCACCAGCGTATCGGATTTGCCGGTACAAAAGACAAACGGGCAGTGACCACCCAATACATCTCAATATACAAAGGTGACCAGGAAAGAATTCGGACACTTTCTCTCCCTGATATGAGTATTGAGCCGGTAGGAACCTCAAATCAACAGATTAGTCTTGGTCAGCTGAAAGGGAACCGGTTTAATATTGCCTTAAAGGGAACTGAAGGTCAGGGAAGCTATGATGCGGCCCAGGCTCTCATCAATGAGATATCAGGAGGGGTTCCCAACTATTATGGATATCAGCGGTTCGGTGTTCATCGTCCGGTTACTCATCTCACTGGTCTTGATATCCTCCGGGGAGACTATGAAGCGGCAGTTAAAACCTTTGTCAGTACTCTCTCAACTAACGAGGATTCTGAATATTCTGAAGGGAGGCAATATTATGCAGATACTGGTGATGCGAAAGGAGCATTGCACCTCCTGCCAGTTCGACTTTCTCTAGAGCGTTCACTTCTTCACCATCTGGTCAGTAAACCGGCAGACTATGGAGGGGCTTTTCATGCATTTCCACGGACGTTGCGGTCAATGTTTGTAAGCGCTGTCCAGTCCTGGTTATTCAATAAAACTGTCAGTATGAGGTTTGAAGAAGGTCGAATGGCTGATGACCCACAACTTGGAGACAGACTGATCTTTCTCGATGGTAAAACAGATATTGTCAGTGAATCTACCAGACGAATCGCAGTTATGCATGTTAAGAGGGGGAGATGTCGGGTGGCAGTGTTTATGCCAGGTTCTCTTCCTGAATCTCACTCCGGACCTGATGATAAAAATATGGCATATCTCATGGAAGAACAGGGTATTACACCGGATTTGTTTGCAACAGCTTCTACTTTCCTTGAAACCCGGTTTAGTGGGGCACTCAGGCCGATCATGCTCAACACTACAGTCTCGACTCAGAAGGAAGAAGATAAAATTAGAATACTATTTGATCTTGAACCCGGTCAGTATGCAACAACGGTATTGAGAGAGATAATGAAAGCTGATCCTGTTTGTATGGTCTGAATCCCTATTTTTTATCAGTTTTTTTAAAAGAGAGGAGATCTAGTTACTGGTGACCCGGTAACGGGTGATGAGATTTTCTCCTGCCATATGAGATCCAGTGAGTTCGAGTCTGATGAGGTCATCAACCGACCGGGTAGGAAGACCACCTACTAATGACGGTGTATCAGATCCTCCTGCGATGAATGGAAGATGAATTAAGACTATCTCATTGATCAATCCTTGTGAAAACATATGCCCATTCAAGGTTGATCCTCCTTCTATCATCAGCTTCTTCACTTCATATTTCTCATAGAGGCGTTGCATTAGAATTTTGAGGTCCACATGATCCTTCCCTGTTACTTCAATTATTGCCCCTTTCTCTTTCAGCACACAGATTCGGTGAGGATCAGCAGCTTCACTAACTGCGATAATTGTCTTTGCCCCTGGAGAAAGAACATTGGCATCAGGATTAACATCAGCGAGTGAAGATGGAATCACCCGGATAGGATTCCTGCCCGGAACATGCCTGACGGTCAGGAATGAATTATCAATCCGGATTGTGTTAGATCCTACCATAATTGCATCCGATTCTGCCCGAATGCTGTGGAGCAGTACTTCAGCCTCATGTGACATAAACTGCATCAATAGTTTTGATGACGCCCCTTTTGTCACAGTAAGTTTCCCGTCTACAGTCACCTCAGAGACAAGAACTACATGAGGACGGTTCTGATCGGCATACATAAGTACTGTTATTTTTGTTGCCAGACATTAGAATGATTGTCTTTCAAATATCAGAGATGGAGCAAAAGGGTAATATATAAATTAAACCTGATATGCTGCATGGTAGAAGATCTAAATCAATTGAAGGGAAGAGTACTCAAAACGGATGACCTGATAGCATATCAGGATGGTAGCATTGTAAGCAGGATGATCACATATACCCCGCATGGGACGATAACACTATTTGCTTTCGCTGCGGGATCAGGTCTTTCAGAACACACCGCTCCTTTTGATGCTGTACTCCAGATTGTCCAGGGAGATGCTATTGTTACCCTTGCCGGAGATCCGCATATGTTGAAAACAGGTGAGATGATCATTCTGCCTGCAGATATCCCCCATGCAGTGAAAGCTGAGACCCCTTTTAAGATGATTCTGACCATGATACATACATGAGAGATCTTTTTTGACTCAGGAGAAGGAACGATTACATTGATCTTTACTACCTGCATGGGTTGAAAGAGAGCATATTCCAAATAACTTCACGTTGAAATATATATAAG
>DATMXW010000077.1:0-20424 GCA_035561295.1 Methanospirillum sp. | reverse complement strand
GTAATAATAATATCCAGCAGGTATTCATCACTAATAAAAAGAATGAGATTTTATTCCGGACTGGATATGATTCCTTATCAAATCAGAGATACGAACCCGATATATCCCCCAAAATACTCACTCTTTTAACCTGCAAAAATAAGGATGATACCAGAACTACTATCCAGGTTCAGAATAGAACCGCTTATTTGCTTGGTAGTGCACCTATCATTCCAACCAATCTCTCCGGGTCAGTTGAAGGAACGATAATATTTGGCCGGGAGATAAAAAATGAATTTATTACCAATATAGAACGATCAGTCCATTATCCGGTCAGGATAACAATCAGTCCAAACCTTCAGGATTCTCAATTATTAACCGAGTATCAATTTCCGAAATTTTTCCCGGAAATAACATATGATTTCCCGGATATGATCGGGAATTCATTCTCAACACGTTCACCCGATTCTCAGCATATCATCATATTCTCTATTAACCGACCCAAGGACGTTGCAATATTGGGGAGGGAGATACTCTCGAAATCAATCTTATTTTTCATACTCATGGTGATTGGATTGCTCATCATCATGAATTTCATCCTTATCAAGGCATTCAACCGATATGAGCGGGAGCAACATGAACTGCTCTCTACAATTATACGGTTTTATCCAGACGCAACATTTGCAGTCAATATCGAAGGTACCATCATTGCCTGGAATCAATCATTATCAAAAATCTTAGGAAAGGACCTGGGAGAAATGATCGGTTCAAAGGATATCTCGGTTATCACCGGAAAATTTGGGAGTATCTGCTCAACGATGATATCCTTTATCCTGACTCATAATTTTGAGAAGAACACTGATTATCCATCAATCATACAGATTGACAAAAGGTTAGAGACAGAGATAGAGATTCTTTCTGATACCGGAAAAAGAATGTGTATCTGGGTTACGGCTGCTCCTATCTACAACTCGTCCGGAGAGCTATTTGGAGCGATCGAATCATTCCGTGACACTACTGATAGAAAAGAAGCAGAAGAACGTGCTATTAAGATACATACTGAGAAAGAGTTACTCATTAAGAATGAAGAGTTAAGCCTTGCATACGAAGAACTGGCTGCAACTGAAGAGGAACTCCGTACAAATTATGAAGAACTACAGAATTTGGGGGGTCGTCTGAGTGAGAGTGAAGAAAGGTTCCGTTTCATCATCCATGCAATGCAATTTGGCATCATTATCATCGATGCTCATACCCATACCATCGTAGATGCGAATAAAAAGGCTCTTGAAATGATCGGAGGGAGCAGTGAATCAGTTGTAGGTTCAATATGCCACCGCTTTATCTGTCCTGCTGATCTTGGTAGATGTCCGGTCTCGGATTTGGGACAAACGGTTGATTCTTCTGAACGTATCCTTCTCACCATACAAGGGAAATCAATACCAATCATTAAGAGTGTTATTAAAACCACCTTAGGCAAACGTGACGTCTTAATTGAATCTTTCATTGATATTACAGAACGGACGCGAGTGGAAATTGCACTCAAAGAGAGTGAAGACCGACTCCGTTCATTTATTGAGCAGATGCTTGAAGGGGTGACCATCGTTGATCGCGATGGGCGAATAATCGAGTGGAACCCGGCACAGGAGAAAATTACCGGGATACCCAGGACTGATGCTATGGGAATGTACACCTGGGATCTGGCAACCCGGATGATACCTGATCCTAATCGCCGCCAGGAGATCTGTTCCAGGATTAAGAGAGATATAGAATCTTCCATCCTGACGGGGATATCGACTCAACAGGATATGGAGAATTACCGGTTTTGCCGACCTGACGGAACAATAGCTATCGTCACCCAGACGGTTTTTATCATAAAAACCTCTCATGGCAACATGATCGGTACCCTGAATCAGGATATTACTGAACACCGTCTTGCGGAAGATAAGATCAAGGAGAGTGAGGTCAGTTACCGGGGGATCTTTAACTCCATCAAGCAGGCGATTTACATTATCGACCAGGACTCGAAGTTTATTGATGTGAACCAAGGGGCTGAGGCGATGTACGGATTTACGAGGGAAGAATTCATCGGGAAAACTCCTGAATTTCTCTCAGCACCGGGGATGAATGACCTTGTTGAGGTAGCCGGGTTTCTCCGCAAAGCCTTTGATGGAGAACCGCAGGTATTTGAGTTCCGGGGGCTCCGGAAGAATACCGGAATATTCCCAAAGGAAGTCAGGCTGTACAAAGGGACATTTTTTGGTGAGGCTGTCATTATCGCCATCGGTACTGATATCACTCTGCGCAAACAGATGGAAGAAGCATTGCTCTCGAAGACTGCATTATTCGAAGCTCAGGCTGAATCCACCCTTGATGGCATACTGGTAATTAATGAGAAAAACGAGCGTATCTTTGTCAACCAGCATCTCATTGACATGTGGGGGATTCCCACGGATATTCTCGAAGATCCGAACGATGAAGTACTGCTTCAGTATGTCGTCATGCAGACGAAAAACCCGGAATTGTTTTATCAGAAAGTGAAGTACCTTTATGAACACCCACAGGAGATCAGTCGAGATATCATAGAGTTTTTAAACGGGCGGGTATATGACCGGTATTCAGCCCCGGTTATTGATCGCTCCGGACAATATCATGGAAGAATCTGGACGTTTCGGGATCTGACTGACTTCCAGCGGATGGAAGAATCCCTGCGTTCGAGAACAGCATTGTTTGAAGCTCAGGCCATCGCCCACCTTGGCAACTGGGAGTGGAATGTATCAGATGATCGTATCTTCATCTCTGATGAACTCTGCCGGATATTTGGAATAGATCCGAATACTACCGGTATTACCTATCATGATCTTATTCACCAGGTCTCACCTGGTGATCAAGAATTAGTCCGTTCATCTGTTCAGGCTCTGATAACAGCAGGAAGAACATTCAGGATCGACTTTAAAATAATTCTGCCTAATGGAGCGGAGCGAATCGCCCGGGGACAAGGGGAAGCTGAGTGGAACAGTGAAGGGAATATCCATCGTATATCCTGGATCGTTCATGATATTACTGATTTGAAACGACTTGAAGAAGACCTGAAGAATCTCATACAGGAAAAAGAGACGCTGCTCAAAGAGATACATCACCGGGTCAAGAATAATATGCAGGTGATATCGTCGCTTATTTCAATTCAGTGCAGGCAGGTCTCAGATCCTTCGATTCAGAATGTTCTCAAAGATATCCAGAACCGGGTCAGATCGTTTGGGCTGGTCCACGAACTTCTTTATAAATCTCCGAACCTCAATGAAATACACTATCGGGAGTACCTGTCAGAATTAACCAGGTTTTTATTTGAATCCTATAGTTTTGCAGCGGAATCGGTCACTTGCATTACTCAGGCAGATCAGATCAGACTTGATATTGAAAAAGCGGTTCCCTGTAGTCTGATCCTGAATGAATTGATTACGAACTCTCTCAAGTATGCATTTCCAGATGGAATGAAAGGAGAGATCAGAATTTCAATAACGTTAGATCCCGAATCTTCCCGGTATTGTATAGATTACCAGGATAATGGAATCGGTTTTGCATCAGATGAGGAACTAAAAAAGGAAGCCGGTCTTGGAACAACACTCATACAAGGCCTGACCCGGCAGTTATCAGGCACCATTACCAGAGAAGACAGGAATCGCGGAGCTCATTATCGAATCTCATTCCCTTCAGGATTATTATGAAACATCTGCGTCAGTCTGCAGTATTACCTGTATCAGCCCTTAAAGACTCATACGATCGATTCAAAACAGTCATGGATAACCTTGACGCTCTGGTTTATGTGGCTGATATGAAAACCTATGAGATCCTCTTTATCAATAAATATGGAGAGGATATCTGGGGAGACGTTGTTGGTAAGACCTGCTGGCAGACTCTTCAATCCGGCCAGACCGGGCCGTGTCCATTCTGCACCAATGACCGGCTCATAGATGCTCAGGGAAACCCGGTCAGGCCAGTGGTCTGGGATCTCCAAAACACGGTTACGAACCAGTGGTTTGAATGTCGCGATAGTGCAATTCACTGGCCTGATGGAAGACTCGTACGCCTTGAGATTGCTACCGACGTTACTGAGCGGAAGAAGGCAGAAGAAGTTCTCTCTGAGACCGCATTTGAGCAGCTGAATACCCTTGTTTCAAATCTGTATGCGGGAGTATTATCTGTTTCTTATGATAATAAGGTGGAGATCGCGAATCAGGCTTTCTGCGATATATTTAATCTCTCTGACCCTCCAGAAAAATTAGCTGGATTAACATCGCAGGAGGTTCTCAGGGATATCTTCAATATTTATAGTTCCCCTGCTGAGGCAGCTGACCGCATTCAGGAAATTGTCGCCCTGGGAGTGCCAGTCAAAGGGGAAGAAGTACCATTGCGAGATGGCCGGGTTGTACTGAGGGATTTTATCCCAATAATATCTGCGAATGGAGAGAAAAAGGGACGAATATGGCATCATATCGACATAACTAAAAATAAAGAGATGGAGGAACAGATTAAAGCATCACTCCATGAAAAAGAGACTCTGCTCCGTGAGATACACCACCGGGTGAAGAACAACCTGCAGATCATCTCAAGCCTTCTCAGCATGCAGATTCGGCAGGTAGATAACCCTGATACTCTTGAGGTTCTGCGTGAAAGCCAGGATCGGGTAAAAACGATGGCGCTCGTTCATGAACATCTCTACCAGGGAGACAACCTTTCACAGATCAATATTGAGACCTATTTCAGGTCTCTTGGGAAGATGCTCCTCAAAAACTATACTTCAAAAGGAAAAAATATCAGGTTTGAGGTCAGCGTTCCCCATGTATCTCTAGATCTCAACACCGTGATTCCCCTCGGCCTGATTGTCAATGAGATCATTACCAACAGTTTAAAATATGCATTCAAGGATAAGGAGGGAGGAAAAATCTCAATTGTTGCATCAGAGAGTCCTGATGCCATCACTATCGTAGTATCAGATGACGGAGTGGGCATTGGAGATACAATTCTTTCATCTCATGAGACACTTGGGCTTCGGCTCATTTATGGCCTTACCCGGCAGATACGGGGGACGGTTACGGTAGATGGACAGATAGGCACTACCTTCACCCTGGTTATTCCGAATATTATTCTGAACAGAAATGGTTAACCCACATTTGGCAGATCTTTGATCAAGTGTAGAATTTTTCATACTTCGGACCGAGCAACGTCGAAATTTTTCGTAGTTCATCACCCACAAGGTGAAGAGAAAACTGGACCTCATTCTCGAACCGATAGGAGCATGACTTAATTTCTCTAAATTTAAAATAATTCCATTTCATCGTCGGTTTATTGGAAGGCTTTTCTTTTGATTTAACAAGCTCTCTTTTTCTTCCTGGAGTTGTTTCCTCATCAACCATTCAGTATACGAATAAATCATGAGACAAAGAACCATAACCCTGCCCAATTCCTCGATTCGCTTTTCACTCATTCAATAAACCTCAGCGACCCTGAATGATTTTTCTTTCAGAAATCGAAACACTTACTCAACCTAGGTTTGGGGTTTTGTAACTTACTCGGCGTTTAGTCTTCTCTCCCTGAGTAAATTTTGAACCCCAAACCTAGGTAAATGATGAAGAGCAGATAATTAGAGTCATAAAGATTGGACCACGAATAAGGTCTATGATCGATAGATTATCCCAACACCAATTTATGGCTAACCCAATTGAATTAGGTTTCATTTTTTCAGGTCAGGATCTTCGAGACTTTGAAGAATACCTGAAAACCCCTACCTGTACCGAAGAGGGATTACAACTACCCAAAGAAGCTGAGGACCCAGAAACTGCCTAAAGAATTTGAGTTTTTTAACAATTGAGGTACAATATCTACTGATGAAACTGTTATTCCTGGTAGGACTATTCATGGTGATAGGAATCACCACCTGCGGTTGTACTCAACCGACCGCTATTGTATCTCCTGATAAGTCAACCGCTGACCTCGCTGGCAAACACCTGGCTCCTGGTCCCCAACCGTCTCCTCCTGGATTCTTTTGATCCAACGTAATGTGCAGTGGGTGTCAGTTATTTCCCGAATAAATCCTCGACTTCCTGTAAGAGTTTCCGTATGGGAAGGCCCTGCGGGCATTTATCTTCGCATTCTCCGCATTGAATACAACACGAGGCATATCCTGGTATCCCCCCGGAAAACGCACCACTGAGGGCCCAGAGGTACACACCTTTCGCTTTCTCCTCTGCTTCGTACGTGTATGCCTGATTATAATAACTGAAACACTCAGGGATATCCACACCGTTCTGGCACGACATGCAATATCGGCAACCGGTACATGGGATTTTTACCCGGGAAGCAAACGTGTCCCGCATTTTTTCTACAACTGCGAGTTCTTCCGGAGAGAGGGAATTCGGCAGACCCTGTGCAGCACTAGCAAGGTTTTCTTTAACTTGCTCTATTAAAGACATACCAGAGAGCACAACCGTGACTTCCGGATGATTCCAGACCCAGCGGAGTCCCCATTCTGACGGAGTTCGCCTGACCGGGGCGTCGAGGAGATGTTGGTGGATGACCGGGACATCCCCTGAGAGGAGACCGCCACGGAGCGGTTCCATGACGACAATGCCAAGACCCCGTTCTGCTGCATACTTGAGTCCCTCTGTTCCTGCCTGGTTCTGTTCATCGATGTAGTTGTACTGAATCTGGGCAAATATCCACTCATAGGCATCGACAATCTCCCGGAAGGCAGGTAACTGGTCATGGAAGGAAAATGCCGGGTACCGTATTCGGCCGTCCGCTCTGGCACTGTCAAGGAATTCAAGTACGCCAAGCCGTGAAAGATTTTCCCAGGTTTCGCCGCTGAGCCCGTGGAGGAGATAAAAATCGATATGATCCGTGTTAAGCCGGACAAGCTGCTCATCCAGGTACCGATCCATCTCCTCCCGACTGCTGATAAGCCAGCTCGGGAGCTTGGTAGCGAGAAAAACCCTGTCACGGTACCCTTTGGAAAGTGCCTTTCCGACAACCACCTCGCTCATTCCGTTGTGATATGGGTAGGCCGTATCAATATAATTCACTCCGCCGTCAATAGCGGTTCTGATCATATCAATGGCCACAGGCTCATCGATATTTCCTGCATCCAGCTGATCTCCAGCAAGCGGTAACCGCATGCACCCAAAACCAAGAATTGAGATATTGTGATTGCATCGGGGGAATTTCCTGTAAAGCATTTGTTCACCTTTCAATAGATTATGAAGAGCTTGAAGAGATAAAAAGGGATCAGGGACTAACATGTCAGAAACCTGGCGGCCAACAACCAGTCCATATGCACCATCCTGAACGGTGAGTCTGGTGGGTTGCCAAGGTTGAGGGGGCGGGAGATGATCAGGTCTTCTACCGGATGCTCACCTGCTGGATCGATGACAGCGAAGAGCAGGAACAGAAAGTCATCACCGATTCCTGGCAGAGGCAGAGAAGATACCTGATACCAAACCCAAGACCAGGCGGGGGATTCTGATCGCTCAGGAGATGTGGCTCCAACTCCAGCCGGTCTGGGTGGTCATTCCGTACGCCTCACGGATCTGATTTCAGAGTGCGACCAACCGCAGGAACCCGGATATGCCATTGACCTGATCAAGACCAATGCAGCTCTTCGGCAACATCAGAGACAGTTGGGTGAGGTGGACGGGATGCTGTATAGTGTCGCGACCCGGGAAGACTTCACCGAAGCGGCACGGCTTTTCCAGGCATTGAACGGTGAGACCGGGGGACAGGTTACCAAACTCACCCGGAAGGAGGCAGAACTGATCGAGTCGATCCAGTCTCTGAACCTGCAGGAGATGACCATCACCCAGCTACAGAAGGCTACCGGGTGGAGTAACAGCACCATCAACAAGCTCTTCAATGGATACCAGTCACGAGGTCAGAATTACACAGGCCTTTTGGAAAAGTGTCCGGCGATCTCCTTCCTTGACCGGACCGTCAGTTCTGGAGATGATGGGATCAACACTCAGAGACGGGCGGTGGGAAGGGTAACATTACTCTAGCAGGATGTCCTGGATGACAACTCATGGGGGTGTACCGCTTACGAATCCGTCGGAGTCTCGCAGACACCCGAGAATGACGAAAATGCAACCATCACCGGGGCGATGGGAGCCGGCGTTTCCGTTTCCTGTGACAACACAAGAATACCTTCGGTAAGGCCCTCAAGTATCATGCAAATAACGGGGAGATTTTCACAGTCACCTACAAGCGGGAAAGCATCAGTCTCTCCAGATGCAAGTCTGTCTCTATCCAGACCCACGCTCGTGACCTGGTTGGACACCGTCTTCCAGCCTAAACACAATTTTTCTATCAGAAGGCGGCTGAAATGTGGTGAATTCTTGTACTATGCATGAACGGTGGCATGGTGGTGCTTGGGATCTGTGGAGATGACCTCTTTCTGTTTCAATCCTGTGTGATGCTGCAGCATTCCCGCCATCGTCTTCCACTGGCTATATGTCAGGATCAAGGACGTCAAATCACTAGATGGGTTTGGGGAGCGTGGTCCGTGTGATATGTGCAATGGTATCTATGTGCATCAATCCTATTCGTTCAAGAAATGGGTACAATGTCAAGAAGAGTGAGTGTATCGTCAATATAGGGGGTTGATATCATAGGCAACCAAGGGAGCAGATTCCGGAATAAAAAAATCATATATTGGCATGACCTCGTGCATTTTTTGGATACTGCATATATATTTAATCTTTAATTCGAAGTATCAGATTTGCATTGCATAAAAATGTGAGAAGTGGGAAAACATAAGGAGGGTCATTCCTGCCACTACTCCGTCATGTTGCATGGTTCACGATAGAAATAAATACTGCTCTGCATAGTCTCTTACATGGTTACCCAGGGAAAGGAGATCCAATATATCAATCAGATCATCTCCTATCTCACAGGCTGCTCTGAAGGGGCAAACATCCATGCATTAGCCAATGGGGTTGGCCTTGGTCGAAATATTGTCGCACGGTACCTGTCAATCCTCAATCTCATGGGGCGGCTTGAGATGTGGACCGAAGGGAAGACGAAGGTCTACCGACTCGCGCAACGTGTTCCATTTTATATATTTTCACTCTTTCCTCTCGGGACTGCAATCGGTCTGAATCGATCGCTTCAGGTGAAGGTGATCATGGGTCCGGTCCATGAGACCCTTGGATGTAAGGAATCAGATTGTATCGGCCGCTTCGTATCCGAACTGTCTCACCCCATTTTTCAGGAGTCAGGACTTCGTGATCAGGTTCTTGAAGCATTCAACAGGGAAGAATCCCATGGGGAGACTCATGAGTACCAGATACAGGGGAGAGTGTATGAGGTCTCAGTTGCCCCTTGTACGTTTGATGATGGAACCTGGGGAGTTACCCTCCTGATCCGTGATCTCTCGCATGAGCGTGATGTCAGGTTTGAAGAACACCTGCTGGCCGAACGGTTCCGTGCAGTTATGAGAGAGACAAAGGAGTTTATTGTCGATCTCGATGCAGATGACCGGGTTATCCGGGTCAACGATGCGTTTGCACAAAATGTGGGTATTACTCCATCTGAATGTATCGGAAAAACTGGTATTCCCTCTGTATTAAACGAAGATATGTTGGCAATCAAGAGAACCGGTTGCCAGAATTCACTCCTTCATGAGGAGAGTCCAACCATGCCGGTGGAGGTTAGAGTAGTTATGCCGGATGGGGCTGTTCATTGGCACGAGTGGCAGGCATATCCTGATTACACGGATGGATTACTGACTTCCCTCCATTGTATCGGGTCTGATATCACGAATAGAAAAACCCAGGAGCTACTGATTCATCAGTATGAATCCGGTCTTTCAGCCATCGTTGAGGAGAAGACCAAAGAGCTTCGTGAAGTTACCGGGGGGCTTCGAAAGGAGATTGATGAACGAAGGAGAATTGAAGCAGATCTGAAACTGAGCGAAGAAAACCACCGCAGACTCATTGAAACAACCAATGATATCATCTGGGAGACCGGTGAAGAGCACCAGTTTACTGCGATCAGCCCGAGTAGTCAGGAGATATTCGGATATGATCCTGAAATGTTAATCGGGAGACATTTTTTCGATATTATTGATGATTCTGTGGCTGATGGCAGGGCATTTGATTTTGTATCTCTTTTGATCACGGGTGAGCCCTTTGATAGAATTCTTACCCCAATACGGAGATGTGATGCATCACCGATCTGGATTGATGTATCCGGAGTACCCAAAAAGAGTCTTGATACGTGTTTTCATGGATATTATGGAGTAGCACGCGATTGTACCGAGCGAGTTCTTAAAGAGGAGATGCTGGAGGAACTGCAAGCAATCATTGTAGCTACTCCTGATATCATTGCAATAACGGAGGAAGATGGCTCACTTCGATATCTCAATCCGGCTGGGAAGTCATTCTTTGGAATTGCTCCAGATTCCGACATCAGCCGGATAAACTTTTTCACCTATATTTTTCAGAATGACCCCGATGAATATCAGAACAAGAGAAAAGAGGCAATTGCGACAGGATCATGGAGAGGAGAAACGATTATGCGCAATACCGCAGGAAACCCCACTCCGATGTCACAGATTATTAATTATCACCATCGTCGTTTCCCTCAGCGATCCTTCTACTCAACAATTGCCAGGGATATTTCTGAACGGTTCGCCTATGAAGAAGAACTGGCTCAGGCATATGAATATACCCGGACTCTCATCGAGGTCAGTCCGGACCCCCTGGTTACCATCGGTTCTGACGGAAAAATTCAGGATGTGAATACGGCAACCGAGAAGGTGACCGGTGTTTTGAGAGAGCGTCTGATTGGGACGAATTTCAGTAAATATTTTTTGGATCCTGAAAAAGCAGAGGAAGGATATAATCGGGTCTTTTCGGAAGGGTCAGTGAAAGATTATCAGCTTGAGATACTCCACCGGAATGGAACAAAAACACCGGTCCTCTATAATGCGGTGGTGTATCGGGATGATACCGGAAAGGTCAGAGGGGTATTTGCCGCAGCACGGGAAATCTCTGCTACCTCTGTTACCTCTGTACAGAGTCACCCTACGGAAGGTCAAAGGAATGGTCCCGGTAAGCCTCCCCCGAAACAGAAGCGGGGATGAGCAAGACTGTCCTAACCGCGGTCTGTGCAGAGGAATTAAATATTGATTAAGTGAGTTTTGAGGAATGAGATATGAACCTGAATATTTTCAGCCGTATGAAATCCATCAAACAGAAGATCCTGTTTGGTGGCGGAATCGCATTATTGATTGTTGCTGTGTCACTGATCGCGTATGCTGGCACTTCGGCATATGGACTTGCTATAGAGAATGCCAAGTCGGACATTCAGGATAATGCCATAAAAGAGGCTGCTTTGATTGAGGCAGATCTTGAAGCTCCACTTGCTGATTCACGGGCACTTGCAGAAGCATTCGCAGGAGTGAGGGCAGGAAAGGCGGATCTCCACCGTGAAGATACGATTCTGATGGTAAATAACATCATCGCGTCGAACGCCGAGTTTCGGGCATCCGGAACAATCTGGGAGCCGAATACCTACACGGATGCGGGAGATGATGCAACCTATGCCGGAAAAGACGGATATGAGGCAGATGGCCGGATGAGAATCATGTTTCTGCGTGATGATACCGGCACCGTCAAACGTCATATCTATGATCCGAAAGCAACCACCGAGCCAGGGGAATACTATTCTCTTCCAAAAGAGCGGCTTAAGGAGGTTGTCACCGAGCCAATGACGAATCCATCACTCGGCCGGAATAAACCGTTTATTTCGTCCTCTGCACCGATCATCGTGGATGGGAAGTTTATGGGAGTATTTTATAATGATGTCCTTGCTTCTACCCTGGATGACATCATTGACCAGGTAAACCTCTATGATAATCAGGCCATCGCGGTTTTAATCTCTGAAAAGGGGCAGGTAATTGGCGTCCAGACCAAATATGACGGATGGCTTGGGAAATACTGGGGAGACGCGAATATTCCGTTCGTAGATCCTACGAAAATTGCAGCCACTGAGAAAGCGTACCGCGGTGGAGAGATAACTACCAATGAAGCAGGAGGTTTTGTTAAATCAGTAATACCATTTACTATCGGAGAGACCGGCACTCATTGGGCTGTAATTATTGCTGTCCCGACATCGGTGGTCACTACAACAGCTGTTCAGACCGTGATGTATCTGATCATTGTTGGTCTTATTATGTCTCTTATCGGTCTGGCAGTCCTGTATTACGTTGCCCGATCAATCGCTGCTCCGATTGTTGAGGTCACCGGAATATCTGAGAAGATGGCGCTTGGTGACATTGATCTCGATATTTCATATGAATCACACGATGAGGTAGGTAAACTTGCGGATTCATTCAGGAGCATGATTGCGAACTTTAAAGGAAAATCTGCTGTATCTACTGCACTCTCCATGGGTGACCTGAATGTCACAGTTCCGGTTGCCTCAGATAAGGACACGCTCGGTCTGGCCATGACCCAGATGAAAGAGGCAATAACCGGAATGGTCACAACTGTCAAGCGGATTGCAACCGCAGCAGAAGCAGGACAGTTAAAAGAGCGGGGAGATGCAACCCAGTTCAAAGGAGAGTATCAGAATATTATCACCGGCCTGAACAACACGCTTGACTCGGTTATCAATCCGGTCAACGAGGCGATGCGGCTTTCGGGTTCATACGCAAAAGGGGATTATACTGACCGGATAAGTGACAAGCTCTCGGTGAAAGGAGACTTCATCCCATTTAAGGAAGCCCTGAACCAGATCGGCATTGCAGGAAGTAGTGCTATTGGCGGGGTAAAAAGCGAGGTCGAGAGCCTCACCGCCGGGATGGAGGAGACTAATGCCAGTGCAGAAGAGGTTGCCAGCACTACCAGTATGCTTGCGCAGAGTTCAAATTCTGTCAGTGTCCTTGCTGAACGCAGTGGTAGTGGTATCAAACAGACCCTGACTGCGATGGAAGACCTCTCAAACACCGTGAGTTCAGTGGCAACGAAAGCTGAACAAGCGTCAAGTATGGCCAAACAGACCGTTGATCTCTCTGAGAAAGGAGTCTTACTTGCAGGGAAAGCTGAGAAAGGAATGGAAGGGATCATGCAATCGGTCGATGAGACGAGTGTGATCATCACTGATATCACGAGTCAGATGGAGGAGATCGGGAAGATCGTTGATGTGATCACGGGTATTGCCGAACAGACCGGTCTTCTCGCCCTCAATGCTGCCATCGAGGCTGCACGAGCAGGGGATGCCGGGATGGGTTTTGCTGTGGTTGCCGACGAGGTTAAGTCTCTGGCTCTTGAATCTCAGAAATCTGCAGAAAATATCGCCTCAATTATTGGAAACCTCCAGAAAAAGTCACAGAAAGTGTCTGAATCCATGAAGGTGTCAGCCACCGAAGTAAAAGCAGGAAATGATGCAGTCACTGAGACGCTCGGCGTATTCAACCAGATTGTACAGTCCATCAACGTGGTGCACAATAATATGACCGAAGTGGCAGGAGCAACCGAAGAGCAGGCGGCTGCGGTGGAAGAGATAACAGCAAGCGTTCATGAAGTCGGAAGCCTTGTGCAACAGACTGCCAAAGAGGCGGTTGATTCGGCAGCAGCGACTGAAGAGGTTACCGCTTCGATTGATCAGATCACCCGGGCGATTTCAGAGGCAGCTGCTTCAGTGCAGAAAATATCTGGTGAGATGGGCAAGTTCACCGTATCCTGAGGAGGGATCATGGGATCATTTCTGGTCGAAGAAGAAACGGCCTTGGATAATCAGATTCAAGAGCCAGTGATGAGGAATACCCGGACCCACTCCTCTCGTTCCCGGATGAGCGGCGATGAACAGGTTGTCGAATTTATGATCGGCGATGAACTGTTTGCCGTAGATCTCTTTGACACCAGGGAGGTGATCAACACCCCGGAAGTGACCCCTATCCCGAATGTTCCGCCATTCATCACCGGGATGATTGATCTCAGGGGAGTGATCACGACGATCATTGATCTCCGCGAGATGATGCATATCACCCGGGAGTCAACCGGTAAAAAACGATCCCGGGTGATAGTGCTTGATAAGACCGTTAGTGAGAAGATGATCGGCATCCTGGTCGATGATGTATCATCGGTAACGACCTATGCGAAGGAGGATATTGATCAGGAGGCTCAATCATCACGTGAGAGTCAGCGGGATATCCTTGGTGTCATTAGAAAACACAAGAAGGATGTTGGAGGGAAGGACAAGAGAACCCTCGTGATCTGGCTTGATATCAAGAAGATGATCGGGAGAGTGGAGAAAGACCTGTAAAGTTTAGTACGAAAGACTCATTTACATTATTGGCTTCAAATTAACCTTACAACACCCAGGTATCCCTCCATTTTAGTGAAATTGCTGATCCCTTACCAGATTCAGGTTCAAAATTGTCCTTGCATGGAGGAGAGAACCTATAGGAATGGATTTACTCTGGTACAATAAAGCTGTCTTACTAAGCATACTTGGAAGAAGTGAAGAAGCTCTGGATGCAGATAACAAATCCAAAGATCATAATTGATGCAGCATCAAATCAGCACGTTGTCGGTACAGGTATGGTGATTTCCGGGACAACCAATCTTGGTGTAGGAAAACGTCTACTTCTCGATATATCTGACAATTCCTTTACGCCAACTAACAAAAATGATCGTGCTACATCGCAAGGGTATTCCGCATCTACCACAATTGCCGAGAATTCCAACCAAACACGAGTATTTTCATTTACCATTCCCTCTCATAAACTCGCGTTAGGAGAATACCGGATGTCTGTTCAGGGTGTTGAAACAAATGTGATGGCATCTGGACTTCTGACCGTAACGGGGAAGGATATTGCTCACCGCAATGCAACCCCTTCCTGATCTCTGGGTGATATCATATCATTCCAGAAAATAAGCGTGCGTTGATATGTCGTCCCCCAATGATCAACGTAACCGTGGGTATTACGTGCAGTATTCAGGATACACCCTGATAACCTCATGTCATCCTCTGATAAAATGAGTATTCCCCTGAGAGAGATCATTGGTTACCCTGTTCACAGGTCTGGTATCGCTGCATGTAGACACTTGAATACAAAAAAGGTCTAAAAATAACGGTGGAACGATATTGACTTCATATATACCAGGTAGCATTCATTATCATGAACCTGATCCGGGTTCACTTTGGAAATCCGGGTACCATCCAGTGGATATGCATCTCCATACCAGATATTCAGATGGCCGGACCCGTATTCCAGAGCTTCTTTCATACGCCCAAAAAAATCAGATCGGTGTTGCAATAACTGATCACAATGAGATCAGAGGAGCTCTTGAAGCAGTGAGATCTCAAAAAAATTGCCTGATCATTCCAGGTATAGAACTTGAGACCCGTGAAGGCCCTCACCTTCTGATCTATTTCTCATCAGCTGGAGACCTGGAAGGATATTATCATGATCTGCAGCGTGAATGGAGAAAGGAGAATCCTGATCATATCCAAAAACTTTCTGTTTCCGAATGTCTTATCCGTGCAGAGGAGTATCATTGCCTCCGGATTGCAGCTCACCCCTTCGGGTACTTCGGAATTAACCGTGGGGTGCTCAAATGTGTAGAAAAACAGATGCTTCCCGGAGTATTGGATCATATTGACGGAATTGAAGTTATCTGTGGAGGGATGACCCAGAATCTGAATATGAGGGCGATCCAGTATGCAGATGATCATCTGATACCATTTACCGGTGGTTCAGATGCTCATCTTCTCTCTGATGTCGGATCCGTGTTGACGGGTGCTCCTGCTGATACTGCTGAGGAATTCCTTGAATCTCTCAGGAACAGGGAGAATGTGGTCGTAGGTAAACCTAGTTCGTACATCCGGAAAGGTGCCACTGCCGGGGTAATCGCCTGGAGCTTTGTTCCCTATACCGGTTCATTGATAGGATCTCAGGTAAAGGCCCGAAAACGTCGAATAGATCGTATCGTATCCAGATACTTGAAAAGAACTAGTGCTCGCCAGGATGACCAAAAAAATGAGGAGAATTGTTCAGAGGAGTGGGGAGAATAGTCGTGACATTGAGAGCTTTATCTTGATCTTTCCGGGAAGCGCTGCAAACCGTTCCGCATTTAAGGCTGAACAGACCTCAAGATCTGTAAGGAAATATTGTTTCAACTGCTTTGCAATATCATGGTCATACATGACTGCATTAGTCTCAAAATTCAGTCTGAAACTCCGGACATCCCAATTTGCACTTCCCACGGAAGCTGCAGCCTCATCCACAACGATCGTTTTCGCATGAATAAATCCGGTGTCATACGTGTAGGCTTTGACCCCGGATTCAAGCAATTGTTCGATATATGAATATCCTGCCCAGTACACAAACCAGTGATCCGGTTTTGCAGGCATCATGATTCTGACATCAATTCCTGACAGGGCAGCCATTCGGAGTGCATCAAGGATGCTCTCATCTGGTATGAAATAGGGAGTTTGGATGTACACTGATTCAGATGCGAGCTGTATCAGTTTTAGGTATGACTCCTTGATTGGGTTCCAGTAGGTATCCGGTCCTCCTGACACTATTTGCATCGGAACCCATGTTTCAGAATGTGAGGTATTTTCCGGGAAATATCTGGTATCAAAACCGATTTCATCACCTTTCGTAGTATAGTTCCAGTCAAGGAAGAACCGGAGCTGCATTGCTGCGACGGCATCTCCATGTACCTGGACTGCCGTATCACGCCAGGGAGCCCATTTGGGGTCACGACTGAGATAATCATCCCCGATATTGAACCCTCCCACAAACCCGGTTTTCCCATCAATGACTGCAATTTTCCGGTGATTCCGGTAGTTGATCCGTGGGTGTGTGATATGAATAAGGGAAGGGAAGAAGAACTCGAGCTTCCCCCCTGCCTCGAGGTAGGGCCTGAAAAATTCCTTTCCCGGCCCTGCTGATCCAAGCCCGTCGCCGATGAACCTGACAGAGACCCCTGCCCTGGCACGTTCTGTCAATGCCGCGAATACTTCATTTCCAATAGCGTCATCTTTGAGGATATAATATTCCATGTGGATATGATCTGTTGCACCTCTAATTGCCTCGAGTAACGCAGAAAATTTTTCGTTCCCGTCGGTAAAGATACGAACCTGGTTATGAACGGTAATCATGGCACGATTACTTTCCATCAGCATCAGCATCATCCGCCGGTACGAATCAGGGACCGGCTGTTCCATCGGGAGATCTTTCCTGAAGAGTTCTTTCTTTTGCGACTCGATGATGTGGGTGAGTGCTTCATCATCCTCTTTTTTTATTCTGAACATCCGATCCCGGTGAAAACTCTGGCCTATGAAAAGGTAGAGAACAAACCCAATTACCGGGGCTAACACCAGTGCCATGAGCCAGGCAATGGTAGCAGTTGGATTTTTGCGCTCAATAAAAATAACCGTAATAGCAAAGAATATGTTCAAAATCAGGATAATGGGAATGATAAACTCATTTATAATGGTCAATACCGGGCTCATGACGATCCAAGGCTCCTTGGGATAATGTTATCCCTGAATGATATAAACTCATCCGACCTGGCGAGGAGTTACAAGAACTTCTGGATCTGAACTATCTCTCCTCACTATCTTCGATACTCCGATCAAGGGTAATAAACTGAGAATATACAGAGGTTTGCAAATCTTGAACCGTCAGAACCCCCAAATACTGAAAGTATTATGATCCCAACTGATACGTTCGAAAAGGGCAGACGATATGAGAAAAACGGACTTGTTATTACTGAACTCCATGGTAATTACCGGGAGATGGGAAGGCAATATGGGGCACTCTACCGTACCGAGCTTGCCGAAATTCTTGCCATTATAAAGACGGAGTTTACCAAAAAACCCGGAGTTACCATAAGTAGTATGCAGAAGAGAGGGAATGATGGTTTCGATACATATCCCCAGAGATATAAAGAGATCGTGTACGGTATTGTTGAGACTTCAAATCTCTCGATCGACGATATCCGGCTGATCAATGTTATGGAACTGTATATCCCCTTTGTGGCGATGGGATGGACAGGCTGCTCCGGATTCGCAGCATGGGGTCCATACACCTCAGATGGAGGGTTAATCTTTGGGAGAAACTATGATTATTCCCCATCGATGACGAAATATACTGCGGTAACAGTCTTTAATCCCACTGATGGGAGCATTCCGGTTGCCACCATCGGCTATATCGGGCTTATCTATCTTACGACAGGCATGAACAAGGAGAAACAGTTCCTGGAGTTGAACATGGGAGCCTTTTCCGGAGGAGCATTCAGGAGAACTGACCGGACTGCAGGCGCAGTATCCCTCTTATCGGTTCTTGAAGATGGTGCAACTCCAGATCAGATATCTTCCCGGCTGCAGTCCATAACCACTGATGCTGCATTTGTCATAAACACCGCATCACCAGAAGGAGCCGTACCATACGAATGGACATCCTGGACAATGAAACGACGGGCACCGGATCGTGATGGCATAGTGGTCGGAACCAATCATTTTGTGGACCCATCATGGGGAATCAACCAGGCTGAACCCCATTCTCTTGAAGAAATGCTCTCCGGGGATTCTGTATGGCGTCGGCAAAATCTCCTCTCGTTTGCAGACAAGAATAAAGGATCTATCACCTTTGAAAAGATACAGACTATCATATCAACACCTCTGGAAGAAGGTGGTGTTTTCATGGCACCAGACACCACCTCATACCAGATCATGGCAGTACCTGAGGAACTCAAGATCTGGGTCAGAATTCCTCAAATCGTGGACTGGACTGAAGTAGATCTCAAGCCATTGTTCAGCTAGATATCGATGATACGAGGAAGGGAATACTTCTCCTCCTATTTACAGAGGTATCTTCATATCAACCGGGATAGGATAACCAGACCGAATTAGATCTGGCGGTTTTATTCCGGCATCCTGATAACTTTTCCAGGTTCGTTTCGTGATATCTGTTTTAAACGTGAATTCGTGTCTGAGGTCGTTAACATATGCCTTGGCGATGATTTTTCGGTATAAGGGGTAGTTCTCTACAAGTATGATGTACGGCCTTTTTTCTGAGATATATACGTACCGGGATGTAATGACCGCTTCGGTGAGAAGCCGAACCGCTTCATCGATATCAGTATCATAGGACAGATACAGATCAGTAACTACCATCATTTCAGCAGATCCTGAATTTGAACTCGATACAGCATTTACTACATTCATAGAATTTGGAATGGTAACCTTGCTATCACCCGGGGTAACAACAACCGTCTGAATGAGACCGATATCAATTACTTCTCCATAGTGCTCATTTATTGTGATTTTATCGCCAATCTGATATGGTTTTTCGATTATAATGACAAATCCGGCAATAATATTCTCAACAAGGTCTTTTAGTCCAAACCCGAGTGCGGCTCCGATGAGTCCGGAAAACACTGCAACTTCGGTAATACCGAGTTCAAACAACGGGGATAGAATCAGATATGAAACACAGACGTACACAAAAATCTTGAGGACCGGAATAATCATTGAGAGAATATGGCGTTTTGTTCCCAGTTGTTCGGAAAGGATTCTCAGGAAAGAATCCATTCCAGAGACAACCACATAACTGATAATGAGGATAATAATGCTCGAAATTATCCAGGATGGATCAATAATTGTTTTGAGAAGATGACCGGATACCGTTCCATCCGCAGCTACACCAGATAGATTTGTCAGATTGTGCAACATTGTGAATGAATCCGCCATAATTACCACACCATCCTGATCCGGTTTAATTCTTTGGATATTGCCCCTGCTGCGATCGGCTTAATCTGAACTCTTCCGTTTTTTAGTATCACCAGTTCTTTATCCCGAAGTTTGGAGATGATAAGATTCAGGTCGATCTCTGATGGAAGTGAGCTGGCAAGATCGGATACGAGCACATCTTCATAGGTCACAATCAGAGACAGGACATATGCCGAATCAGGATCTGATATTCCTGATATTGAAGGGGGTGTAAGGCTACTTAATCGAATTTCCCCGGCAATACAGGCCTCCTGCCATATTCGGGAAGCTATTCCCGGATTTCCATTTGATATCTGGTAAAGCCGCTCAACAATGAGTTCCGAAGGTTCAAGATCCTGACTTTTATTTCTGAGTATTGCAACAAGCAATCGGAATCGTAGTGAATAGTAAGAGAAGAGTATTGTTTTATTGAGAATAGGGATGGTAAATTTCAGTTGCTTTCGAATGAGTAACATTCGTCGAGGAACCGGGGAATCGATGATATAGAAGAGTGAACTGAATTGATGGGAGAGGATGATAGTTCGAATTTCAGACTCACTTTTTTGTTTGAGCTCAATCTGCTTACCAAATAACGAGCCAATATCTTTTACAGCAGTGAGATATCGCCATGTGTGAATATTCCAGGTGGTGATCCAAATCTTCTCT
>DATMXW010000076.1:0-31671 GCA_035561295.1 Methanospirillum sp. | reverse complement strand
CCTATATCGGCTCGCTATTATAGTGTTTCCTAATGTGACTGGTTACCCTGGATATGTCACTGATCCTCGAATAGCGTCCTGATATGGGGGAGTGAATTGGGCTCCTTTTTAAAAATTCATTCGGAAATGGTTTCCGGATCTATCTCACGATACGTAAACCTGCTCATCTCGGTTGAAATCCGATGAATGGAGAACGAAGCAACAGATATCGGTTGGGGAACCTTTACTATCGTTGCTGCTACTTTCTACGCTGTAGCCGATGAAAAGATCGCCTCCTGTGCAATCTCTTATACAAGAGTTTCAATTTCATGATTACTTGCGGTAATTTTTTCTACTGTCTCGTAATTCAATACACTTCTTTCTCGATCTGCTGGGATGTTATCACACAGGATAGCAGCAATAAGATTGATGGCTCCTCTATTTTTTTACAGAAAAGTTGATGAATACGTACTTGGTATATACCATCAGTGATTGACATGAGCATCCAGATGTTAATTCATACGATTCTTCTTACAATAGGCATTGTAATGGTCTCGGGAATTGTATCTGCTGCGATACCACCTCTTCAGCCATACGAGATTCCTGGTGAACTCACCATGGTTCTTCCTGCCGGCTGGTCTGTGGATAATTTTCAATGCTGGGGAATTAGTATAACAAATCCGGTAGATCCTACCTATGGAATTTCCTTTTTGAATAAACTTCATCAGTACCCAAATATGCTTCCGCTGGGAACAACCCCAGAGCAATATGTGGAGCAGTACCTCAGCCAGGATTTGGAATTAGGTGGAAAAACAGTTACTGATGTTCAGATTCTTGGATATGAGGATGTTGATCTCTCTGCCATCAGTGCATTCGGGTCAGTAAACCCAAAAGCGATGCGGGTGTCACTCAAAATAAACAATGTTCCTGTTATTGCATCTTTGACGATCGGAACATATGATGTGGTGTTTGGTACATCTTTGGCATATTTATGGGGTTTTTATGGGCCTGAATATTCAATTACTGAGGATGGACCCTCTATGAAAATGGTGTTTGATTCTATCAGATATGATGATGATTATCTTGGTGAATGCAGACGAATCACAGATTGGGGAAAGGATAATTGATAATGTACTGTTCGATCTACATTCAATTCTTTTTTAAAACCATCTTTCATGGTATCTGATGAATAATATCCTGACACATCAAATTTAAATCTGAAGACTTACAGCTGAACCTAAATGGTATTGGTTATAAGGTTGAAATCTCGGTTTCTGGTTTTTCCCCTCTCTTGTATTCGAACAGATAGTCTTCATTGACCCGGATTGTCCTATCCTGCATGATTAATATCTCAATATTCACACGAAGTCCAACATCATGTTTGATAATATGGCGCAGATGGTTCGAAACGTTCCCATTTAGGAAAAATTATGGAGTGTATGTACATTTTTATCATGATTACCCTGATGACATAATCTATGGCTGTTTGTAGCCGAAAATTTTTATATCTATAAAAATCAGTGCAAAAAAAGCGCAATTTTTCCTTACGGTGTTTAGCATTTTTTCTCTGTACCCTGAGGTTTGCTTCAGAAACAGAATGGTTACGGTTAACCATCGCGTCATGTTCTAATGACTATACATTATCGAATATTGGTCGAATGTTATAAAACGGCTAATTTTTATTGACTATCGATGAGACCTGGATCATACCATCCGAGCTTGGATTCCCCTTCCGGATGGTACGCAATTACCGTAGCTTACATACTTTGTCCCCCTGTGAGGGGTGTGATGACTATGAAGTGTAGGCAAATTTGATCTTCTTGGTGAATTACGATTTGATCTCCCACCAGATTGTGGAGTGATTAAGTATGACCTGGTCACCTTTGGTGGAGATGGTTTGGGTACTGGTACGTAGAGTATTGATGAAGGTTCAAGTGCAATTGAAACTCATGATTTACCAGGATGTTCGAAAGGTTCAAGAAGTGTACGTGGCATCTCTTCCTGTGGGGAAATGGAGACTTACACCCCCAATTCGCAGTATTTATGGGATATTTACCACCATCGCTTTTTTCCAGATATCCTGCATCACTCTCCTTAATAGAGCAAAAACCAAAAATTGCTTGCAGAATGCCTAATGGTGATAATTTGCGTCTGATTTTTTTGGGATGTCTATGAATGTAGGATTACATGTTATTTATATATCTATCGAATAAACAGCGGGAATGATGAGGATACATAATGTTTCGCCCATTGCGCTTTTCATGACAAGGCATAACCAGAGAGACCAGTATGGTTATTGAACCCTACATTATTGGAGATCTTCTGGAGAAGCTGTCAACAGTATGTTTTGCAGCGTATCTGCTCACCAGAACAAAAGGGGCATTCAATTTTATCCGGAATGAAAAATCCTGGCAATATATTCTCATTATTTCGATAATCTTCGGCGTATTCTATGCCTTTGGGTATTACTCTGGAACCGGGAGCGAGACATCATTCCTGAGTATCAAAAAGATTGGACCCAATATGGCAGGTCTCCTTGCAGGTCCGATAGGCGGTGTTGGTGCGGCGATTGTCGGCCTTCTCATTCAAAGCTTAGACGACTCTCCGATGATTCCAGCAGTCATCATACCTGAACTGTTTAATGGGATAGTCTGCGGGATTATTTATCTTTTGAACAGCCGAAGACTTATCCGGGTATGGCAGGCAGGGATTCTGGGCTTTTGCCTTATCGGCGCTGATACTACCATTTCATGGCTCATCTCTCAGATCGACAATACCACATTGTTCTACTCCCCTTCTCTGGTGATCATAGAGATGGGTATCATCGCACTCAGTATGTCTCTTTTCACAATGCTGATTCAGAATGTTACGCGAGAGCGTGAGAGAAATAGTACTGCCTGTTGCCTGGAAGGTCAGGTACAGGCAGCCCGGGAGATCCAGCAGGGGTATCTGCCGACTCTGCTCACAGGAATTCACGGATGTAGCATTGCTGCGAAACTGATTCCGATGTATGAGGTCGGAGGGGATTTTTATGATTTTAGGATGATTACCCCATCAAAACTGTACTTCTGTATCGGGGATGTGGCTGGAAAAGGAGTATCAGCAGCATTTGTAATGGCCTCCTCCCTGACACTTCTTCGAAATGCAATTTTATACTCAGATAAGCCAGGGGAGATACTCTCACAGGTAAATCGTGGCCTTATTATGAGTAGCCATGATTGTCTCTTTGTCACGATGTTTGTGGGTATTATGGATCTCTCGACCGGCAAGGTGACCTGCTCGAGTGCCGGTCATCCTCCCCCGCTTCTCATCACTCATTCATCGACCCGAATTTTGACGATTCTACCTGATATTCCGGCTGGAACCTGGGATGATTATCAGTATCAGCAAGAAGAGTTTATGGTACTACCAGGGGATCAGCTGGTACTCTACACTGATGGAGTGATCGAGTGTGAGAATGAACAAGGAATGTTTGGTATTGACCCGGTTCTCCGGGAGTTTACAAAAAACCCACCACCTGATCCAGAAAAGGCTGTTGAAACGATAACCCGGATGGTATTTGCGTATACTAAAACTGGGACTCCAAGCGATGATCTGACTCTGCTGGCTATCAGCCGTGATCCTGACCGTTAACAACGGTCATAATACCATGGTGTGATCAGATGACTCAGAATGGCCAATTTTCTTGTCTTTCATTTTTGGTACCTTGGAAAGTATTCGCGGTTTATGGACCCTGGAGGAAGAAAAAACCCAAAAAAAATGACAGATAATAAGAATGATAACGCGTACCCGGGTGTAGGGCAGAAGGATGCACCTGGTAATGTGAATTAGAATTGGTATCCATCCCGTAGCTGTCGTTTTGCACATAATATTGGCACTGGAGAGAATAAGCCCGTCGAAACCGGAACACGTGTATAGAGGAGAGTATTTATCCTGGGGTTCTGGTAATACCGATTAATCGTCGTTGAACCCGATATAATGAGAGATGGTGGGACAAACATGCAGAGCACCGCTCCTGCAGCTCTCAATATACCCTCACCGAATTTGATACCCAATGGGGAGCACCATCAGCATGTATGGGCCCGGTATAGCTCTCCTGATTCTTTAGAAATCAGGAACCTGATAACTCGTCATCCAGTGATGGAGATCTACAATCTTCCGGTGAGGTTCAATAATAATTACATTCCTCCACCAAATACAATCACTGAATGAGAAATAAGAATTATTGCACGATCAAGTGCCCTGGTCATCATCTCCCTTCTTTATCATGGTTCTTCTGAGGTCGGTGGATCCAGAGAGAGGAATTCAGATCAGAATGATTTCATTGATTGGAACCAGGAAACATCCTACCGCGATAAATAATAGAACCATTAGGTACTCGATTCGGTAGTGGCCTAGATTGTAACTGATCATAAAAACTCTTAATTGCATGTTACAATAGATCGGAATACTGCTGAATAATCCAAGGAAACCTTCTAATCTGTAATTTATTATCACCAGTTACTACCTAGGCCAATCCCCTCGATTCGTAAGAGTGGATTCTTCTCCTCCATCTGAAAAGCCATTGATGTGATAAGACCCACGGCACATGCACTGACCCTATCCAGTTGTCCTTATACCTGCGGACTCGAGTATTATTGGGCAAGAACTTATGACAGGATAGAAGGAAAAACAACTCCCGGGAGAAGAATATGGTAATGGCAGACAGGCATCCTCTTCCTCCACACAGGTACCGCCTGATGAAGATAACACTGTTCGCCGAGTTTGGACCTGGAGAGTTATGCCCACGGTTTTGCCTGGCGATTCTATTTGGTGCATGTCCAATGGGCTCACATCGATATGGTTCGGATATTGATATTGCCATTGAATGGGGCGAATTGACACTCGAAGATCTCCGTGGACCCCATACCTTGATAGATGATGTAAACCTGAAGGAATGTTCTGCCTGAGGGACAAGTTTATGTTGGTTGAATGAACATTACTGTTTTAACTGGTCCTGCCAAAAGATGGAAAATAACTCTTCTCCTACAGATAGTACGATTGATTCGTATCAACCAGGCAAGGACCGATGGGTAACCTGTACGGGTATTCGACGGTTTATCGGAAGGTTCAGGATACGAACCGTGCTGATAACTTCCCTGGTATTAATTCTTGTTTCATCCATGGGTCTGACCGGGCTTATTGCGTTCCAAAACAGTCAGTATGTGGTAAGTGAGATATCCAGCCAGCTGCAGGATGAAATTTCTACCCGTATAGATTCTCATCTTGATAATTATCTGAAGGTGCCACATCTCATCAATGAACTCTGTTCTAATAGTATAAGACTCGGAGAGATACAGATCCATGATACTGAAGGCCTTAAACGACACTTTCAGGAGTTATCATACCAATTTAATTCGGTTGAAGCGATCTGCTATGGGAATGAGGGAGATGGTAATTATTCTATCATCTCACTGGTCGGTAAACCCGGGGTTGTCAATGGAACTGATAGGTTCTGGGCGATTTCACCGGTATCATCAGCAAATTTTTCATATGAAGAATATAGAATAGACCGAAGGGGCCATATCGTGGAAAAAACCCTTTCATATCCGCAGTATGACCCTCGGACCCGCAACTGGTATAAGACTGCAGTGCAGGCAGGGGGTCCGGTCTGGACACCCATCGCCATGTGGCTTGAGGTAGAGGCTGTCAGTGTGGATGCTGTCTCCCCGGTGTACTCAGAGGAAGGGGTACTTTTGGGGGTTCTTGATACATCCCTGACTCTCAATGGTATTGGTGATTTTCTTCAGGCTTTACAGATCTCAAAAACAGGTCAGGCTTTTATCATTGAGAAGTCAGGTCTGCTTGTATCTTCTTCTACCATCAGGGATCCATATACAAGGAAGAATGGTGAACTCATCCGCTTATCAGCCCTTGATTGTAATGATGTCATACGGGGAGCTACTCAGTATATTATAACTCATGGGATGAATCAGACAAACCTCACATCCAGACAGGACTTCTCTTTTGATATTGGGGGTGAGAGACAGTTTGTGCAGGTAACTCCGTATCAGGATAATTATGGCCTTGAATGGCTGATTGTTGTGGTAATTCCTGAATCTGATTTTATGGCAGATATCAATGCCAATAATCAGCTCACCATCCTTATGGTAGTTTGTGCCATTGTTGGTACAACTCTCATCTCTATTCTTCTGGCACAGTGGATCACAGAACCTATTATCCAGCTGAATAAATCAGCCCGGGCACTTGCCCGGGGTGACTGGAGATCCTGGGCTGATCTGGATCGTCATGATGAGCTCGGTGAACTCTCTCATTCATTCAAGATGATGGCAGATCAATTACGGATCTCTTTTTCCTCTGTAAAAGCCAGTGAAGAGCGATATATGAGTCTCTTTCAATCTTCTTCAGACGCAATTCTTCTCTTTGATGGATTATCATTATTAAATATTAATCATGCAGGAGAGGTGATGTTTGGGATATCCAGGGAGGATGCAGAAGGAAAAGATATCGATGGACCCTTCGGGAATGTTGGATGCAGCATAAGAGAGATGATAGAGTCATCCCAGAATACCCCGAATGGTAACAATAGTGATTATACGATCTCCAGGGGAGGTGGAGATAATCAACAATTCCTGAATATCCGCCTAATGCAAGTTCCGGAAGGAAAAAAGTTTTTGAATCTGATTCAGATTCGAGACATCACCGATCAACGACGAGCATATATGCTATTGGTGGAACAAGAAGCCCTTCGTGAATCATACTCTCATATTCAGACGATTCTGCAGTTTCTTCCAGATCCAACCTTTGTAATAGATACTAATGGGTGTGTTCTCTTCTGGAACCAGGCGATAGAGAATATGACCGGTCTGAAGGCTGAATATATAAAAGGGAAGGGCGATTATCTCTATTCTGAAGCAATTCATAATAAGAAAAGAAAAATTCTAATTGATATAGCATTACATCCTGAAACTCCTCGTGAAGGGATGTATGCCTATGTAGAACAATCAGGAGATCTTCTCAAGACAAGTTTCTGGGTAGAAATATCTGGCGAAATGAAATTCCTGTCAATAATTGCTGCCCCAATCTATGATAAGGATGGGAAAGTTACTGGGGCAATCGAATCAATACGAGATATCACTTCTCACAAGATAGACGAGGAGGCATTACTCATAGCAAATAAAAAATTAACCCTCCTCTCCACTATCACCAGCCATGACATCATGAATAAAGTGTCGTTATCAAAGACCTTTTTAATGCTCCTGGGAGAATCACATTTACAGTATGAGCAAAAAGAATCTGTTGATGCAATAATCCGATCCATGGATGCGATTGATCATTTCATAGCGTTTACAAGAACCTATCAGGAACTTGGCCAGAAGATTCCTGTCTGGCAGGATATTGAGGAGGTATTCAGATGGGCAGCCCAGGGGGTTGAAAAAGGGGATGTTGAGGTCAATATTGAGGTTCAGGGGATATCTATTCTGGCAGATCCCTTGCTTGAGAAGGTCTGCTACAATCTTATAGAAAATGCAATACGGCATGGGGAGAGTGCAACGAGAGTAAGTGTCACTGCATACGACATCAATGAGGGGATTCGTATCTCAGTTGAGGATAATGGTTGTGGGATTCCTGACGATCAAAAAGATGTGATATTTGAAAGAGGGTATGGAAAAAATACTGGATATGGATTGTTTTTAACCCGCGAGATCCTTTTAATGTCAGAGATTACCATTGCTGAAAGAGGTCAGTTTGGAACATCATGCCGGTTTGATATCGATGTTCCCTTTGGGAAATTTAAGAGAGATTCTACGGATAAACCAGATTAATATCGGATCTTTTATACCGTCACTATATTCCACTTTTTGCCAATTCCCACCAGACATTTATAGGTCGTCTACGCATCATACCCCTGCCAGTATGCAGGTTCATTAGTACATACTGGTCTTTCCTGATAGACAGTCAGGTGATTCCAATGAAGCAAATAATATCATATAGCGGGCATCTGTTCTTCTTTTTGATCCTTTTCAGTGTCCTGATACTTACAACAGCCGGAGCTGAGACAAGTACTCAGTATGAATATAGTACCGGATCTGATTTTCTGGACAATATTACCTCGCCGGTCAGTTCTGTCCTCTCAATCTCATCCTCTACGACAACTCATAGCCAGTCATCCTCGGCGACAACACAGTCTCCCGGTAGTGATGACCCCTATGGTGGCATTATCACTGAAAACAGATTATTCCTGGCAACTGGCCAGCACTCACAGCATCTCATCAGATTTGATGAGTATGGTCAGATCCAAGTACAGGCCCAGAAGGGAGCGACCTTTGATCTGTACAGTCGAAAGGGAGCCACCTATCCGACCGCTGACACATTCAGGACCGATTATTCCCAGAAGGTCCTGGTCACCAGTAACGAGCCGGTAGTGCTTGATGTAGGGCCGGGAATTTGGGTATTTACCATTGATGCTCCGGATCAGGGGGGAGTTTTTTATCTCACTGCTATTCAGAATTCACGTAATAGACCGCAGACAGTCTCTCAGAGTACCTCAGTCTCACTTCAGTCAGTAAGCCTGGCTGAACCCGAGCCCACTGAAACGCTCCTGACCGGTGTATAGGATAGATACGGATTAGGTTACGTATGAGCCACTGATCACTTGATACCTCTTACCCTGGTAGTTCAATCGGTTCGAACCTATTTTTCTCCACATTCCCCATTTTTTCAGGAATCAATCCCAGAGTGCCAAGCCAATTATCGACATACTCTCAGCATCTCTGCGACTGATATTATCTCGTTGATCCATGGTCAGAATATATTCTTTGAAATATGGAAGTCGTCATTACCTCCTTCAATTTGGATACATCACATGCAAAGGGTTCTGCGGTAATTTATGAGCTGGCCTGAATACACATTCTCCAGATCCCTAAAAAAAATGGATGAAACTTTGCACTGATGTATCACCTTTTAATCTGGTAACCGGATAGAATGAATGAGATCGAAATTCCCAGAAATGATGTGTCATCCGATAATGGTCAAGAATTTGCAGGTTATTCCTGCCTCTGACTCTGATTCTGGTGATGATGTCCCGAAAAGAATATCTTTATAGGTTTACTTCACAAATTTTGTAAATCTTTTTAAGACCAGTCAGATATTTGCATGTGTATTGAGATCTTTTTTCAGAAAGGTATTTCAGAATGGAGCTCCCATCATCGATGCAGATGTCCAGTACGGGGAAAATACCTCACACACCTTCTCATGGTTTTGACGAGTCAGCGTTCTCGGCTCTTCTGATGTATCGGACGGTTTTTCACCCGTTTGTAATAAATCAAAACCTTAATGTCTCGTCTGGTAAAGAGGAGATATGAACCTTCAGCACCAGTTTCTGGTTCTTCTGGCAGTATTCTCAGTTCTGTTCTTCCTCATCGGCTTCTCTGCCTATTACACCGGAGAACAGGTCAATAAAATTGGAAATCAGGCACAGCTCTCAAGTAGTATTATCAAAGGGGTATATCACCTGAGTTATCTCTCAAACGATTACCTATTTCATCCGGATGCATCCAGTCAAAGTTCCCAATGGGAATCTACATTTGCTGATCTCTCCCGGGACATCGCTCTTCTCAATCTCAATACCCCCCAGGAAAAAGCGGTAGCAGATCGGATTTCAGAAAAGATTAAAGGGCTGAGGGATGTGTACACCCAGGCGATAGACCTTGTAGAATCAACCAGGGTGAATGGTCGCCCGATTAACCCGGACAAGATTCAGGAATTATGGAGCCGCTCCATGGTCCAAAGCCAGGGAATAATCTTTGATGGATCTGAGCTCTCATGGATGCTGAATGAAGAGCTGCATTATCTTCACGCCATTAATAATATTCTCATTCTGCTTCTGGTTGAAATATTTCTTTTGATTCTGATTGCGGTATATATCTTCTTTCAGAAGCGGTTTCTCGCCTCAATATCAGAGATATCAAGAGGAACCCGGGTCATCGGGTCAGGAAACCTTGATTTTCGTATTGAAAAGAGAGGAGAAGATGAGATCGGATCCCTGGTTGATGATTTCAACTGGATGGCGGAGAATTTGAAGGAGGTTACTACCTCATGCGAAGCACTCGAACATGAAATTGCTGAACGAAAACTGGTTGAAGAAGAGGTAGAACAACATAATATTGTCGAACAGACCCTCCTCCAAACCTTATCAATTCTGAATGCAACCATTGAATCAACGGAAGACGGAATTCTTGTTATGGATAATGCAGGAAATATCGCTATCTTTAACCAGCAGTTCCTTAAGATCTGGCATATCCCGGATTCTGTTGTCCAGGCTAAGGACAGAACTATCATTCTTGGATTTATCCTCAACCAGGTGAAGAATCCTGATCCATTTATCGCAAAAATTCAGGATATTTACACCAGTTCTGAACACAATGATTATGAAATAATTGAGCTGGTGGACGGGCATATCTTTGAATGGTACTCAAGGCCCCAGAAGATTGGCGATACGGTTGCTGGGAGAGTCTGGAGTTTTCGTGATGTGACCTCCCGAAGAAGGATGGAACTGCAGATTGAGAAGTCGCTTAAAGAGAAGGAAATACTGCTGAAAGAGATTCATCATCGGGTTAAGAACAATATGCAGGTGATCTCAAGCCTTCTCTATATGCAGGGGAGGAAGACAAAGGATGAACATGCAAAAGAGATCATCAGGGAAAGTCAGAATCGAATCGCATCAATTGCTCTGGTTCATGAAAAGATCTATCAGTCTAAAGATCTTGAACAGGTAGATTATAATGATTATCTCCGGAAGATCTCCATGCATCTCTTTGATTCCTATATGGTTGATTCAAAAAACATCTCCCTGGTAGTCAACTCTGATACTGTTTTTCTCCCTATTGATAAAGCAGTTCCCTGCAGCCTTATCATCAACGAACTGGTATCAAATTCAATCAAATATGCATTTCCTGATCACCGAAAAGGAACCATCCATATCGATTTTCAACGTCAATCAGATATTTTTCTCCTTGTTTGCGGAGATGATGGTGTCGGAATCGATCAGAGTATCGATCTGGATCATACCGATACCCTGGGTGTTGAGATCGTTAAGGGTTTAGTTCGCCAGCTTAATGGGACCATTGATCTTGATAGGCGATGTGGAACTGTATTTATCATCAAATTTCCAGTCTGAATAGAGGTTGCCGAACTTATGTCGATTACCCGTCTCTCGTCATGTTGAATCAGGCAGGGTATCGGGCCGATGACATAACAATTCTTATTAGGGTTGAGACCCCCTATTATATAATTACCTATTCGGATGACTGCAGGGAAATTCCCGGAGATGTATGAGGTGGATCTGATATTGTGGAGAAGGTAAGAGTTCTGGTAGTTGAAGACGAGTTTCTGACCGGTCGTGAGATACAGGCACGGCTCCAGGATCTCGGGTATGATGTTCCTATTGTAGTAGATACTGGCAAAGAAGCAATAGCAAAAGTATCAGAGATTCATCCCAAGGTAGTGATCATGGACATCACCCTCAAAGGTGAGATGGACGGGATAGAAGCTGCTGAGCAGATCCGCAAACAGTTTGGAATACCGGTCATCTATCTGACTGCTCATTCTGATGATGCAACGGTGGCGGATGCGATCACTACCGAACCCTTCGGGTATCTGATCAAACCCCTGGAAGAGCGGGCACTAGTAACGTCAATCAGGATGGCTCTCTATAAACACTCGTTGGATCAGGCACTCAAAGAAGGTGAGAGGCGATACCGGGCTATTGCTGAACTGGCAGAAGATGCAATATTTATAATCGATCTGAATCGGAATATAGTATTCCTGAACCGCTATGCGGGTCAGAGTTTTCAGTGTAAACCTGAAGATGCAGTAGGGAAGGTGTTTGGCACAATTATCACTTCATCCATCATGGATGGTCTTAGTAACCTTATCGATTCAGTTTTTTTATCTGGAGAATCCTGTCGGGAAACTCTGTCAGGTACAAAAGACGATATTCCTGTCTGGTTTGATACTACCCTGGTTCCTGTTTTTACTGATGAAGGAAGGACCATTCAGGTGATTGGCCTCTCCCGTGACATCACCTCCCTGATACTTTTTGAGAAGGAGATAGAGAAGAAAGGGATTAAACAGATTGAGCAAAATATGGAGCAGTTCCAGATTCTGAATGATAAAATCCGCAATCCTTTGGCCATTATCATCAGCTATGCCTCCCTTGAGAAGACAAAACATAATGATATCATCGTAGAACAGGCCAGGAAGATCAATGATCTGGTGACCCAACTGGATCAGGGCTGGATCGAATCAGCTACTGTGCGGGCATTTCTTCTGAAACATTACGGGCATGGCAGAGAATTATAGCCGGTTCACTTGGCATATATCAGATGATAATATGGAAGAACTGGCAGATCTCAGGGGGAAATACAGATACATTCGATAAATTCTGTCCTGATGTCAGGAGATATATATGGTTTTCATGAGGTGATACGTGTGATTCACATCAATCACATATCTTGCCCTTTGATAAAAAGGA
This sequence comes from Methanospirillum sp., assembly GCA_035561295.1. Taxonomy (GTDB): domain Archaea; phylum Halobacteriota; class Methanomicrobia; order Methanomicrobiales; family Methanospirillaceae; genus Methanospirillum. Next base: position 19,157 of record DATMXW010000076.1, on the reverse strand, counting down.
TTAAAAAAGTAACCAATATTATATCTGGTAATCGAATGTATACAATAAAAGTATTAATGCAGCCTGGGATTTATATTCTACTCCACGGCTCTCATCATGTAAGACGCATTGATAGGGGAGATGTATGAAAGTACTAATTATTGATGATAATGAGCGGCTTAGTCAGATATATCAGTCGATCATCTCCCAGGAAGGGCACCAGACTGAAATTGAGGTTGATAGTAATAATGCAATAGATCGAATCCAGGAAATAAAACCTGATTTGGTGTTATTGGATATCATGATGGAACCCCTTTCCGGCTGGGATGTCCTTGAACTGATCCGGAGCAATGAAGTATTCTTTGACCTTCCGGTCATCATCCTTACCGGGAAGATGATGACCATGCAGGAAGCATTCAAATATGGGATGCAGATTGAAGGGTTTATCATGAAACCTCTCGAACGGTCAATGATCATATCCTCGATACAGGAGGTCTGGGAGATCCTTACTGAATGTGAAGCGAGATATGTCCGGGCCATCAAAGCCGGATTATCAGAAGAAAAGGCTGCAGGATGCCGCCGGATGATCCGGAAGAGAAAAATACTCGCTTATTTAAAGGATCTTCTGGCAAGACAGGAGCAGATTGTTAACCTCAGACCTGATGAGGCATCTGAAATGAGAGATACCATAGACCAACTTAAACGTATGATAGAAGGAGAATATATGGAATTTGCCAGGGGAGAACTCACCTGTCCCTGATCTCTCCCATCGTATCCTGTATATTCTGAATAGTTATATTTTATTACATGAGTTCAGGTGATCTTTGACCTGAGCATACTCTATCCAGGCTATATCAAGTTCTGTCATCAGAGTTGCAAGGTTATCTATCCCACTCTTTGTTTCTTTTCCAGATCGGCTCTCTTCCTCATAGATTTTCCGAATCATCTCATGGAACGGTCCTTTGATCTCCTGTGTGAGGATACGGAGGTTTTCAAGCGCTGAAAAAAGTTCGGAAAAGACATGTTTCATCTTCTCTACTTCATATACTGCCCGCCTCTCTATGGTGACATCATGCAGAACAGTAGCGATATGAGTAGAAATACCATCCTTCTTGAGTGGAATTCTGGTAAACTGGATGAACGTTATCTCTTCACCAGTTTTGAACTTTTTTATTCTGATATCTTTGTCACCTGATTTAAATAATTCCTGTAAGTCCTGCATATCAGCGAACAATTGAAAATTTGGTGTCTCAAAGAGGGGGCGATTGAGCATGTACTGACTAATACCCGCTTTTCTGGCAAGATCAGCGAATTGTTGATTATATCCGGCAAGAAGCATATGCCTGTCGATAACAAATGCCGGAAGCTTTAATGAACTCGTAATCAGCATCAGATGTTGAATCATACCGGGTCCAAGATGTGCTGTCGTGGTATCTGTGGGGTCCAGACCATGGATCAGAAAGAGATTGCGGGTATCGTCGTCAGTCTCCCCGGTGATAAGACCTACTAAAATTGTCACTGATATCTCAATACCACCGCGTTTCTTAAGAGCAATCTGATCTGGCATTACGATATGGTACTGAGAAGAATCGGTCTTCTCTATCTGGGCATCCTGTGCATGGGTCTGTTCTCCGAATAATACCGTAACTGGTTTATTCTCAAGTTCAGAGGGAACATATCCTGCCAGTTGAGCCGCTGCAGGGTTTACAAACTCGATAGTCCCTGCTTTATTGGTCGCGATTATGGGTACCGGAAAACCTGCAAGATCTTTATAAATACCTGGAGCAGTTTGTGGAGCAGATTCTACCCTGAATTTTTGTCTGACCCGGTGTTTATGCAGGCTCATTTCAATATTTGTCATGAGCTCCCGTTCTTTGAACGGTTTAAGGAGATATCCGGAGGGTGAGACTGCAATCGCCCGTTCAAGCGTTGCTTTGTCTGAATGAGCAGTCAGGAAGATGATTGGAACGTCATAGAGGTCCATGATCCGTTTTGCTGCAACGATTCCATCCATCTCCCCTTTCAGCCTGATATCCATCAGGATGAGATCGGGTTTAGTATCTCCTGCCTTCTGAATGGCAGATTCGCCGGTTATAGCCTGACCAACAACGACATATCCCATTTCGATAAGTTTTTGTTTGATCTCCATTGAGATGATCATCTCATCTTCAACGATCAGAATTCTACTCCCTTGTGGCATCTATGGCCTCCACGATGATGAACCCCTCACTGAGCGGGATTTTTAGCGAAACGACGATCCCATTATCGGATCCCAAGGTCATCTCACCGCTTGCCTGAAAAATAAGGTTCTGAACGAGCTGCATCCCCAGTGAGTCACAGTTTTCAAGAATAAATCCTTCTGGAAGACCTTTCCCTGTGTCACGATACGTAATATCAAGCCATTCGGCATCGGAATGCATTACGACAATTGAGATTGTGCCCTTGACATTTTCTCTCAACCCATGCTTAAAAGTATTTGTCATAAGTTCATTGACAATTAGGCCAAGCGGAATCCCGGCATCGATCGTCATCTCTATCGACGGATCACAGACCAGGTCCAGGGTTACCTGAGCGTCATCTACAGAGAAGTCAGTGATCAATGTATTGGCAAGTGAGCTGAGATACTCAAGGAGATTCACACTGGTTAGGTTATCGGTCCGGTATAATTTCTCATGAACCATGGCCATTGAGAGGATCCGGTTCTTACTCTCCTTGAGGATACTCGTAACCTCTGGGTTGCCTATCATGCTGGTCTGCATCCGTAACAGGCTCACAATGATCTGCATATTATTCTTCACCCGGTGATGGATCTCTCGCAGGAGTATATCCTTCTCATGCAATGATTGACGCAGGTTATCTTCAGATTCTTTCCTGGCGGTGATATCCATGATGCTGCCAATGACTGCAGGTCGTCCATGATACCTGAACTGACTGATAAGGTTTTCAAGAAAGATGACCTGGCCATCAGCTGTAATTGCCCGGATCTCATAATCATCGGTAGCGTCAGGGGTCGCCAGAATTCGGTGGTGGTTTGCAATAACCAAAGAGGAATCATCCTGATGAAATGGGAGAATAAAGGGCATAATCTCCATTGTTTCACGGGGATAGCCCAGAATTTCAGACATTCTGGGGTTTAAGTATACATAATGATCATCCTGCATCAGGTAAATTCCAACAAGTGATCGTTCAACCGGACGATGAAAAAGCTCTTCAGTTTGTGATCGTTCTAGGACCGAACCGATAATTCCTGAAGCAGTAATAAGGGAGTCTACCTCAGCTGAGGAGATCTTCTGATCTGAATGATGGTCGATAAAACCGATTACCCCCCAGAGTGCTTCAGAAGTATAGATTGCAAGCAGCAGGTATGAGAGCGGAGAACTCTCTCCATACAGATGGCCAATGTCAGGAATTTCATGAAAAGATCCCTGGACTGCAGGTTGTAGTGAGAGATCCCGACCCCAGTGTGTTACTAATTCTGCCGATGCGTCTGCGTACTGCTTTTTTACCTGGGAAACCGGCTCTTTGTTCCACCAGTCATAGAGGACAGAACATACGATAGTTCCATCTGTCTGTTGAATACGGGCAAAGAACAGGGAGTCTTTTATGGTTGCATTACCGAGAAGGGCAAGAGCCTCAGGGATGAGTGATTCCCAGTCGTCACTCCTTACCAGGAAATAGGCGAGTGAACTGACTGCACTAAGGATTCTGTCACGTCTTACCAGTTCCTGTTTGGTTTTGATAAGATCAGTAATGTCAAGAGATGTCCCCACAATACCGGTTACGTTCCCGGCTTGATCATGGACCGGCACCTTTGAAGTCACTAGCCAGACTGATGTCCCATCCACACCCTTAAGCTCCTCTTCAACATTATAGGCTGGAATATCTCCGGCAAGGACCTGTTCGTCTATTTCTCTTCTGAGTGCTGCAATCTGATCCGGAAAGATCTCCTCATCGGTCAGTCCCTCAACTGATTGAATCTCTGATCCCAGTGAATCAATGAACGGCTGGTTTGTGGCAAGATATCGCAGGTGCTCATCTTTCATATAGATCTGTGCCGTTGAAGATGACAGGATAGCCTGTATCCGTTCGTAATACTCGTGAAGATTGCGTTCAGCTTTCAGACGTTCGCTGATCTCTCTGCAGATGCAGAACAAGACATGGCGCCCCCCCCAGACTCCTATGGTTCCCCTGGTTTCAACCGGGACAGATTCTCCATTTCGTGCAATGAACGGGTATGTATTCTGTATCTTTCCCCCTGCTTCGGTCAGGTCAAGAAACTGGAAGATGATGGTGTCCCTGATCTCCCTTGGATAGAGGGTGTGTATTGGTTCGCCGATAAGCTCTTTTTCCTCATATCCGAGCACCCGGGTGACTGCAGGGTTGACATTCAGGATACTCCCATCCATATCGATGACGATGACAAGTTCTTCCATGGCCAGGTAGAGTTCGTTCAGCTCTTCCTGCCGTATCCTGACCAGCTCCTCTGATCGAATCCTGATGATGGAGTTCCCGAGGAGGGAGACCAGGATCTCCATTGTATCACGGGTATCAGGCAAGATATCCCGGGTTTCATCCATCATAAACGAAAGGACGCCTATCACCACATCACCACCCTGAATCGGAATCTGACCTCCGGTTATCCGTTCACCCCCATTATTTTTTTTCCTGGTAAAGTACTGAGATTTTCCGGTGAACAGAACTTTATGAATATCTCCGTACGTAAATCGTTTGAGCTGGTCATCGGGGAGATTATGAGCGATGAGGAGTTCTATCTTTTTTGTGGACGGGTTCAGGATGTGGATAGAGCCGCGGGTACAACCGGCAAGATCTCTGATGAAGGTGAGACATGCATCTGATGCCTGATTCTGTGTAGATGCAGCAGAGAGACGAGTCATCAGATCTCGTTGGATGGTGATGAAGACCTCCCGTTGTTTAATTTTTATATGTGTCTCCTGTTGTGCACGATATTTGTCCACAGCACTGCGAATTTTCTGTGCGATATCAGCGAAGAGTATTGACGGATCTTCAGTTTTAAACTGCAGAAAATCAATTCCTGCATTCATGGCATCGAGGATGATGCGGGTGTCATCTCTCCCGGTAAGCAGCAGAAATGGAATATTTGGAATTCTGGTTTTTACTTCTTTAAAGAATGAGATTCCATCCATCCCCGCCATTGTATAGTCCGAGATGATAGCATCTGCATGTTCTGATACGATATTATCGAGTGCTACATCTGGGGACGTATAGGTAACAATATCGAAATCCCCAAACTCTTTGAGATAGATGCCAAGAACCTCGACAAAAGCCGGCTCATCATCAACTGCAACGACTTTGATCATAATTATCGTATAAGAATAATGAGAAAATGCTTTTGTAGACTGATAAATGTATTGGTTTCCAAACAGTTCGGGGTATCTATAGTATCAGAGGGTGACTCGTTTTCTCTTCACATTCCGCATAAGATTATCACAAATTTGGTTTGAACCATCATTCAGCCCAAGAGAAGAAGAGATCGGTTCGTATTCTCACCATACTCAGGGTATATTCACCCCCTGTCGTGTAATCCGCTGAAAGAAAGCCTGGAGGAGAATTTTTTTGGTCCGGATCCCTTGGAGTGTGAGTGTTCAGTTCAGTTATATGAGGCATCCCCAAATAATAATTGAATGATCAGATGTGTCGTCGTTTCAATATATCAATAATATCAACAATTCATGACATGTGAATCCCGATTCCTGACTGAATCTCCCTGCAAGGTTCCGGGAAATTAAATTGTATCAAATTTAAAGAAATTTCAGATTTTATTTCATCCCATGATTCTGGAATGTCTCACTATACTTCATATCAATCGTCTGAATATGAGTGATAAGCCAGTCACGGAGAAACTGCATGACATCGATAGACAGCCCGAGTCTCTTCCCGGACAGGTCTGCCTCATAGCCGCTTATCTTATCAATGAACATCTTATGTTGTTTCTTCTGTTCTAATAGACCAGAATACTTGAATGACTCCAGATATTTCTCTTCCTCGGTAAAGTGCACGGTAGTATAATCCTTCAGTCCTTTGAGGATCTCTGCCATAACCGCGTTTCCTTTTCCTGACGTCATCGCCTCATGTAACTGATTGATCAGATCAAAGAGCTTTTTGTGTTGCTCATCCATCTTCCCGACATGGACCGAGTACTTATCATCCCAGGCAAAGAGTCCCATCTTTTCTCATTGTGTATCTATTTAGTTATAACTTTCTCTTGAGATCGAAAAAAAACAGGATGCATAGATACCATATTGATAATGGCGGAGGAGAAATGATCTTCCCTATTTTGATTTAATTTCTCTCTTGTCGAGATCACTAACAGGATTGTTAATCACCCTGATCTGATTGAGAATATCTGACTCAATCTTTCATCATCCACAATTGATGCACATCCTGAAAAAATTAGCGGATTTCGGGATGAGTATCGAGGATCTGGAACTGTTCTCATTTCTTTGCCTGGAAAATCCTCTTCTTCTCCAGATCCTTCTCACTGATGGTTTTAATCGTTACATCTCGGCTTAGAATGAATATCTCTGATATCTCAATCACTGCGTTAAAGATGGATATATTGAGGGATCAAACCATTTATTCCTTTTAGTGGTTTTCAAACCCTCTTTGAACCTTAATGGTATCATGAGCTGGAATAACCGGATGCAGGACATATGGATTACCTCATATTTTGCTCCAGGGAGAAGATTAGCCAAATTCAATAAAATTATTGAGTCACCTCTTACAAAGCCCTTTCGATTGCTAATACAGTATGGTTTTCCCTTGATTTTCTCTGCCGTAGAGAGGAAAGGTATATCTCTTAGAAGGAGTAATAGGCAGGTAGAGCATGAATCTGCGGATGAAGGTCATTCTTCTATACTTATGCATCATCATTGTGGTGCTGATCTGTATCGGAGGAATCCTGCCGTCGATTCTACATGAAGGGAATCTTGAATCAGTTCATTCAGACACCGTTAATCAGCTGAAGCATATTGATTTTGCCCTTTCTAATTTTCTCCAGGAAGTAAAATTTGATGTCACTGAGCTTACCCTGAATGAGGTCATCAGCAATCCTGATGATACCGGTTTTACCAGTTTTATCGGTGCCAACGAGTCAACATTTACATATTCGACAGCAGAACGTGAGAATAAAATCATTGGGGTTCTCAATGGATACCGTCTCTCCCATCCATCTGTAAACTCTGTCTATATGGGGAGAGAGACTGGAACCTTTGTCAGATCCCATAAGAGGCCAAGGCCAACTGAATATGATCCCAGAGATCGACCCTGGTATATCCTGGGAAAGAATAATCCTGGCCGGGTTATGATGACTGATCCATACATGTCTGTTACCTCGTCAGATATCAATATCGGGATAGTATCGGCACAGACCTATCCTAATGGAACAGTTTTTGGGGTTCTTGGTGCTGATATAACCCTGGTCGGACTTACAAATTATATCTCGGAAATTGATATCGGAAGAAAGGGGGAGATTTTACTCACTAATGAGTCCGGCATCATTTTGACTGCCAGAGATCCTTCCCTGCTCTTTACAGATATCAGTTCTCTGCTCGGAAACCAGACCTCGTCATTTATGAGTCAGAATGAGGGCATGTTTACCCTTGAAAACAAGTTACTTATCCTATACACATCGCCGCATCTTGGGTGGAAGTACTGTGTTTTATTCCCGTTTTCAGAGATCGAACTGATTATTCAGCGATCTATCATGACAATTCTTCTCATTGTCCTCATTGCACTGATCTTGCTGAGTGTAATGACGCTGATTTTAGTGAACCACACTGTAATTCATCCGCTTACCAATCTGACCAAGGTTGCCCGGATCATTACTGAGACCGGGGATCTCAATCAGGATATCAATATCGGGATAGCAGGGGAGATTGGTGAGTTATCAAAGTCGTTAGGATCAATGATCTCGACAATCCAATCCAAGGAATTGGCACGAAAACAGGCTCTCGAAGATTTAGCCGAGAATTGGAATCACCTGGAAGAACTGGTAAAGGAACGGACCAGTCAGCTGGAACTTGCGAATCGCGATCTTGAGATTGCCAAAGAGCGTGCTGAAGCAGCTGATCAGTTGAAGTCTGCATTTCTTGCAACGATGTCCCATGAACTCCGGACACCTATGAATTCAATCATAGGATTTACCGGAATCATTCTCGAAGGACTGACCGGCCCGCTCAATCCGGAGCAGGAGAAGCAACTTGGGATGGTTCAGAACAGTGCCCGGCATCTCCTTGCCCTGATTAATGACGTTCTTGATATCTCAAAGATTGAAGCTGGAGAACTTTCTATCTCTAAAAGACAGGTTGATATCAATGCCTCCATACTGTCTGTGGTTAAGACCATGCAGCCGATAGCTGACATGAAAGGGCTCAGCATAATATTAAATCTCGATCCTGATACCGGGATGGTTATTGGGGATCAGAGACGGATAGAGCAGATACTGATGAATCTTATGAGTAATGCGGTAAAATTTACTGAAACCGGATCTATCACCATCTGTTCCGGAATGAGAAACTTGGAGGTCCGCATCTCTGTTGCAGATACCGGTATGGGCATTGCAGTAGAGGATCTAAAGACACTCTTTACACCATTTCATCAGATTGATACCGGGACAACCCGAAAATATGAAGGGACCGGGCTTGGGCTTTCAATCAGCAAAAAACTCATTGAGTTACATAATGGTCGAATCGAGGTCATCAGTCAGCCTTCAAGGGGTAGTGAATTTATCGTGTATCTTCCTTCAGAAGAGGTGATGAATGACAAGTAAAAAAATCCTGGTTATTGAGGATAATATGCAAAATATGTATTTGATGCATTTTTTGCTTGAAAAAAAGGGATATACGGTAATTGAAGCTCTGACTGGGACACAGGGAATTGAGGCTGCCAGAAATGAATGTCCTGATATTATTCTGCTTGATATTCAACTTCCAGAGATGGACGGGTATGCGGTTGCAGCAGAATTACGAAAAATATCAGGGCTTGAGGCCGTCCCTATCATCGCCGTGACATCGTATGCAATGGCAGGTGATCGTGAAAGGATACTTGCGGCAGGAGCAACTGATTATATCGAAAAACCTATCAATCCGCTCACCTTTGTTGACCAGATTAAAATCTATCACTTATGACGTCACAATCCATGAATGTACTGATTGTTGATGACCAATATGTTAACCGGTATCTGCTTGAAAAAATTCTCACCGGTTACGGATTTGTTGTATTCTCAGCAGAGGATGGACAAAGCGCCCTGGAGATTGCAAGAAGTACTCCCCTTGATCTTATCATCTCTGATATCCTTCTTCCCAAAATGGATGGATTTCAGTTTTGCAGAGAGATTAAAAATGATAATACGTTGAAGAATATTCCTTTTGTCTTCTATACTGCTGCTTATACCGAGAAAAAAGACCAGGATTTTGCTGAGAGTCTTGGAGCAGATCGATATATTCTTAAACCAACAGATCCGGTAGCATTCATCTCAATTATCAGGGAAATTCTTTCTGATATGCCCAGATCAGAGACTTCACTGAAAACGGCTGATATTACTGATGAACAATATCTTTCTGAGCATAATCGTCGTATCTTTCATCAACTTGAAAAAAAAGTTATCGAGCTCAAAGACCTCAATAAAGCACTGCAAATATCAGAAGATCGATATAGAAATCTGTTTGAACAAGCAAACGATCTCATCATTCTTCATGAAATTGGTCCCCATGGAGTTCCAGGTCGGATTCTGGAAGTTAACGGTGTCGCATGTAAAATCCTTGGGTACTCACGAGAAGAACTCCTTAAGATGGAAGTATCAGCGATTGATTCTCCTGTGATGAAAGACCGGTATGATGAGATAATCACGAAACTTGTAGCCCTCAATCATCTCACGTTTGAAGGAGAACTACTGTCCAGGTCAGGTCAGGTCATACCCGTAGAGATTAGTGCTCATATCTATCCTGATTCTGATGAGAATTTATCATTGTCGATATATCGTGACATCACCCAACGAAAAAAAGCGGAAAATGATCTTAATCATGCTTTAATGATCATCAATAAAAACCTTCTTAAGATGGCTGTTCTCAATGATCGAATCAGAAACCCTCTTGCTGTTATTCTTTCAAGTTGTGAGCTCTGTAACGGTACTATGAAAACCCATGTTGATAATGCCGTACAATCGATTGATGATCTGATCTCCCAGATTGATAGCGGATGGATAGAATCAGAAAAGGTTCGTAATTATTTGTACAAATATTATCGCATGCAGGGGCAGGAATATCCTCCCCTCCAGGATCCAACTCTGTCAGATGAATAATCTATAGAGCTAGAAGGGGCCGGAATGTATGAGGATTCAGGGATCCACCTCGTGCAGGAAGATCAGATTCCTGGTCTGAATAACCATGAGATGAGCAGAGAGGTTGTGAACTTCCTTGCTTGGTCAGGCCTTGTTCCCGATATGTTATCTGAATAATCCCAAAAAGAAGATATGCATGAAGGTTTCTTGTGCATATTCTTCAGAGCCATTACTTGTCTGCATTCTTGTTTACCAATTATCGCTCTATCATTAGTCTGTTGACCTGATAGCCGTCTACCTCACTGACGTTACGTTCCATGTCTGTCAGATTTATGAGAGTCAGATTACTGGTGAGATTATTTGCGGTGGTCATATTCGACACATTTCCTAATGGTTGTTTCTTTCCAACCGATAATGATTGACTTTTTACAGAATTTCCGGAATTTTCCGTAGATTGAACCGGTATCCCTGATGTACTGGACATCGAGGCAGAAGAAGATGATAAGGATGACTGGGGGAAGGTCCCAAAGGGAGAAACCAGTTCCTCCTCACTGATTTCGGAGGACCCGTAATCATGGATGTTACCATCAAAATCCTGGGTTCCAACAACCTGTCCTTCAGAATTATAAATAAAACCACCAACCTGAAGGTAACAGGGATTACCTCCGCCACATCCTGCATGAATAGGAGAGGTGAATAGGCAAATGCCTGCAAAAACACTGAAAAAGAGAAGAATAATTTTTTTATTCATGTCGAATCCATCATATGTTGATCAGAAATCTATATATGTCTCTTGATATTCGGACATTATATCATGACCTTTTCCAGGATGTCATTGGTTGAGGAAACCTCTGTAAACACAGCAGAAAGGGCAGCAAGGAAAGAACCCTGTACCTGATCAGCAGGGATGGTCTCTCCTGCCCATACAAGATCACGGGTTGCACAGGCATCTGCAGCAAGAATACACTGATATCCAAGATCAAATGCTGCACGAACGGTACTATCAACACACATATGGGTCATCATACCGCAGATGATAAGGTGCTCAACTCCCTGTCTGGTGAGAAGATCCTGCAAATTCGTACCTCTAAAACTGTTAGGGAGGTTTTTCTGGACGATCACTTCACCTGGTTTCGGACAGACGCAGTGATGGATATCAGCACCCGGCGTTCCGGGGAGGAAGAAAGTTGCATTCGGCTGAATCGATTGATGCTGAATATGAATGACTGGAAATCCTCTCTTTCTTGCTTCCTGAAGAAGAATTTGTGCACATGCGCCTGCTTTATCAGCATGTGCGAGTTCAAAGGTACCTCCTGGGAAATAATCATTCTGAATATCAATAAGCAGTAACCCGGTAGTCATGATCAATATCAGTTTTAGTCAGATAAGTGAATGTCGTATGAGGTGAGTGGTGCAGTTAACAAAAAAAAGTAGGGTGGTTAAGTACGGGTCACTATAAACTCACCATAGTCGTCACCGCACTCTTTCCCCTTCGTTTGAATCGTTTTAAATGTCCACATACCGGTCTTCCCGGTCTTATCATATGCACCGCCATAGGCAAGATCCATAAAGGCCCCGGTTATTCCCTGGAGCATAAAGGCACAATGACGGTCTCGTTTTCCAATTTTTACCGTATCAGCCTCATAATAGTCATATGCCCTGATAACCATCCGTTCATTTGGAATCAGTTCGACGATTTCAATCTGTGCCCACCCCCAGGCAGTAAAGACTGCAAAAGCCCCATGGAGGACATCTTCAGTCGTTTCTACCATCGGGCCGACGATCTTATTCCATTCATCAGAAGTGATTATCCCATGGCCGGTATGATATCCACACTCATGAGCAGCGTTGATCAGGAGGAACTCTACTGCCTCGAGTTGATCTTCATTAACTTTCTGTACAAGCCGTTCTGCAAATCCGTTCCAGAATTGAGCCGGGAATACATTGACACAAACTTTAAATCCCTGAATTACTCCGTCACGATCGCCGATGATGGTGATCTTAGACATCTCATCGATGATTTTTCTCCGATCTATTGCCATCTTCTCACCTCTTCACTGCTTTCATCTCAGAGAATTCATCACCCATTACCAGAGCTTTTGTCTGCCTGACATCAAACGTGCCTACTGGTTTGTTGTGCACTGCTGAAAGCAGGCCTGCGATGCATCCGGCACCAATATAGTTTACCGGTTTGTCATTCTTTCCCCATTTTCTCAGCCAGCCTTTATCAACATGAGTCCGTCTGAGAATGAAATCTGCACTATCCTGCCCTAAATATTTGATCTCAAGCGAGCCTAACCCCATTGCACCGTAGTGCTGTATTGCAATCTCAATCCGGTCTTCCAGTTCTGAAACCGGATTTTTCTGAAAGTAATCTGAAAGAACTGAGAAGAACATATCTTCTGAAACATCCTGGAGCAGCTTGGTCTCTCCCGCATCCACTGCCAGCTGGGTATAGAGGGTAGAATAATGATGACAATGTACGACAACCAACTGGTCATTATAATAATGACGCATCGTTCGGGGATCAATACGAATATCAACATGCAGTTCAGGTTTTACAATCTGTGTCATTATCCCACCTTAACAAACTCCTTCTCAATTTCTCTGTATGCATCCTCAACCAATTTCAGACCTTCAGGGGTATCAGGATCTGATGCAGCTTTCTGCAGTGATATCTTGGTAATCACAGCCATTCTCATCTGACCCTTAAATCCGCCGATAGCTTTAGCTTTTTCAAAGTATGCAACGATCTTCTCACCCATACATACCACTCATTCTCTGACTACTGCCAGGCCTGCAGAACAACAGGATGAATGATAATCAGCAGTTTTGGATATATATGTGTTTTGGATTGTTCTGTGAAAAAAAAGGCAGATATTATTTTCGGACTTCGAAAGTATTCATCTCATTCTCCATGGTATCAACAGCCTTGTTGATGAGATCAATGATACCGGTGATCTGGGCTACCAGTGCCATCGCTTCCTCTGCTGTTGCTGATGAATGAGTGGCATCATCAGCAGTTTTCTTTACGAGTGAACTCATCTCATGGGCACTTGCCGTTATCTCCTCAAAGGATGCTGCCTGATGTTCGGTTGCCTTGGCAATATTGACCATATTTGAATTAATTTTACCCACTGACCCGGTAAGTTCAGTAAAGATTGTCAGAGTATCTGATAAAGCCCGGTTTCCTTCTTTCACCGCAGTTCCCGCAGCCTCAATGGCAGAAGCAGCAGCATCTGACTTTCGTTCCAAGCCCATGATCATATCAGTGATTGACTCTGCTGATCTCCGTGACTCCTGTGCAAGAGACTTGACTTCTGCAGCCACCACTGCAAATCCGCGACCTGCATCTCCGGCCCTTGCAGCTTCAATTGCGGCATTGAGGGCAAGAAGATTGGTCTGGTTCGCAAGATCGGTAATAATATTGACGATCTTCCTGATCTGAGTCATTTCCTTTCTGATCTCAGTAATGATCCGTTCGACTTCTGATGATGAGGCTGTGATGCTCTTCATTCCCTTATCAGCTGATCCGGCATGTTCTGTTCCTTGCAATGCCTGTTCGTTGGCCTGTTCACTGAGCCTGGCAACCACATCAGCATCTGATGAGATATCACTAACCACTGTAGTAAGATCAGACATCGCTCTAAGAACCTGGTTTATACCTTCCTCTGACTTTTCAGCGTTCTGACTCGTCTCTTCAGCGTTCGCCGCAATTTCTCGTGCCCCCTTACTTACATCATCTACTCCGGTAATCGCATTCTCTGCATACTTGGAGAGTGAAGAGATCTCTTTTTTTAGGTTGAGTATTACTCCTGAAATTTCATCGCCGATAATGTTGAGGCTGTCTCTAAATTTTAAAAAATCTCCCAGAACTGGGATTTCATAGTTAAATGAAGCACTAAAATTGCTCTTTGAGTACTCATCACAGACTCTGATTCCTTCCTGAAGTGGACGAAGGATTGCATCAAGAGTCTCATTTATTCCCTGGATAACCAGGGTGTAATCACCCTTATGACGGTTTATGTCGGCACGCGCTCCCAGGACCCCGGAGATGGCTGATTCAGAGAGCATCATTACATCCTCCATCATCAGATTGATTGCATCAACTGCTTTATTCAGATTTGTATTGATAGATTTAAACTGCCTTGAGGCTTCCCGGGTATACTCATCCGGTTCAGCGACTCTGTAATCAAGGTTCAGATCCCCTTCAGCAAGTTTCTGTAAATTCTTAGCCAGATGATCAACTTCAGTCTTGAGATACTGGATGAGCCTGATCATACCGGTCACATCAGTAACCACCTCAACATGGCCGATACGCCTCCCTGATGGATCAGTCAGATACGCACAGTCTACAGTGAAATGTCCCCCTGACTGCTCAAACTGTGTTGTTTGAAATCCTGTATTAAGTCGGTTAATGCCACAGTCAGCCGTATTACAGATACCAGCACCCCACTCCGAGCACGAATGGCCAAGGAGATCCTTGCGGGAAGCCTTGAGCATATCTTCCACTGCCTTATTCACAAAAGTCCATCGCCGGTTTATATCTGTCACGGTGATTGGATATTTGATAGCGTCCAGGATTGTTTCATACCAGTCAGATCTCCTCTGTGCCTCAGATCTGATTTTTTCAATCTCTTGTGATTGTCTCTTCGTTGCTGAATTATCTGTGATTGATGCAAGGATAAGATGTTTTCCTTGGGTTTCGATACGGGTAAGGGTAATTTCTGCCTCTAGGATACTCCCATCAGGACCCTTGAATATCCATGGTGCGGACCACGGGCGCCCCTCCAGAGCTATGCGGACTCCCTCTTCTCCAGCATATTCTGAATGTCTACCATCTGTCTGCAATCGGGGTGAGAGTTCCAGAAGAGACATACTCCTCAAATCCCGGCAGGAAATTTTTAAGAAAGAACTTGCAGCAGCATTACCATAGATGATTCTGCCCCCCGATATCAGGAGTAGAGGCAGAGAAATGGTATCGAGAATCTGTTCCTGAATTTTTGACTGTTCTCCGGAATCAGATCCGAAGGTACTGGCATTTCGAGTCGAGTTCTCTGCATCCATTAAGCATGTCCCGTATGGTAAATTGACGCTTGGTGCTTATAAATATATCAGGTTTCTCCTCTAATCGTTTTCATACTTCAGGATCAGACCCATTGGTAGGCGAAATTTACCCCTTGTGGTATATATGGGATTAGTACGACTCAGCCTCATCTCACCCGGGGACATAACCATAGATATCGGAGTGATAATTTTTTTGATATGATGTCCCGGTATTGAAATGATCCAGATTCAAACAAGGCTGTTGTTATATAGGTCTATGGGATCCCGTTAAAATATCCAGGAATCCTAACCTGAAGTCACTACATCTGATACTCATTCTTATGTGAATGCTCTAGGAATGAATCAGGGTATTTTGGAGTCTGCAGGTATTGCATCATATGAGGGCCTGGGAAGTTCTTTTACCCTATTGGATTGGTAATTACAGGAAAAATAACGAATAGCATTAGATCCTGCTATTGTGGCATGAGTGGGAGGGGAATTCAGGCTTTATTATTATCAATCAGGTCGGTATCTCAGCAGTAAGACCTCTCCTCATCACATTAGATCTGGCTGTTCGGAAGATGGGTTCAATTTTTGTAGTGGCCCAGGTAATAACTGTTAATAGGAAATTACTAATTCAAAGATTATCCTTTGAGTTTTACCGATTTTCAGATCATTTTGACAACGTTTTGCAGAGATTTTATCTCCATTAATAAATTAGGCCAATACCCAATTTTTGGATGAGGGAGTTTCTTTTATCTGACCAGGACTCGTGGATCCGGATGTTTCGTGGGATGGTACTAACTGGCAGATGTATGTCTACTCTATTTCCGAAGGAGATACTGTGTATCGGTTAGTGATGAGGGAAATCTTTCCTATACCAAGGGCAGATGAGGATTGGCCAAGTAGGCAATTCTGACCCGCTTCGTTTTAATGATGGATCATTCAGGATGGTTTTTTTGAACAGAATGGAGATGGCAATATCATCAGTTTCAGATTTGATAATGGATACACCTGAAATGAGGAAGAGGTAATTCGACTTAAACGGACTGATATAGATACGATCTCTGATCCTTCTACCGTGCGGTTATCCGGGGAGAGTGGTAACTCTTCAAAACCTATCACCCCAAAAGAGGGACCTATACAGGGAATGGTGCAATCCACCGGACAAATACCCCTGGTCAGATGAAATTAGATCAGACACCCCAAGGGCCTGTGAGGAATTACCACGTAATAACCGATTCCGGTGTTAATTATTATAGGGGAAAAAATAATCAATAACAGTTGACCCTAATTCATGAAGTATCAAACGAAATACTATATATTTTATGGAGATTGAATAAACGGTATTTTCTCACTCAAAACGGGAATTCCTTCAAATTAACCAGAAGCGATTATCTGTATAAGATTGGCCTGGCGTATAATAGTCTTCACTTGTCAATTCCATCCGGGGATCCGGCTGACTATTTAAATTTTATTCGTCTTGGAATTATCCGTCAGGATCCTTAAGACCGAGAATTATCTTTCCTATATCATAAAATCTCATTTTGATCTCTTCTCGCTCTATCCCTTTCAGATGAAGATTGTTCATTCCACTTATCAGGGATATCAGTGAAAGAGCCATTGTTCTGGCTTCAACATCAGTTCTAACCTTCCCTTTTTGCTGCAAACAGGTTATCCCAAAAGTTGCGTTCTCGATTACTGCATTCAGATGTTCCTGATGGATCTGCCTGATTTGAGAATTTCTCGTGGATAATGCCAGAATATCATGAATAAATCCAACATGAATCATATCCCTCCCCAGGAAGAGGTCCAGCAGGTGGACATAGGCATCAAGGATTGACTCGCTCTGAAAGAGATGAATAGCCTGGGAATGGGTATCTTCATGTACACTTCTAATGATTTCAACAATCAGATCCTCTTTATTTTTAAAATAAAGATATAGGGTGGTCTTACTAACACCAACTTGGGATGCAATGTCATCAAGGGTTGTGTTATGGTACCCCTTTTGTGACATAACCTCAAGACCGATAAGGATTATTTTCTTCCTTGCTTCATCACGATATTCGGGAATGACTTTGGGCATGGATGATATATCTATTCTATTGAGCCCTATTAATAATTGGTCATATTACTTACTATTAAGTAAGTTTTATTAATCATTTGATTTTAATAGAGTATGGAAGAAATAAATGTCTAATCATTCACAAATTCACCCACCCGAAAATATTCCTGTGATTATGGGGGGTGTTATGCTTGGGTTGCTCCTTGCGGCTCTTGATGGTACAATTGTCAGCACAGTAATGCCGACCATCGCAGATCACTTGAACGGGATGGAGTTCTATGTATGGCCATTCACGGTTTATATGCTCACTTCTACCCTTGCAATTATCATATTTGGAAAATTATCTGATATATTTGGCCGTAAACCCATCTTCATCATCGGTACTTTGATCTTTCTTCTGGGCTCAATTCTTTGTGGTTTTTCTCCTGATATGATATCGCTTATACTTTTCCGAGCTGTACAAGGCATTGGAGGGGGTATCCTTATGACCGTCTCGTTCATCATGGTAGCTGAACTATTTCCAATATGGCAGCGGGGGAAGTATTTAGGCATTCTTGCATCAGTATTCGGGATTTCTAGTATCATCGGTCCGGTACTTGGAGGGTTTATCACTGAGACTTTAGGATGGTCCTGGGTTTTTTACGTGAATATTCCTATCGGGCTACTTTCACTTATTCTGATCTGGAAAGGGTTCCCTGATATCGCCCCTGTAGAACAACACCGGGATATCGATTACCTTGGTATTTTTACCTTCATTGCTGCGATGATTCCGCTCTTCCTTGGACTATCACTCGCCGGAGTCAAATATTCATGGACCTCCCTTGAGACTATTGGAATGCTTACCGGTTCCCTCTTTCTCTTTATCGTCTTCATCAGGATTCAGAAGAATGTAAATCAACCGATTCTTAACATCCAGCTTTTCCGGGACAAAGTGTTTTCTATCTCCATGATTGCGGTTTTCTTTGCCAATGCACTGCTTTTTGCAGTGATTATTTACATTCCCCTGTTTGTACAGGATGTATTAAAAACAAGCGCCAGTGTGGCAGGGATGGTTATCACTCCGATGGTTCTTTCAATGGTCCTCGCTGCGATTATTACCGGACAGATGATCTCACGGAGTAGGAGATATAAAAATCTTGCAATATTCGGCTTTGGGATCATTGCAATTGCAATAATCATCTTTGCATTCATACGGCCTGAAACATCATTTGAAGAACTAATTATTGCCTCCATATTACTGGGGTATGGATCAGGAATTATGCATCCGTTATTTTCTATTGCCGCTCAAAATAGTTTTAGTAATAAGGAGATTGGGGTAATATCTTCATCACTTCAGTTTTCACGCAACATGGGTGCAACCATTATTACCCCGATTTTCGGTGTTATTATGTATAGTGCCCTGAATACCTCAAAAGAGAGTGTGGATTTGTCATTAGTACCTCCTGAAGTCCTTTCTCATGCGATATCACTGGTATTTGAGGCATGTCTCGGTATTGTTGTATTGTCACTCCTCGTAACTGCTCTCCTGGAAGATCAGAATATTAAACCCCGGGAAATCCCTATAGAAGCTGTCAATCAGGAGCTTGTGTAGAGATAATACATTAATACCACCCTTCATTCTTTTCCTCCTGCATATCAAGCATCATAGCAGAGAGGAGAAATTGAATCCCGATTCCAAAGACAATAATTGAAACAACAGCTGGTACAAATATTGCATTTTCTTGAATAAATTTAAACCATATAGCGTAT
>DATMXW010000075.1:0-4491 GCA_035561295.1 Methanospirillum sp. | reverse complement strand
GGTTTTCAGGATTCGTGAGGTGATCTGTGAGAAAAACTGGACATAAGGAGAATCAGGAAAAATAACCTTAACTGAAATTCCCTGTTTCAATAAACTTCCAATATTGTTAATGAGTGAATACAATGTCCTTTCATCGAGTTCTGACGTAAAGGCACCATATCTGACATGGCTTACGTAGATAACATCTTTTTTAGCTTCGTTGTGAGCATTGATCAAATAATTGAGGATATCTTCATTGGTATAGACAATCTGCAAATCCTGTACTGGAGAAAAAGATGATGCATCCCTCTCCAAATCCTGCTCTAACTGAGTAATTATTGTTTTCAGATGATCACGCTGCTTCTCCTGTTCAACATACTGTCGCATATAGATTCGTTGAAAGGCGATTTCAGGAATGATTGCTTCATACCTTTTCGGTCTCCCTGAATGCTCGATAATTATGTTGCTTTCCAGAAGCGATGACAGAGTATCATAGATCTTCCCCATGGGAACCTGAGATTCTGATGACAATATCCTTGCATCAAGCGGTCCTTTTCGAATCAGGCATTCATATATCATCGCCTGGTATTTTGAAAGACCTATTTTCTGGAGCAATTCTAGAGTAGACATTAAACTTCTTTGAGTTTATTTGGTGTGAATTATTTATTTAGATTCGCAATAAACTACTGATTATGACAAAAACCGGGAATATCGAACAAACCCCACTGGAAGTAGTAAAAGCGTTTTTTGCCGCAATGAGCACTCTTGACTATGATACCGCACTATCATATGTATCTGACTCCTGCGAGTATGACAATAAACCCATGCCTGATGCCAGGGTGTTCGGACCGGCAGGTATTCGTGCAGCATTAGAACCGTTCTTTGCTCCTACTATCGAGAATGAATTTATCATCCTGCATGAAGCAGCATCTGGCCCCGTGGTATTTATTGAGCGGCTTGATCGTCACCGCCTCTCTCAGGGATGGTTTGAATTACCGGTTATTGGGATATTTGAGGTGCATGACGGTCACATTACCCTCTGGAGAGATTACTTTGACCTTTCTACCATTGCACCGATGCTGGCAGCGGCTGGATTGGTCCCTCAGTAAGAGGTAAGCCGGTTGTATCCGATCCGGGAAAGGAAGACCAGAATGGGAACCGGGGGTTTCAGAGAAGAGATCTCTCTTATCCAGTATGGATACCTGAAATATGGTAGCGGGTCGAATGAAGGAATCTTTCCTTTCAGAATCTGAACTTTGAGTTTTCAGCCTGTATTATCTCCCTGGCCGGTCTGCTTGAAAAGCCGGGCAACCGTATGCAGCACCTCATACCCGCGATAACTCATCTGGTATTCTCCTTTTTTATGGACCATACCACTCTTCTGAGGTTTTCCAGGTGAAAGAGAAGATTCCCTCCCCGAAGTCCGGTATCAGTGGAGAGATCGGTGAACAACTTCCCTCCATGGTACAGTAACTTGAGAATATGTATCCGGATCAGGCTGCTCAGTGCATCATTAAAGAGGGCCGAAGATTCCTCTTCAGGCATTGAACAGACCATTTCAGACTCATCTTCTTCCTCCGGGTAGACACCTATTGCCTGAAGCATCCTGATCTGTTGATCAAGCTGTTTTTTTACTTCATCATGACAGGCCGTGCAGTGATCAAACGGAGCATGTGATCGAAACAGGCTGGCTTTTTTCCGGCGTACATCCCTTCTTTGCCCTTAATGTGATTCTCAAGGGAATCGCATATTACCATATTGTTCCCCGATATGCTTCATAGATGCGTTGGGCTCTGCCAATGCGACCCCGCAGCCAGTTGAACAGATGATATGCCATTGGCATCTGTCTTGTTAGGCGATGACTGTGCCCTTTCGATAGAGGGCAGGGGATTCTGGACACGAAGCGGACACCATCACGGAGCCAGAGACGACAATGTGATCGGAGTGAGCGGACTGATAGCCGGCGAGGAACGAGGAGGGTATGAGTCCGCCACGAAGGTACCACTACTTGAACATCGGAGCGACAGGAAAGAAGGAACCGGGCCGGAATGGTCCGGTGACTGAACGACAAGAGCGGAGCACAGACGAAGCCCTGACTTGAGGAGGAACGGAGTAAAACGAAGTGAGGGGTCAAAAATTGCCATTATATGAAACAAGGAGGAGAGAGATACCATCCTAGGAGGAAACCGATATAATGAAACAAATATCCAATAATAACAATAAGCACTCATACAATCATGAGAGAAGAGAAACCAATATCACCAGGATGACTCCAAAGAATAATTAGTTACCTAAGTAACTTTCTTGCATCGGAGTATTTTCGAATTCACGGCTTTCGTTGACCAACTTTGAGGTTTTATATGATCCCCCCCGCACATCCAGATAACAGAAATGACCTTTGGCAGGAGGTGTTTATTCTCTTTGTTATTCTTATTCTCATCGCTGCCTTCTGCTCCGAACCTGTCTCTGCAAAGGATGTAAAGGTAGGCCTGACTGAACTCAAACCATCTCTCTACACTGATGAACAGGGAAAGCCAACTGGTTTTTTTGTTGACATTATTGAAAATCTGGCAGAAAAGGAAGGGTGGAATGTTATTTGGATCAGCGGAACGATCTCTGACAGCTGGGATCGACTAAATTCGGGTGAGATCGATCTCCTACCAGCAGTGACTAGTACACCCGAGCGGGCGAGAGTCTATGATTTCACTAATGAATCTGCTCTTTCTATATGGTCGCAGGTTTATACACACCCCGAATCAGGCATTAATACGATTCTTGACCTTGACAGAAAGCGGGTTGCAATGGTCAGGGGAGCATCCAGTGGAACCGCTTTGATGGATTATGCACACAAATTTGGCGTCAATGCAACGTATCTTGAAATGGAGAGACCAGCGGATATTTTTGCAGCAGTTGCAGATGGAAAAGCAGACGCCCTCGTTGTGTATAACTCAGCAGGTCAGGAGGATTCCAAGAAATATGGTCTTGTAGCCACCCCGGTGATGTTTAATCCCGCACAGTTTGGTTTCGCTGTTCTCAAAGGAAAGAACCAGGACCTCCTAAGGGTTATTGATCCCTATATTGCAGCAGGAAAAAACGATACATCATCCACATATAACAAGGCAATGCAGAAATGGTATGGGATAAAAGGCAGGGATATCATCCCTGTTTTCCTCTGGTGGATTCTTGGAGGAGTTGCCTGCCTTGCCTTCCTGTTTGTCATGATGAGTTTCATTTTGCGGCGAGAAGTCAGGCGAAAAACCGCTGAGATTGCCCAGCAAAACGAGGAACTGCAGCTGGAGGTAGCAAACCGTACTCGTGCAGAAATGGAACTGGTTCAAAAAAATGAGGAAATACGTGCAGCCTATGAACAATTAGCTGCGATGGAAAAAGAGGTTAGAGAGAGCTTCAAAGAACTTCAGAAGAGCCAAAATGCCCTCATGCAAGCCAGAAAAAAATTAACCTTGCTCAATACGCTGACCGTCAGAGACATTAAAAATGCTTTTTTTATCCTTATTGGCTATATCCAGATTTCAAGAAACTCAGATAGTCTTGAAGAGGCAAAAATTTACTTTGATAATGAGGAGCAGATTATCCAATCTGTTCAAAATAAACTTGCCTTTGCAGAAAAATTCCAGAATCTTGGCATAAAGCACCCTCGCTGGCAAACCGTTCTTCAAGTTCTTCTCTACGCTATCTCCCATCTTGATCTCTCGAATATCTCCCGGATTGTTGATCTGCCAGACATTGAAATATATGCTGACCCCTTGTTCGAGGACGTCTTTTTCGCCCTTATGGAGACTATTGTCATGCAAGGTGCCGGAGTAACCCTGATAAGCCTCAAATGCCGGCAAACAATTGATGGTATAACTATCTTCGTCGAATCAGACGGCACAGGAATTCCGACAGAGGAAAAAGAGGAGTATTTCACATGGGAACACATGGGGAAAAGCGGCACCAGCCTCTTCCTCGCGAGGGAGATCCTCTCGATAACAGAAATAGCACTGCAGGAGACCGGGGAGCCAGGTAACGGAATTCGTTTCGAGATCACAGTACCAAAAGAACATTACCGGATTATTGAGTCGGGAGAAGACCATAATAATCCCTCTTAACCGAGGAGGGGGACCGGTGACCGCCTGGGGAAGTCAGTCGCAGGGGCGTATTCTTCACGGCCCGTTGTTTTCAGCCATTCAAGAGCCGAAGAGCCCAGAATTCTCCATTCCCGCTTGGTAGAATTATTCGTTGTGATCTTCCCGGCTGCCACTGCCTTGCTTACCATCCCCTTCTTCGTATTCAACGAGATAGTATCAGGAAGGAAGTCCCGAATCTCCTGTTGGGTGTACCATCCATCTGGTTCGAGAGTCCTGGACAGTTTCATCTCAGCGGTCGGGACCGACTCGTAGATTCTCTCTTCATTGATCCCCTTCTGATGGAAATTACTGATCTCTTCGCATATAATTCTCCGAATTTCTTCTTCCATCTCACTTTGCGAACCCTGCCCATATTCACCCATTA
>DATMXW010000074.1:0-3629 GCA_035561295.1 Methanospirillum sp. | reverse complement strand
TAACAAGGAAAGGTATTATTCTGATTTCTATAATGTTGCCTTCAATTAAAGAATAATCTTCGCATACCACTCTGGCACTACAAACTCGTTATGTTTTGCCGGGAATCAAGGATACATCCCACAACCGATCAGATATTTAAGATCACTTTTAACATAATCGGCACATTCTGTATCATGACCGAAAATATTTGGTCCTTCTTTCTGCACCCCCGAGACTTCAACCATGAAATTGTGTACCAAGCAACTTTTCAATAGCAGCCTGTAACAGACGAGGGTCTTGAGCGAGTGCTATACCTTCCTTATGTATTCTTGCAGCCTCTTCAGTGAGCCCAGTTCCACATCCAGCACAATACCGAGAGGTCGGGGAGTTCTGCATATGACAGATAGAACACATTACCCCAGACAAACGACGCTCCTGTTGTTTGCTCTGTTCATCGGTTATGACTCCTGCATGTTTCAATAGAATCCGGTCCTGCTCGACCGGACTAATCCTGATATAGGTATCGAGCATTCGGGTGGACTGGTTCCCCCACATCAGATCTTTCACCGATGCGTCAGGTAACCCCTGCTCGATTAAGTGTGTTCCGCGTGACTTCCTGAAGAGATGAGTACAGACATGCTTCTCTATCCCTGCCACTGTTGCTGCATCCAGAAAGATTTTCCTAATTGCATAATATGAAAGAGTACCACCCCGCTCAGACAAGAATACCGGGGCATCACCTTCAGGGATACCCGGATAATCATCTCTCCAGGCTGCCAAATACTGAGAAGAGGTTGCTTTAGTTATCCTACTGAATCTAGTTTTCTTCGTTTTTGTGTCATGGATCAATAATCTGGCTCCGTAATCATCGAACTGAACATCGCGCCAAACCATCCTTCCGAGTTCCCCTATCCGGGTTGCGGCCTCATATTGGACTGCTATCAATGCCCGGTCACGAGTGGATTTACGAGACCTGATCATACCCCGGATCTCATCCGGTGTCAGGATCTGATCCGGGTGAGTGGTATCCATATTTTTCGGAGGGGTCTTTATCGATCTGACTTTCTTCTCAATCAGAGACATATTGATCCCATTCTCCATCATCCACGTCATGAACCCCTTCAGGATGACGACATAATCATGTTGAGTATTCTTAGCAAGAGGTTTTCCTGATTGGGATATTGTAGAGTCGAGGTTCTGCATGGCTGAAAACAGATCTGCCATAGTTAGGTCTTTGTATTCGCAGGTGATCAGCCGGTTCTTTCTCCAACCTAAAAGAGTGGTATTAAGCTTGAGAATTCGATTCCTTCCTATTCGATCACAGGCAATCTTCTCTGAAATATATTGTTTTATCAGGGTCGCATCAGACTGAGAAATCTGATTATTTTCAAGCGCCTTATTTATCGAACGGACCTCATAATCGCGGATTTCTCCAAGGTAAAAAGACACGATCCCAACTCCAAATATATAATTGGATCGATACAGCGTTAAACCTGTTTATCAAACGCTCCCCTTCGGCGTTATAATAATTGCGTAAATATATCGATAACATAAAGCCCCTATTTCCAGAAGTTTTTAGTGTTATTCTTGAGGCTGTTGCATAACCTCTCCAAATTCAGTTTAGATCTCAAATAGTCAATCAAAAGTACTTTATCTGAGTACGACAAATATATGATCGATGTACAATACACTAGGTCGAGATATTGAACAACTCTTCCTTCTGCCTGAAAACATAAAGGATTGGGTTTCAGAAGATGATTTTAGTCTAATTCTCGTCGACTTAGTCTCAATTTTAGATCTCGTACCATTATACAAAGATCATCGCAAAGACGGTCAGGGGGCAGCATTTTATCACCCCGAAATCATGGTGGGTTTAATCATCTACTCATATTTTCACGGTGCTCGTTCAAGCCGTCAGATAGAAAAGAAATGCCGTTATGATGTTGGATACCGAATAGTTACCCGAAATTCTCTCCCCGACCATACAACAATATCCCGGTTTCTCAAGAAAAATAGTTCATTTATTGGAAACCTTTTCATTCCGGTATTGACCCTTCTCAATGAAGCTGGATTAATCAATAACAAACTTCTGGCATTGGATGGAACCAAATTGAAGGCTAATGCTTCACTTGGTTCAAATCTGCCATATGAAAAGATTGAAGCGGATATTCAGAAATACTTGCAGGAAGTTCAGGAGAAAGACATCGAAGAGGATCTTCTCTATGGTCCTGAAAATTCAGGGAGTGAGGTTCCAGATGAATTAAAAAAACATGCCGAACGAATGAAACGATTCATGGCAGCAAAAGAGCGACTCGAGACAGAACAAGCAGAAAAAATTAAAAAAAAGGAAGATAAGATAGCGGAAAGGGACGAAGAGGAGAAACAATCTGGTAGGAAAAAACGTGGTAGAAAACCTAAAAAACTGGAAAAGAATCCTGATGATCAAAGTCTCGCGAATACGACAGATCCGGATAGTTCATTGATGAAAAGCGGCCCAGGTTGTATCCAGGGGTATAATGGACAAATAATTGTGAATCAGGATGGGTTCATTCTTGTACCATTATTAAGTAATTCCCCAGTAGAACACAGATTGCTTCAACCTTCATATGAAAGACTTAAAGAAATTGCCGAGTTGACTGGCATTTCAATTGAATATCTTCAATTACTTACAGATGCCGGTTATTGGAGTTATGAAAACTACCTTTATATGAAAATGCAAGACATAGGTTTTCTTTGTTCAACATGCCATGAACCAGATATATTCAATATCAGGGGAATCGAGAGGAATTTGCTTGATTTAGATAATATTTCAGAACTAATAATGAATGATCAGTGTAATACACCAACGTTATCTTCAATTGGAGACTGGTGTATGAAAAATCTTCTCTCAAATGATACTCTTCCTACACCCGCTTCGATAGCTAAAGCTATAATGGAGGTAAAAATGACCCCGTATGCATCAAAAAGGACATACTCAAGGCGTAAAGTAATTGTTGAACCGGTGTTTGGATGGATTAAAGAAAACCGAGGTATACGAAAGTTACAAAGAAGAGGAATATTGCATTGTCAAGACGAATGGAGCTTGATTTGTTTATCCCAAAATCTTCGAACAGTCTGTTCGAGAGGCTCGATGAAGAAACTCCGAGAACTCATCCTGCTAAAGAAGCAGGGGGTACATAACAGCCTAAGTTTTTTTGTAACTGCATTGTGTCATAACAAAATGTTGTTTGGAAGAAGTACTTTACCAAATTAGAATTTATGGCGGTAACGCAACAGCCTCTCTTTTTTTCAATATTCTAATAATCTAATGAGAAATGGTTATTTCCTCCAAAGCTCGTGATACCAGATATGTTGTTTAACCTATAGTCCATCTTTCAGTATAAAAATTCTAAAAAAAGTGTCACCGTGAAGCGCAGTGAGCGATGTGATGGTATGAATGCTTGAGGCAGGTAACCACCTATCAAACGGTTAGTCAAAGCATATGATCAGTGCTCCCAATGGTTCAGATTCAGTTGTACGGAATTTTTACCGATGACCCGATCCTATATAATCGACAAATAAGGCCAAGGAAGGGGACTGATTTGCAGAGATGCTAAAAAGTTTATTTTGCTTTTCTGACTATTCCCTTTATTATTGTAGAATCTAGTAC